>DAIQRO010000010.1:9038-33954 GCA_036786155.1 Bacteroidota bacterium
AAACAGCGCAGATCGGTGTTGATGAATTATTGCCTTTGGAGTATGAAATGTCTGCGGGAGTCTGCCGATGGAAGCTAGCTGGACTAGGTAACCATAGAAGAACAGCGCCGGCCAAAGATTCTTTTGAAAGCATTTCCGGAACAAGATCAATGAAAATTTCAGAACTTACTTTCCGTTACCTGCGCTAAGGGCCTTTATGTAAGCTCTTTCCGTGTATTCTTTCACCATCCTTTGGGTGCTGAAGTAGCCCGCAAGGTACTTTATAGAGTTCCTGATCTTTGCGACCCACTCTTTCGGAATACCTTGTTTATCCCTCTTATAATAGAGCGGAATGATTTCCTTCTCAAGAACACTGTACAGACTTTCTGCTTCGTAAGCGTCTCTCTGCTCTACAGGCATTGTCTCATCGGTGATCGTGTCAATCTTCCAGCCGTTTTCGGGAGTGTATGCTTCGGCCCACCACCCGTCAAGAATACTGAAGTTCAGGCCACCGTTTGCAATCACTTTCATACCGCTTGTGCCTGACGCTTCCTGCGGCCTTCTGGGATTGTTAAGCCAGATGTCACATCCTTCCACAAGATAGCGGGCTACGTAAATATTGTAATTGTCTATGAAGATGATCTTGTTTCTCAGCTCTTTATCCGTTGTGAACGAATTTATCTCTGCAATGAGCGCCTTGCCCTGCTCGTCTTTGGGATGAGCTTTGCCGGAAAAAATTATCTGCACGGGTTTCTCCGGATCATTCAGTATCTTCTTAAGCCTGTCTGCATCTCTCAGAATGAGATTGCCGCGCTTATAAGTGGCAAACCTTCTCGCAAAGCCGATCGTCAGCGCTTTAGGGTCAAAAAGAGAGTCTATCTCTTTCAGCTTGCTGCTGCTTTCACCGAGAAAGATCCGTTTGTCCTTGAGTCTCCTTCTCGCGAATTTGACCAGCTCGATCTTATTGAGGAGCCTTAATGTCCAGAGTTCTTCATCAGGAATTTCATCAAACCTCTGCCATATAGTTTCATCGTACTCCCACTTATCTGTGAAGTAGCCGTTCAGCAAAGTATTGGTGTGAGCGGAGATGTAGCTTGGAGTGTGTATTCCGTTTGTTATTGAAGTGATCTGCGGCCTCGTATCAGGCAAGTGCCACATCTTCCTTGACACTTCTCCGTGAAGCCTGCTAACTCCGTTTACAAAAGTTGAGTTGTTAATGGCAAGGTACGCCATATTAAACCTGTTGTCCCCGTTCTCGGGCACAAGGTTTCCTTCGTTGAAAAGATCATTGACTTCAACACCGGTTTCCTTTTCTGCATAGTCTTTAAAGTACTTTTCAAAGAGAGGCTTTTCGAAAATGTCTATTCCCGCCGGAACCGGAGTGTGTGTTGTAAATATGTTTGTCTGATAGCAAAGTGACTTCGCCTCATAGTATCCGCAATTGCGCTCTCTCATTGTATTCCTGATCCTCTCAAAGCAGAGGAATGCAGAATGCCCTTCGTTGAGATGAAACGCTTTGATATTGTGACCGAGCTGTTCAAGCAGTCTCACTCCTCCTATTCCAAGCACGATCTCCTGCATGATCCTCTTTTCCTGATTGCCGCCGTAAAGTCTGTCAGTTATTCGCCTGTCATCAACCGTGTTCTCCGGCAGAGAAGTATCAAGCAGATACAGCTTAACTCTTCCAACGTTCAACTGCCATGCCTGCGCAAGTACGGTCCTTCCGGGAAACTTAAGTTCAATCTTGAGCGGAAGGTAGTTCTCATCCCGAAGTAAGTTCATCGGAAGCGTATCAAAATTGTTCGGTTCATAATTCTCGGTCTGGATGCCGTCCCTGTTTATCACCTGCGTAAAATAACCGTACATATAAGCGAGGCCAATGCCTGTGAGCGGAATGCCAAGATCCGATGAGGATTTCAGATGATCACCGGACAGAACGCCGAGACCGCCGGAATAGATCCTCATGCATTCAGTAATACCGTATTCGGCTGAGAAGTACGCAATTTCTGGCCCTTCAGGCCTGTAGAATGTATCCTCAAAGTACGTCTTTCTTTCCATGTAATACCTGTACTCATTGTATATGTTGAGGATCTTGCTTCCCATGTGCTTTTTCTCGATCACATACTCAAGATACGAAGGATCCATCTTGTTCAGCAGCAGAACGGGATTATGCATGCACCACTTCCAGTAATCGGGATTAATGTCGTTGAACACTTCATATGCTTCCCTGTTCCATGACCAGTAGAAATTGTACGCCACTTCCTTGAGCATTGACATCAGATTGTTCATCTTTCCGTAATATTCCTTTCCGAATAGTTGATGATTTGAAAACTTTTAATATAAGGGTATGATTGATTTTTATCTACAAAGTAAAAAGGCACTTACGAATTTGCATTCTGATCCTGCTGCGGCAATGTGAATTAGTCTGACAGCAATTGGATCAGACCGGAAATCCGGTGGAACCTAAGATACAAAAGTTGTCATTGAAAAATGACTTCAGCAAGGATAAGTTTGTAATAGTCATTATTACAACACATCTACAATGGAGTTCTTTGATTTAATCCAACCCGAATGCTCAAGACCTTTTTGTTGAGCCGGATCTATTCGCCTTGAATTGATCAATCTGTCTCATTGCAGATGTACTTGAAACAACTTCAAAACATCAGCAGACATGAAAACACTCACAACACTCTACTGTTTCCTCGTTATTACAATTTTCACATTTCTATCAAACAATTCATCCGCCCAATGGGAAATGTCATCGAACGGAATCACCGGCGGAGTAAACATTAACTCGCTTGTCTCAGCAGGCAGTTACATTTTCGCCGGCTCTCAGGGCGAAGGTGTGTACCGCAGCTCGAACAACGGAGCAAGCTGGACGGCAGTGAATAACGGCCTGACCCAGCTTTCTGTCTATTCATTGTGTGTGTCCGGCCAAAGTATTTTCGCAGGTACATATCTCGGGCTATTCAAGAGCACAAATTTCGGCGCCGTATGGACGCCTTCGGGCAACGGCACCGCCGGAAGTTCCATTTACACATTTACAGCTTCAGGCGGTACAATATTTGCCTGCGGAAATGCGGGACTTTTTAAGAGCAATGACGACGGTGCAAACTGGACCGAACTCACAAACGGCCTTCCTTCGGACTTTGGCCCTACCGCAATTGCAGTGACAGGTTCCGGCGTATTAGCAGGTGGTGAGGTTTCCTTTGGCGGCGCAATGTACAAGAGCACAGACGGCGGATGTAACTGGGCAATTTCCAGTAACGGACTCACAAGCGGGCACATTACTTGTCTTGCCGTCTCGGGCAGTTATGTTTTCGCAGGAACAATAGCGGGTGTATATGTATCTGCAAACGAGGGCGCAAACTGGGTTGCGGCAAACGGAGGCCTTTCCGGTTTGTTCTTTGCCAATACTCTGTATTCATCCGGAGGAAATGTTTTTCTCGGCACAAATCCCAACGGAGGGTTATTCCTCACTACAAACAACGGATCAAGCTGGCTCGACAAGAATCAGGGATTCAGCGGTCCTCAGTATGTCAGGTCAATAGTTGTTTCAAATAATTACATATTCGCGGCCAAGTATCACTCCGTCTGGAGAAGGGCATACTCAGAGGCGATCGGTATTCAGAATCTGAGTTCGGAAGTCCCAGACGGTTACTTGCTTGTGCAAAATTATCCGAATCCCTTTAATCCGTCAACAAGCATTGAGTTCACCATTCCGGGCAATCTTCCTGTGAAGCTCATTGTGTATGATGATAAAGGTTCAGAGGTGGCTGTACTTGTTGATGAAGTTCTTCAGCCCGGAAAATATCGAGTCAGATTTGAAGGAAGCAATCTTGGGAGCGGTGTTTATTATTACAGGATGACATCACACGGATTCTCGGAAACGGGCAAGATGGTCCTCATGAAATAAGTGTCTTCATGATATCCGCAGGCAGTCTGAAGCTTGCCTGCATGCAAAACAATCAGGCGACAGGGCGGCAACCGATGAAGCCGTCCGGCCGCCTTTTTAAATTTTAACTTGCGATGCTCATTACTACATTTTGATACAATGCCTATTGAGAGCTGGAGAAAGAACCTGTACAGCGTTTGGATCGCGCAGTTCATTGCAATGGTGGGAATGAGTATGGTAATTCCCTTCCTCCCCTTTTACATTAGAGAGCTTGGAGTAACAAACCATGAAGAGCTTGAACACTGGAGCGGAATTGTATTTGCAGGTCCATTCATACTTTCATTTCTTCTCACGCCTGTCTGGGGAGCGCTGGGAGACAGGTTTGGCAAAAAGACAATGGTGTTACGCGCAATATTCGGGCTTGCACTGTCGCAGCTTCTTATAGGATTTTCCGCCAATGTTGAGCAGTTGTTCATCTTCAGAATGGTGCAGGGCGCCATAAGCGGATTCATTGCATCAGCCCTCGGGCTCGTTTCTGCAGGCACACCCAAGGAACACTCCGGGTATGCGATCGGCATACTGCAGACTTCAATCTCTTCCGGTACGGTGATAGGTCCTTTCATCGGCGGCTTCTTCTCGGATATGACCTCATACAGAACGGTCTTCTTCATAACCTCCGCTATGTGCCTGATCAGCGGATTGCTTGTGATGCTGATAGTGAAGGAGCCTCCAAAGTCAGGGAACAGGAAGCTCTACAGTGTTGCGGATAACTTCCGCTATGTTCTCGAAAGGAAAGGAGTTCTGACGGCAATGGTCTCCATAACCTTCATACAGATCTCGATCACTGTTGCTCAGCCTGTGTTTGCGCTTTTTGTTGAATCCATCACAAGGAACATCGAGTACATTTCGACATTGACCGGAGCAATATTCGGAACACTCGGGATCTTCAGCGTCATATCCTCTCCGTGGTGGGGAAGAAGAAATGACAGCAAGAGCTTCAAGAAGAATGTTATGATTGCAATATCCGGAGCGGGAATTTCTTACATCCTTCATACATTCATCACAAACCCGTATCTGCTTTTTCCCGTAAGGGCACTGCTCGGATTCTTCATCGGCGGCATAATTCCCGTTGTGTATGCATACATCAACAAATGCATTTCAGACGACAGGAAGAGCGGCGTTATGGGTTTTGCATCAAGCTTCACTCTGCTGGGAAATCTGATCGGCCCGTTGCTTTGTACGCTATTGCTGTACGCGATAAATCTCAAGTACATTTTTCTCATAGCAGGCATTATGATGTTTGCAAACGCCGCACTGATCTTCTACTATGTAAAGGAGCCCGTGAAGAGCAAAGAGCAGATCGTGGACGCGGGATGAGGAGAAAGTCTGACCGACAGAAAAACTTAGACACATATCTGAAATGACAAAGCCAACTAAAATAAGCAGGGGTGATTCAGAAGACCTTGTAATTGAATGGGATGACGGTGTAACCACCCGGATAAAATTGACCGAACTGCGGGACAAGTGCCCCTGCGTAAACTGCCAGGGAGAAACTGTTCTGTTCAGTTCCTACATACCCATAAAGAATCCGTTCAAGCCGGCGGGATTTTATGAGATCGACAAGATAGAGACTGTGGGTAATTATGCAATCAACATAATCTGGAAAGACAAGCATAACACGGGATTGTACTCGTGGGAATATCTGAGGGAAATTTCTTCGGTCAGGTAAGAAAACAGCTGAATCAGCTACTTGTCAAATTCTTCCGTGATGTCCTTTTCTTCTTTCACTGAGTAGAATCTGAAATCATCAAGACCGAGTGTTTCATCATCAATCAGCTTGATGTACAGCTTGTGCTTAAGTCGAAGTTCGTAGAGCTTACACCACAAACCGCTTGTAAGATAATATCTCACATAAGGATTCACAGCCAGGCGAACTTTGAAAGGATTGCTTCCTCCTTTGTACCTTCTGATCCACCTCTCCATCCTGTTCATAAAGGTTGACTTCGACTGCACCCTGCCCGTGCCTTTGCACACAGGGCAAAAATCGGAAACGCTGTGAAGGATATTCTGCCTTATTCTCTGTCTCGTGATCTCCACAAGCCCGAAATCGCTGACGGGAAGGATCGTAGTCTTTGCCCTGTCGTTACGGAACTCCTTCTTGATCTCTTCATAAAGCCGGCGCCTGTTCTTGTCGTCGTAAAGGTCAATGAAATCGATAACGATGATCCCGCCTATGTCGCGAAGCCTCACCTGCCGCACAATTTCCCTGGCAGATTCAAGGTTTGTATTCAAAGAGTTGATCTCCTGCTCCCTGTGCTTCGCATACTTTCCGCTGTTAACATCTATCACGGTCATCGCCTCGGTGGGTTCAATGATTATATACCCGCCGTTTTTCAGCCACACTTTTCTCTGAAGGGATTCCTGAAGCTGTTCCTCGATCTTGTAAACATCAAACAGCGGCTGTTCCCTGTCATAAAGCTGAACCTTGTCAGAGAACTCCGGCGAAGTCTCGCCGAGGTAAAGCTTCACATCCTTATAAAGCTTCTTGGAGTCTATTATGACTTTGTCAATGTCGCCTTTGAAAAGATCCCTAATGACAGATGAAGTTGTTGAAAGGTCCTCGTGGAGAAGTACGGGTGATTTGGATGTTTTGAGTTTCGATTGGATCTCGTTCCACTGTTTTACAAGTGTGTTGAGATCGTCGAGAATAAGATTTTCTTCCTGCCCTGCGGCAACCGTCCTGATGATGACGCCAAATCCTTTCGGCAATGCCGATTTGACAATGCTTCTGAGTCTGCGCTTTTCCTTGTAGTTGTAGATCTTTTTCGAAAGCCCGATCTTCCTGTCAAACGGGATGAGCACAAGATATCTTCCCGGTATTGAGACCTTGGATGTAACCCTGAAGCCCTTCTTCCCTACGGGTTCCTTTGTGATCTGAACGACAATATCCTGTCCTCTTTCGAGGTTGGGAGTTCTCTGATAACTGTCCCTGCCGCCGCCGTTTCTTTGGGGAGATTCTTCTTCATCTTCGTCATCATCCTCCTCAATTTCGGAATCATCACCGATGATCGAAGCATATTCATCCAGCGAACTTCCGATATCAGAGAAATGCAGGAATGCATCCTGTTCGAAACCGAGGTCTATGAATGCGGCCCTGATGCCGGGAATTACTTTGCCGACTTTTCCAAGATAGATGTCTCCGACATTTCTTTCCTTGTCGGGATTATCGAGGAAGAATTCCGCAAGCCGTCCGTCCTCGGTAATCGCAATTCTGACCTCTTCTCCAATTGTGTTGATTAGTATAACTTTCCTCATGTACGCTCTGCGTAAGAAATATCTTCGTTATGAATTCATCGAGGCAAGGAACTCTTTGTTTGATTTTGTTCCCTTCATCTTATCGAGAAGGAATTCCATCGCCTCAATCGGATTGTAATCCGAAAGAAGTTTTCTTAGCAGCCATACCCTTGTAAGCACATCGCTCGGGAGAAGGAGCTCTTCCTTTCTTGTGCCTGACTTGTTAAGGTCAATTGCGGGAAATACTCTTCTGTCTGAAAGCCTTCTGTCGAGAACTATTTCCATGTTGCCCGTTCCCTTGAACTCTTCAAAAATGACCTCGTCCATTCTGCTGCCCGTTTCAATAAGCGCTGTGGCAATGATCGTAAGACTTCCGCCTTCGTCAATATTCCTTGCAGCACCGAAAAACCTCTTTGGCTTGTGCAGCGCATTTGCGTCAACGCCGCCCGAGAGGATCTTTCCGCTGTGCGGGATCACCGTGTTGTGAGCCCTTGCAAGACGGGTTATGCTGTCAAGAAGTATCACAACATCCTTCCTGGCCTCTATAAGCCTCTTCGCTTTCTGAAGAACTATCTCCGAAACCTGTACGTGCCTCTCCGGCGGTTCATCGAAAGTTGAACTTATAACTTCGGCGTTCACGTGCCTTTCCATATCAGTCACCTCTTCGGGCCTTTCATCTATGAGGAGAACTATCAGGTGGACTTCCGGATGATTCTTTGTAATGCTGTTTGCGAGGGTCTGCAGGAGAATTGTCTTACCGCTTTTCGGAGGCGACACGATCAATCCTCTTTGTCCTTTGCCGATCGGAGTGAACAGATCCATTATCCTCATCGAATACTCACCCGGATTGACCTCGAGGTTTATTCTTTCTTCGGGATAGAGCGGAGTGAGGTTGTCAAACAGGATCCTGTCCCTTACAATATCCGGACTTTCATAATTGACTGCTTCAACCTTGAGCAAGGCGAAGAATCTCTCGCCTTCTTTCGGCGGCCTTACCTGTCCGCTTACGGTGTCACCTGTTCTGAGCAGAAATTTCTTTATCTGCGACGGTGATACATAAATATCATCCGGTGAGGGAAGGTAGTTGTAGTCTGCCGATCTGAGAAAGCCGTAGCCGTCAGGAAGTACTTCAAGCACGCCTATTGCAAATGCAAATCCGTCTTTCTTGGTCTGAGCTTCAATGATCTTAAAGATCAGTTCCTGTTTCTTCAGGTCGCTATAGCCTGAAACATCAAGTCCTTTTGCGATTTGAATGAGTTCCGAGACCTTTTTAGACTTAAGGTCAGAAACATTCTTAGATTCTTTGAATGAATCCTGCTTAGTGATGGTTTTAGTGTCCATAAAAATTGTGTCCTTCTGTGAGGGAAAAAAGAGGGGAAAAAAGTTATTTCAAAAATTGAAAAATTTCAGAAAAAAAGAAGAATTGTAAATGGTTTCAAAAAGTCCTTAGAAGATATAAGGCGTGTTGAATCAAGTGCGTACAAAATTATCTCTATTAAGTACAAGTTTCAAGAGATTTTTTCAAATTGGCTTAAACAGCGGTACATGAGGAACTACGGCAATCAGTCATTATTGTTTCGTCTCCGGTTCTTCTCTGCCTCTGTGCTATTGCGAATGTAAAGTTCCGAAGATCAGCATGTGATCAAATTGAACGTCACATCCCCGGACGTTGATTTGAGAAGCCATCATCATCTTCCTTCAAGCTCATACAGCTTCTCCGCAAGCCAGTCCGATGAGATCATGTTCTTGTTCCTTTTAAGTTCAGACCTGAGCTTGAAAGTATCACCATTCTCCTTCTGCCTGATCTTTACAAGCAGTGTCATGCACTTGAGAAACTCCATGTACCTGTCGTGATGAATGGAAAGGATCGCTTTCCTTCTCTTCACATAATGCCTTGTGGAATCCAGCAGAGGCATGAGCGCGACCATGTCACCGGTTTCATAATATATCTTGATGAGTGTTTCTTTGGACTTAAGATAATAATATGAATTCAGATAATTGACCTTTCCGATCTGTCTAACTGCATCGGCATAGCTCCTTCTCGAAAATGAAATGAGGCCCTTAGCAAGACTCTCGTTATCCTTCTGCGAAGCCTTGTTGAGTTTTGAAATGTACTTTTTCAGAAATCTCTCAGCCCATGCGATCTTACCAACCTTCAGACTGATTATTATGATGCTTATGAAGTCAAGGTCCTGCACAGACCGGAGGTTTGCATAGAAGCCGTTCCTCTCAAACAGGAGATAGATCCTGAACACATAATTCAGAAAGACTCCGTCTCCGAGCGCGGCGCGGTTGGAGCCGTAATTGACAAGCGGATAGTAAACGAGTTCAAGTCCGGCATGCGAATACTTCCTGAAGTTTTGCGAAACATATTCGTACAGTTCGTGAAAATACTTCTCATTGTCTTCCGACATCATCATCTGAAGTATGAGGTACTCGGAATAAAGAGCGATCTCGCTTCGCCTGAGGTAATCCTTGTTCTCTTCAATGTTTTCCCTGATCTCCCTCAGCATGTTCATTTGAAATTCAGCGTCTCCGAGCACATGGTATTTTCGGCTCAGCAGAGAATTCACAAGCTCCAGCTTGCAAAGGAAGAATTGCCTGTCCGCAAGATCGGAAAGCTTCCTGTATTCTTTCGTCAGGTCGGCTTCAATGTCAATGCCGAGGTTTTCTATTACAGTCCTTTGCATTCTGATAGCCTGCGTGAAGTAATTCGCATCGCGGTAATAATTCTTCCTGCTTTCCTTGCTGATCTGTCCAATAAGAGAACTGAAGTTCTTCGTCAGTCCGGCTGAACTCAGTGACTCAAGGAGAAGGATCTTTCTTTGATGTTCGTTCTTTCCGAACTCAATCTGGATCAGAAAATCTTCAAAGAGCCTTCTGGAATTTGAGCAAAGGCTTCTGAACTTCCTTTCATTAACTGCCGCACCTCCGAACAACCGCATTCGCAGGTCCTTTTCCGTAATAGAATCCAGCGAACCGGATTGAGCGCTGTCTGCAAGGTATCTGCAGAAGCTGCCGGCGGTTTCACTCTTATTGTGATAAGGCGATTTCGTGAAATCATCGAAGCTCCTGCGCTCATCCTTTGACAAAGCTCTTCCTATGAAGTTTGCAAGTTCCCTGAGCCTTGGATTGATCAGACTATTCATGGCAAAAATTGTGAACTGCATCAAACATACCTTAACACGAAGAATTTTGATATGCATATTGCGTTCCACTGCAATGCATGCATTACTGCCGGGAAAGGAAGAGACCGAATCACCTGGTTTGCATGCGTGTTTGATTCATTAAACCGGTTTGGAAAGGAAGTCATGAATCAAGCCTTTAAGTTGAAAAAGCACTCGCAATTGAGTATTTTCGCCCATGAAAAAAATGAAGATCCCCATTAAGAAGAAGAAGACCAAGAGGGATAATGCAGTCACATACGATTTTGAAACACCTTTCAGGCCAAACCGCACACTTAAGATAATTTTCACGGTAATAGTGGTTCTGTTGCCGGTGTTTCTTTCCTTTGTTTACTACAGGTTTGCGGTTAATCAGAACAAGTTCAGGAGCTTTCCGCTTGATGATCCGTGGATACATCTCACCTTTGCAAAGAACATTTTTGAGCACCTGAGCTTTTCATATTACAAGAATGAAATGGTGACCGCGGGATCCACATCACCGTTGTTCACACTCCTGGAAGCGGTCGCATTTTTCTTCACTAACAATGAGATGCTTATCGGGTATGCACTAGGTGTCATTTTCTTTGTGATCTCCGCATATGCATTTTACCGGCTTGCGATTTTCGACTTCAGCAAAGATTATATCTTTGCTTTGCTTACCACGGGAATATTCATCATTGACAAGTGGCTGGTATTCATTTCCCTTTCCGGGATGGAGACCACTATGTTCATACTGTTCCTTGTGGCGGGTGCATATTTCTACAGGAAACGGATGGCTCTGCAGCTGGGGATCTGTCTTGGGCTTCTTCTTTGGACACGCCCCGACGGTATAGCATTCATTGCCGCGCTTGTAATTGATTACATCCTGATAAGAAGAGTGTTCAGTGACCAGCTTGATGTTCCGCTGTTCACGGCAAAGGAACTAAGAAAGCTCGCACTCTCCTTTGCGGCGATCGCTGCGCTTTACTTTGCGATGAACTTCATGCTTTCCGGTTCGCTTCTTCCAAACACATATAACGCAAAGCTGACATACTATTCGCCTGAATTCAGAAGCAGGTGGGATTTTCTGCAGTTTGAGGTCTGGGAATATTTCAGGGCAGGCGCATACTATGTGCTCATGCTTGGTTTCCTGTTCTCAGTAGGAAAGATGATCTATGACCTGTACAACAGGACCTACAATCCGAACACGGTTTACATACTGTTCATACTCCTGTTTATACTCATGTACTTCATCAAGCTTCCTTATGCGCACAGGTTCGGAAGATACATGATGCCGCTCATACCTTTCTTCATACTCACGGCTACGATCGGCTTCAGGGATTTTGCGCGCATCACAAACAGGTACACAAACAATCCCCTATTCTCAAAGAGCATATTCTATATTCTCATTGGCGTCACATATTTTATGGGGATCAAGAACTATGATGAGAACAGAGAGCTTTATGCAGTTCAATGCAGGTATATTTATGAGAGGCAGGTGAAGGCGGCGCAATGGCTTCAGAAGTATACAACGGAAAACGACATAATTGCGACGCATGATGTTGGCGCAATAGGATATTACAGCGGAAGAAGGATCGTTGATGTGGCAGGGCTAGTAACACCGGAACTCATCGGAAAGATCAACGACATGAATTACGTCAATGAGATGCAGAAGTACATGCAGGAAAAAGGCGTGACATATCTTGCATTTCTCAGGGAATGGTACAGGGTTTCAAATCAGAATCCTTTGTTTACGACGGCAAACAGCCTACCGCCCGAGACCATGGACATTTACAAATACGAACCCGGAAAGACGGAAATACACTCCAAGGAAGGGAACGGAATAATTGAAATGATGCAGAAGCTTGCATCACAGAGAGCCGGACAGCAATTGATACATTTGGGCAACAGGTTATTTACGGTTGAGCCGAGAAGTTCTTACGGCTACTATCTTGTTGCTTACGGTTATCAGCTCCTTAAGGATGAAAGAGGTTATGAACAAAGCTTAAGGAAGGCAATCGAGCTCTTTCCAGACTTCAAGGACGCTCATCTTTACTACGGCGAGTTCCTGAGGCAAAGAAGCAGGTTTACCGAAGCAAAGGAGCACTATGAAAAGACCCTGGCGCTTGAGCCTGCAAATAAGATGGCTGAGACTGGTTTGAAAGAGGTGAATGATTCACTTGGCGTGGTGCCTGTACCTCCTGCTGAATAGACGCCGGCGCTTCATGATGCAGATCTGCCACAATATTTCCCCACGCTCTGATGCGGAATAGAAGGCGCCTTGCTTACATTGCCGCAATTGATATTGTCCTTGCCGGGCTTATCATATACCTTACTTTCTATTCAAAGCACTCCTGGGAAGGCCCTGAAGAGAAAAGGATAACCATAAAGCAGGGTGAGACTCTTTCCGAAATAGCCGCCGACCTCAACAGCAATGACATCATTTCAAGCCGGACGCTTTTCAAGATGGTCGTAAGACTGCTTGGACAGGAAGGCGACATAAAGGCAAACACATATCAGTTTAGAAGCGGTTTAAGCAATCTTGATGTATTGCGAATTATCACGGGCAAGGAGGGATTTGTCCTGGTGCGCTATACACTTCCGCCGGGATCAACACTGAGGCAGGCGGCAAACATTGCCAGGAAATCTCTCTCCTTGTCACCGGAGAAATTTCTTAAAGAAGCTGAGAACGATTCTTTGCTGAATGTGATCGGCATGAAGGGCAAAGTGAAGAACCTTGAGGGGTTCCTTTATCCTGAATCCTATGACGTATCGCCCGGCATAAGCGAGAAAGAGCTTGTGGCAGTACTCTTCAGCGAGTTCCAGAAAAAGGTTTACAGGAACGAAGAGATAATGAATGAGATACGGAAACAGGAAACCGACCTTCTCAAAGTTGTAACGCTTGCATCCATTGTGGAAGCCGAAACAAATGTTGATGAGGAGAAGCAGACCATTGCAGGAGTGTATCTGAACCGGCTGAAGAAGGGAATGAAGCTCGAGGCGGATCCCACCGTGCAATACGCACTGCCCGGAGGCCCTAAGCCGAGACTCCTTTTCGAAGACCTCAAGATCAAGTCACCCTACAACACATATCTGAACCAGGGACTTCCTCCGGGGCCCATCAATAATCCCGACGTGTCCTGCATCAGGGCCGCATTGTTTCCGGAGACACACAACTACCTTTTCTTTGTTGCTACGGGCAACGGCGGCCACAACTTCTCGGAAACCTATCAGGAGCACCTCGATGCCATTAAAGAATACAAAAAAAATCTTCGGAACAAATGACCGGAGAACTGAGAACTGATCCGGGGTCTTCAACACTTCTGCTGAAGCTCTTCCTCATGCTTGACTTCAGGGACAGAGAGAATTCCGGCAAGAAGAAATTCATCGGCATAATCACTGCTTACCTTGTTGCAAACACAGCAATGGCTTTCAACTACTTCAGCGTTTTTGACAAGACAAGTTTCGTGATCCTAAGCCTTAGTTCGTGCCTGTTTCTGATGGCACTTCTTGCAATGAACGAATACGACAATCTGATACTGGCAGGAAGCAGTATTAAACTGCTTTCCACACTTCCTTTGGATGAGAGATCTGTGTTCAGGGCAAAATTCTTAACAGCAATGCTGTTCCTTTTGCCGTTTGCGTCTGCGTGTTCAATTCCACCTGCCGTGTTCTATTACTTCTATGACCACAATCCTGTCGATCCGGTCCTTTACTTCCTTGCATCCGTAATGTTTTCACTGATGCTTGCATGCATTTTCATTTCGGTTTATTCGGTAATCATCCTGAAGTTTCCCGAAAGAGCCGCATTGATGATGACCATACTGCAGGCCCTGTTCTTTGCATTTGTTTTCTACTCTTCAATTTCCGCATCCGGCGCTTCCCGCAGGGGGAGTCCGCTGATGCAGAAAATGTCGGTGCTCGGCAATCCGGGCGCAGAGTTTCTGCCGCAGACCTTCATTGCAAGTTCAATGCATCAACCGTGGATCCTGGTTTTATTAATACTCGCCTGCGCCGTTGTTGTTATGTCAGGATATTTCCTTATCTCACGGAATTATGCCGCGCTTTCGTCAAACGCTTTGATGCTTGCATCCAAAAGGAGAAAGAAGAAGCTCAACTTAAAGACTCCGGAGTTTATCAAGCGGTTTGTGAATTCTGTCTATCTTAGAAATGATGTTGAGAGATCTTCATTCTATCTGGTGGCTGATCACCTTACTGCATCGCGCTTTCTGAGAATCAGGTATGTTCCGTATTTCATAATGCCGATCGCATTCATACTTGTCGGATTATTGGTTGATGCTGAAGGATTGCTGTACCTGAACACCAGCAGTTCTATCTCCAGAACCTTCAGCCTGAAGTTTCCAATGCTGAGCCCGTCAATCACCATAATAATGCTGATGAGTTCCAGGATGCTGATCTCCAATACTAAGATAATGGACGACATCACTCACGGCACCGATTGGATATACAGGACTCTTCCGCAAAAAGACGGACATCAGATCCTGAAGGGAGTGTCAAAATTCTTCTATCTGGTTTTCTTCATACCTGTGATGATCTTGCTCATGATCGTACTTTCGGCAAGGGGAAGCATTGAGGCGGCGCTGATCAATGTCCTCTTCACCGGGTTTGGAATCTACTTCATCAATTCGGTTGCATCACTGTTTGACAAGACCATGCCGTTTACAATCGAGAGCGGCAAGTTCAATTCAGCCTCAAAGCTGCTTGAGATATTCACTGCAATGATCATTGGCATCATTCTGATTTTGATTCAGATTTTTGCGTTTCAAAATACTATATTTGCGCTGGCTACAATCGCTTCCTTCATAATCATTTCATTCTTATTGAACAGAAACTGAAACGTTCATATGCCCGAATCACAATCGACACCAACCGCGCAGACAGAAACATCGCCTCTTGTAAGGCCCTTTAACGGAGAGGGCAAGAACATCATCCTTGCCATGACGGGGACCAGCGGGGCAATATACGGACTGAGGATGCTGAGAGCGCTTCTCATAAACGAATTCAACGTTGACCTTATTCTCTCCGAATATGCAATGTACACGCTCGCAAGCGAGTGCGGCGTGGACATTACACCTGCCAATATCGGCTCGCTTTTTCCCGAGATACTCATGCTTAAGTCAACCGTCACATTTCATAACAACCTTGACCTGAAGTCAGAAATATTCACAAACAAGTTCGTTACTTCGGGGATGATCATTTGTCCATGCTCGATGGGAATACTTGCCGGAGTAGCAACGGGGCAGGCCAAGACCCTGATAGAGAAGGCTGCGGATTTTGCATTTGCATTCTCAACACCGCTTGTGATAGTGCCAAGGGAAACACCCGTCAGCAAGATTCATCTCGAGAACATGATCAGGATAATTGAAGCGGGAGGAAAGATCGTTCCTGCGATGCCGAGCTTTGAATACAGTCCGAAGGACTTCAACGACCTGGCAGATTTTGTTGCCGGAAAGGTTCTGGAACTTCTACTCCCCAATGAAAGCAGGATGGCGTAAATCAGAAGTCGAATCCAAAATAGAAACTGTGGAAGAGATTGCCCTGTAGTTTTGTAAAGTCCTCTTCAATTCTTTTACCAAGGTCATACCGCAACACGATAAGCCCGAAGACCGTCATTCTTATGCCCGCGCCGATGGTTCCGTAAGTTATGCGGTCTGAGTAGCTCAAATCCCACGCCTTGCCCGCATCAAAGTAGATCGCACCTTTGATGCCCGGAAAATCCATGCCTATGCCGAATGGAAATCTGAGTGCTACTATATTAAGTATCGGAAATCTCAGCTCTGCATTTGCCTGCCACATTTTACTGCCTCTGATGGAGTTCAGCGGCCATCCCCTGAGCGACCAGCTACCGCCCATGAAGAACCTTCTCGGATCACGACCTTCGTTGTAAAACACCTGCGTCCTCAAAGCAAGCGTGGCAGGATTACCAAGCCTGAGATACTTTCTGTAGTCAAAAAATACGGAGTAAAAATTCGTAAGAGAGTTGGCAATATCCGTTGTGTATCCGAGGGTTACATTCAGTCTCTCGCCGTCAATCGGACCCATCCACCCCCATAAAGTGTTATCCCTCACATAGCTGAGATAATTTGATAAGAGCAGTGAACGGTTGTTGTCGTAGAATTCGTAGTTGCGTATTGTCTGCGACAGGCTTGTGGTCATCTCGATCCTTCTGAAGAAAGACAGCGGATACGCAAGACTTAGGTAACCGCCGAAAGACCTTTCGTAATAAGTTGTATTGAACTCGCTCAGGTCATATCTCCTTCCCGAAAGATGAAATATACCATATGAGTAATTCATCCTCTTCTCCACTGAGACCTTTGATATTGCAATGTTGAAGCTTTTCCAGAATTCGGCATCCCCTGAAGAGTTGTTAAACACAAGAAAGTAATAGCGCTCATTGCCCAGCAGATCGCTCAGAGAAACGATCCCTCCGGTGTTAGCCCCGAAGACGGGATCAACAGTGAGGGCTGTGGTTGCAATGTCGAATGAATATCTCTTCTCATATTTAAGCGTGTTCTTTTTGGACTTGAGGTCAATTCTCTGAGCCACCCAGTTGTCGCCTTTCTGCCTGAGGTCAATCTTTTTCCTGTTCTTTGAACTGTCATACTTTTCCTTCACATCAGGTAGAAGCCTTATGTCAATTCCACCCTGCTCAAAAGCCGAAAATACAATTCTGTCATCTCCCGCCCATCTTGGATCGTATGCGGCAGTTATGAAGTTTGTCAGTTGCCTTGTCTCCAGATTTTCATAGTCAATCGTAGGGATATTCGAAACAGAGTTAGCGCCTTTTGTATTCGATTGCACAGCAAACTTTTCACCAAGGTCAATCATCCAGATGTTCTGAGGTCCTTCTGCATCTGATGTATAGATTATCTTCCTGCCGTCCGAAGAGAAGTGCGGAGAATGGTCTATCTGCCTTCCAACCGTTACATAGTTGATGGATTCATCATCCAGGCCGTAGAGAAAAAGGTTATAAGACTGGTTCATTCCGAATGAGGTCCTGTCAGAAGAAAAGACTATGAACCTGCCGTCAGGGGAAAAGTCGGGATCGCGGTCATCGTAGTAATCATTAGTCAGCCTCTTCAGCGTATTGTCTGCAGTATTTAGAATGTAGATATCGTTTTTTCCGCTGAAGTCAGCTGCTGGAAAGACGATGTGTTTGTTGTCAGAATTCCATGACGGCGAGCCGATGCTGACAATGTTGTCGAACGAATAACTCGTTACAACTTCTTCCTTCTCAACATCATAAAGATGTAGCGCATCTGCATCTCCCTTCTGTGTAATGAATGCAAGCAAGCCGTTTGATGACACATCCATACCCGTCCTGAAGAAATGGAACTCTTCGAACTCATCGCTCTTCTCACCTTCGATCACAAGCTCAGGTCCGTCGGGATTGTTCCTGTCAATTCTGAATATGCTTGTATATCCCGTTTTGTTTCCGATATAATAGATCTGTTTCTTCCTGCCCTTCTCAAAGTAAGTCGGCTTGTGAGCAAACGACTCTGTATGAAGATTGACCGATACCTGCGAAGGACTGTCGTAATCCTTCATTTGCGGATAGTAGGTCTTCTCCAGATAGTAAAGAAATTCACGGTCAAACTCCTCATAACTCTTTCCGATCGTGTATTTCATAACGTTGGAAAAGCTCTCATCCATCCAGAAATTCTCAAGCAGAAGATATACTTTGTCTTCGCCGTAATTCTCTGCAATGTATTCAAGAACCCGCTGTCCTATCTTGTACATAATGAACGTACCGTAAACACGCTCCCAGTTGCTCAGCCCCACCATATAGCCCGAAAGCACTGCATCTTTTATCACCATGTCGGCTTGCGTGTCCCACTTGGTTGAAAAGAATTCAGCGAGCCCTTCCGTAAACCAAAGCGGCGGCGACAGGCCGATACTTTTTCCGTGTAGCTTGAGTGAGTTGGCAATCTTGCTGGTCATAAACACGTGTGTAAGCTCATGCCTTATCACATGCCTGAACTGGTACAGCGATCCTTCAAATGGGATCACCACTCTTCCCTTTATAAATTCAAAGAAGCCTCCGACTCCGTCAGGAATAAATCCGGGAGTTGTGTTTGTTTGCTTAAAATGAAGAGGTGATGCATAGAAGATAAGTGGAACGGTGTCTATGAGTGAATGATTGAACTTCTGCTGAAGATGGTCATAAGCTTCTTCGGCATACTGCGCGCCTATTTCCGCAAGCTCCTTGGCTTCCTTGTAATGGTAGATCTGAAAATGTTTTGTCTGAATTATCTGCCAGTCAAAGTCGGAATACTGAACCTTGTTTCTACCGAAGTCAACAAACTGCGCCCGGGCAAATGACGTGAATGCCAGTATGAGAAACGCTGAAAATATTGCCGCTGATGATCTCAATTTGATTACCGCTTAATTTCGGGTACAGCTTCTGACGATAAGCCGCAGGTTTTTTTGATGATCCGAGGGTTGACAGTGCAAAATAGAAATAGCCGCGATAAAATTCCACAATTGAAATTTTGCAATAATTGGGAAGTAATTTTGAAGAGTCATTCATATATTTGAAATGGTTTCCCGGTGAACAACGGGCTCACTGATCTGAGATGAATTTATGAACATAACAGGAGAAGATGTTTTATGACAGAGAATGAGATTTCTTACTTCATCAGAGGCGCGATCTACGAGGTTTACAACAAACTTGGCGCAGGACTTTTTGAATCAGTTTATGCCGTTGCAATGGAGTGGGAACTGCGAAACAGCGGCATTGAAGTAAGGCGCGAAGTTGCAGTCCCGGTTGAGTACAAGAATGTTCGGATGGATTTGGGATTTAAGCTTGATCTGCTGGTTGAAGAGAAGGTCATAATTGAAGTGAAGTCTGTAGCGAAACTTGAAGCTGTACATCACAAACAAGTGCTGACATATCTTAAGCTGACAGATTTGAAATTGGCCATACTCGTGAATTTCAATGTGGCTAATATTAATGATGGCATTTTCAGGAAGGTGAATGGTTTGAATTTACCAACACAAACCGGTGGTTAGCCCGCAAACGACGCAAATATACGCTGATCGGCAATTGTGATCTTTCATTCGATTTGCTGAATATTTTTTCTGTTTTGATTGAGTGATCAGAAGCATGAATCTGCATGAATCCGCGGGATGCTCAAACTAAAGGAACACTAGCTTTTCATTGATTGCCATTCACATTAGTTCTAATTTACTGCACGAATGATCAGCACGATCAAATACATATCAACTCCAAGACTGTTAATCAGAAAGTATGAACGCTCCGATGCACAGGCACTTGCCGAAGCGGTATCTGAGACTCTTGACTTGCTTCTGCCTTGGATGCCCTGGGCAAAGCGGGAACCCCTTGATGAATCTCAACGGATCGGTTTGATCGAATCATGGAATGACAATTGGAATAAGGGGGAGGATTTTATTTTCGGCATCTTCTCAAACAACGGAGAATTTGCCGGATCCACAGGGCTTCACCCGCGACTCGGACCCGGAGTTATTGAAACGGGTTACTGGATAAGAAAGAAGTATCAGGGAATGGGCATCGCCTCGGAAGCCGCTTATGCCATGACGATCGCCGGACTGAATTTCGGAGGCATCGGCAAAATGGTGATCAGATGCGATCCGGCAAACACAAAGAGCGCAAGGATTCCCTCAAGGCTCGGTTACTATTCAAAAGGAGAGGTCTATTCAGAAATGTTTAAGACCATGCATCTGCATTTTGAAATGGAAAGCCGCTCTTTTCATGTTTTGGAAGAGTTTGAGCCGGTTGAAATAATTACAACTTCCTGAATACGATTATGGAATACCGGATCACAAACAACTACAAGACCAAATACACTGACCCCATTACACTGTCTTCGGGAGACACCGTTCTACTTGGAAAGGAAGAAACTGAAGAGAAGTGGAAAGGATGGATTTGGGCCGAGCATAATGGCAAGTCGGGATGGATACCCTTGCAGATAGTCGAGAAAGAGACTGACAGCAGGGGCATGATCACTCAGGATTATACAGCCCAGGAACTTGACGTAACCAAGGGTGAGAAGGTAATTGTGCTGAAGGAACTTAACGGATGGCTGTGGGTGATGAACGCGCAAAAGCAGGAAGGATGGATTCCCGCCGAGGTTGCATCTGAACACAAGAATCATCTCGGCAGGATATCACTAATTGTGGCAGTATCAGGGCTTGCCTTCACCGAGACTCTGATAAGAGCAGGCGTTGCAGACGGACCGCTCATGCAGATCATCAACACCGGATTCGAAGGTGCAACTGTAGGCGGGCTTGCAGACTGGTTTGCTGTCAGCGCTTTGTTCAGGGAAATTCCGATCCCTTACGTCAGGCGCCACACGAATATCATAGTGAAGAACAGGACTAAGATATCCGAAGGCGTTGTTGACCTGGTCACCAACAGGTGGCTTTCCCCGGAAGTCCTTAAGGAGAAGTTGTCTTCGATTGATATATCTTCCATGCTCAGCAATTATTTGTCGGATCCCGGAAATATTGAAAAAGTTACAGACTTCATCCGTAAGGAAGTTCTGACCCGGCTTTCAGCGGGACTTGATTCGGCGGAACTTTCTTCTTTCATCGAAAAACTGATAAAGGATCAGACCGCGAATCTTGACCTTTCAAAGCCACTTGGCAACTGGCTCAAAAAGGCCGTCAAAAGCGGCTCACACAATGAGCTTGTTGAGAAGATGCTGGGTTCATTATCGAAATCCTTGAGCGATCCCGAATTTAAAGTGATGCTCGATGAGAAAGTGAGAAGCATGATTGATGAATACAAAGCTACCGGTTTTTTGAAAGATGTCTTTGTTACTATTGCTGAAGGGACGAACATTATTGATCGTAAGATGATTGTGCTGAAACTTCTCAAAGGGCTCAATGATTTCATTGATGAGCTCAGGCGAGATCCCGATCATCCTGCAAGAAGCAAGTTCAATGAGAAGCTGGTCGAATTTGCTGACGGACTGATCAGCGGCGATCCGTCTTCCGTGAAACTGACGGATACCTTAAAGAAGAAGATAACAGAGAATGCTGAACTTGGCAATATGATCAGGGATTTCCTTTCGAAGGCGAAAACATCTCTTGACGAACAGCTTCTGAGCAACAGCACCGCTTTGATGAAACTAGTTGCACGAAACATAGATTCTGCCGCCAGAGAATTCCGTTCCAACAGGGAATCCATGCAAAGGTTCAATACCTGGGTAATGGACACTGCAGTTGAACTGATCCACTCACATCATCACAAGATTGGTGAGATGGTGCGTGAGAGCCTTTGGAAACTTGACGACAGAGCGCTTGTTCAGCAGATCGAAGAGAAGGTGGGAAATGACCTGCAGTTCATAAGGCTCAACGGCGCAGTGATCGGCTTCTTTGCCGGCTGTGCGATCAAAGTGATTAAGCTTCTTTTGTGAATGCGGGAACAATTATGAATTCAGAGCCATGATAGGCAGTATCAAGCAAAAGGACTTCTTTCTTAAGAAATGCTCAACCATCGCAATTGCTCTTGAGAATTTCTGCCTTACGGGTGATAATGAAGAAATACACAGACTCAGAGTTGAATTCAAAAAAGTGCGGGCGCTTAACTCGCTGATCAAAGAGTGCTGTAAGAATTCTGCCATACCCGCAGAGTTCAGCAATGCAAAGATCGTGTACAGAAGGGCCGGAGTTGTGAGAGATGCTTTCATTTCCTTACAGCACGCCGGGGTGGCCGGTCAAAACCAAGCGCAGGCGGAATTTCACAGGCATGCTTCGGAGGAGTTTTGCAGGCGAAAGGACCTTCACATCAAGATCCTCGCTGACTGGAGAGACTCTGTATCGGATAAGTTTGAAAATATCAGCAAAGGCCGAATTGCAGCATACTATTCAAAATGGCTCAGCAGGCTCTCTGACAGTTTCATAATGCTTGATGAAGATGAACTTCATGAAGACAGAAAGATCATCAAACGGCTTCTTTATCTTTACCCGCTCCTTAACCAGAAGCTTAAGGATTCGATCTGCCTTAACACGGAGTATATGGATTCTCTTCAGGAGGAGATCGGTAAATGGCACGATACTTTGATTGCCCGCGAACACGAAACCGGCTCAAGCGCGGGCAACCTTAAGCGCATTCAGAAGGAATCCAAGGCAAGGCTAAATTCAATAAGAATGCTGACCGACAACTTCAGCAAGAAGTATGCACTGAACAAGGAGGTCCTCTCCTGAATGTTCATCTATTGCCTTCTGAACAGAAACCGCTCCCCTTTAATCTCAGAAATCTTAATGCTCATTCGTTTCAATTCAGTTCAGTTCAATGAACCGCCGGGCATCATTGTTCAGCCGGTATTCATTTTTTGTTCTGAAGCAGTTCCACCACCAGTTCCGCCGCGGCAGAACCGGAATTCTGCTGCTGACCCGTTATCAGATTTCCGTCCTGTATGGCATACGAAGAGAACGGCGCTGAAACTCTGAAGTCAGTGCCTACTATCTTCCGTGCCTCCGTCTCTATCCTGTACGGCTGAATCACAACGCCTGCGGCACTGTCGGCAAAGTCTTCCTCTGCATCCGCAAAGCCGGTCCATGTCTTTCCCTTTACAAGCAGTTCTCCGTCCGACTTTCTTGCTTCGAGAAGCAATGTAACGGAATGACAAACTGCAGCAGAGGGTTTTCCGGCTTCGTAGAAGGAAACAAACAGCTTCTCCAGTTCCTTGTTTCCTTTGAATGTGTACATCGGCCCCTGTCCGCCAACGAGAAATACTGCATCATAGTCGTTTTGCTTCAGGTCTCCGAGGTTCTTTGTATTCGCGAGCATTGTATTGAACCATTCCAATTGCATGAATCCGAGTGAGATCACGTCGTGTGCCGAATAGCCGCTATCATCAAGCGGGTTCGAATAGGAGTCCATTAGCAGGCTTCCTCCGTTTGTTGATGCCAGTTCAATGTCATATCCGGCCTGCATGAAAATATGGAGGGGATGAGTAAGCTCAGCAGCCCAGAATCCGATCGGCCATCCCGTCTTCCCGGACACTGAAGGACTGCTTGCGATCATCAGGATCTTTCCTTTTGAAGGAGCCCCGTGAAAGTGAACGTATGAATTTTTCTCTCTGATCATATTCGCTATTTTATTTTTGAAATTTCCTTTGTTGATTACAAAATTACCATGCTTAGTCTGATACGGCAAGATGGTTACTTAATTGTATGGTACTAACCTGTTTGTAAGAATTGTTAAACTCTAACAAAACTCATCATGCCCGAATTTTATTACAGGAATAAACTCTACTACAATCCGGTCGAGTTTGCCATGGACCGGATCGGCGGCACCTGGAAGATGCCAATACTTTGGAGGCTTAAGGACAAAGTGATGAGATACGGTGAACTGAAGAAGACAATGCCAAGGATCTCCGACAAGATGCTCACTTCTCAGCTGAAAGAACTTGAAGAGGAAGGATTTATAAAAAGAAAAGTTTACCCCGTTGTTCCTCCAAAGGTGGAATACTCAATTACCCGAAGAGGCAAGAAGGCTGTACGGATCGTTAATACGATACGTGAGTACGGAATTGAACTTATGAAGGAGTTTGGAGTGAAAGCCGGTTGAAGGAATTGTCATTGCACTCTCAAAATTCATGCAAGTGATGATGACTGCCTGAGAGTTACAACCGTTATCTCCGACCTCGAACCAAGCCTGACCGGCGGTCCCCAGTAACCTGTGCCTTTGCTTACATAGATCCTTGTTCCGCCGTGATCATGAAGTCCGTACAAATGCGGCTGACCGGCAGAAGCGGCAAGGTTCCACGGAAAGAACTGCCCTCCGTGCGTGTGCCCGGTCAGTATCAGGTCAAAGCCCAGTGGAAGCGCATCATAGAGGCTTCTCGGCTGATGCGCCAGAAGGATCTTTGCATCTGCCGGAGGAGCTCCTGCAACTGCCTTCACGGGATCTGATCTGTGGCTTTCATAAAAACCTCCGCCGCTTACATCCGTTACTCCCGAAATGAGCAATTTTCCGTTCCCGGCAGTTACAAGTTCGTGTTCATTCATAAGCACTTTCATTCCCAGCCGGTTTGCTTCCTTAACCCAATCTTCAGCTCCGGAATAGTATTCATGGTTTCCGGTAACAAAGTAAACTCCATGTTCAGCAGTAAGCTTTGAAAACGGCTCTACATCGTTTCTTAGAGATGTGACCGAACCGTCAACCATGTCGCCGGTGAATGCTACAAGATCGGGCTTAAGGTCATTGACCATGTTTACGATCTTCTCAACAAAATCTCTCTTCACTGTGAGCCCCGCATGAATATCCGTTATCTGCACTATCCTGAATCCTTCCAGCCCGGAAGGAAGGTCTCTGATCTCAATGTCAATTTCATTTACGGCCGGCCTTCTCCTTGCCTCATAAATGCCGTATGCAGTGAGTCCGGCGGATATGCCCACACCCGCCGCATTTATGCTTTGCATGATCATCAGCCGACGGCCGGGATCTTCAGGTTCATTGGTTGAAGTTGCAGGATCTCCGGAAGCGAACAGTGTGCTCGCTTTATGCACAAGGAAAGTAATGAGAAGCCCGGCATCACGAATGATCACAAGCGTGATAAGGAAAGAAAAGAATCCCATACTAACGTATGTT
>DAIQRO010000177.1:0-3834 GCA_036786155.1 Bacteroidota bacterium
TCCGCTGTTGGGAAGATCGTAGCTTATTGTTGTGACGGGGTTGAAGGGGTTGGGGAAGTTCTGATAAAGTCTGAACCGGTCAGGCGATCCGCCCTCATTATCCGGAATTGCCGACAGGTTGTCATCCATGTAAGATTCATACAAAGCCGTTCTGCCGTTATGCTCACTTTCCCATATCATCCTCAACCTGAACATGCCCTGATGAACTAATTTCGGACTCATGTTCACAAATCCGTTGTACCCCGAAGTCCCTGCAAAGAACTTCTTTGGAAAATTGAATGTGCCCCATTTCCTCGCAATTACGGATACCGTGTCATTCTGTCTGTTGAGCCAGCAAATGCCGGCATAGACCGGCATTTCGCCGGTGATATCGCCGTGCGAAGAACCGGTACCGCAGTAGTTACTGCCTTCAGTGAATTCGGAGTTGTTTGTGATCACATAATAATTCTGGTACGGAGCAACAGAATAGAATTGCTTCACACCAAGTGTATCATAGTCATAATTTAACTGCCAACTGTTCAATGCTTTCGCAAACGAAATGTTGCTCTGAGAACCTTCCTGCCTAACCGCCACTTCCGATATAAGACTGATTGCGCCTGAAACTGAGATGACCCCGTATCTGTAAGTTATGGAAGTCAGGCTGTCGTTCAGTCTTTTCAGATAAGCAATATAAAATCTGCTTTGCTCCGGATATTGAACCGGAGTGACTTCCGGTGTAATGCAGTGAAGTGATTCGGCAATGGTTATGCAGATGTCATCCAGCCAGCTCCCGCCGAAAAAATTCTTCAAATATATCTCGCCGTTCTTTTCGTATGCAGTAAGGTAATTATAAACACCGTTTATACCGTATGGCATGATCGCAGGATCACGTTCATCTTCCTGAGATAGCGTAAGGTTCACAGCAGTACTCCATGCTGATCCGTCAAACGAAGCAAAGTAAACATCCTTATTGCCGTTGCGGTCCGACTCGAACACGACCGCCCCTTTGTTGTTTTGAGGCTGTGAAAAATCACTGAAGTAAGCTACAGCAGGTTTGCTGTTGATGTGCTGGTCACTTGTCAGCATAACTTCAGGACTCATTGAATTGAAAGTGATCAGTCTGC
Organism: Bacteroidota bacterium; assembly: GCA_036786155.1. Taxonomy (GTDB): domain Bacteria; phylum Bacteroidota; class Ignavibacteria; order Tepidaquicellales; family Tepidaquicellaceae; genus JADJAH01. The sequence continues at coordinate 1,104 of DAIQRO010000177.1, forward strand.
AAGCGATGTTCGAAACAGTCCCGGAGCTCCATTTCTCATAGGCAAACAATGCATCAGCGATAAAGTAGTTCAAGTCTGAACCGCACTTGTAAAAACTCGGATTTCTGTAGTCATATTCTGCAGAAGATAATATTACATAGGATGTATCAAATGCAGGTGCCTGTGAAAGGATTGGTTCTGCGCAAAGCAACCCAATAAGAAGCATTGCTAAATTCAAGTATTTCATAAATCCTCCTTGAACAAAAGTAGCCACGCCCTAATGTCAATTCAATGGACAAATTCATTCATCATGCATCCACTGCTAATGAGGCTGAAATTCCTTATTAGAGTAGGAAAGCAGATCAGCGTTTTGAGAATCTATCATCCGCGTGCATATAACAAAACCGCCCCTCATTTCTGAAGGGCGGCCTGCTTAAACCAATTCTGTTTTGCTGTCCGAATTCCGGCTTATTCCCTGATGCCTTGTTCGGCTTTCTTTGTTGATGCATCCTGAACGGGCGCATTGTTCCCGTTGCCGACTTTGACCTGCGGTGTGCTTTCCTTCACCTGCTGTAACACAGGATCCGCACCCGGAGGCACTGACTTGCTTACAAAGTTGTAAGCGTTATTGTCTGCAACGCTCACATCTGTAGCGTCAATGCTTCCGTCACCGTTCACATCCGTTGCCAGATATCCCGATGCGAAGTTGTATGCATCATTGTCAATCGAGCTGACGTCGGTTGCATCAACCGTGCCGTCCTGGTTCACATCGCCGCCGAAGAAGCAGTACTCTGATCCTCTGAGTACCTGATTGCTTCCGTATGACTGCGAGTTGGCTGTTGTAAAGTCATAGCTGAAAGCAGAACCCTGAACATAGGATTCTCCTCCGGACTTGCTCCATGTCTCTATCGAGTTCCTGTGCTTTGCCTGCAGATAGTAAGTACCTGTAGGGGCAAATGCAAATAGGAATGAGCCGGTATGCGTGAGGGAATCTAGTACACCCCATGCCTGATCAACAATTGCATAAGGTGAAAATGTGTTTCTCAGATACACCGTCACCGTGTCTTTCATGTTCAGATTGTTCGGGCCCACGTTCAGGAATGCCTGAGGGATCATGGTGATTGAAGCAGGCAATGCCGATGTAACGTGAAGCTTGACGAGAACATTTCTAACGGGCGTTGAAGGATCATTGCTGTTGATCTTCACATATCCCGAGTAAGTTCCCACTGAAAGCCCCGTCGAATTGAACGTTACAACAACATTCTGATTCTGCGACGGATTGTTTACGCCCGATGTCGGATTTTCATCAACCCATGCAAGGCCCTTCTCGATCTTGATCGCAAGGTTGTTGTGAACATAATTTGCATTGTACACAACCTGCAGGCCCGATGTGCCCGCGGCATTCTCGGTTCCGATCGTGGCGGAATTCAGCGACGTGAGCATGTTCTGATACTGGTAGTAAATCCTTCCGTCACTGTAGATCATGATCTGGAAAGTATATACGCCGCCCGATGAGTAGTGCGGAACATCCTTGTACTCGACTATGTAACGGTTGTTCGGAACATCGTGATAGTAATACACGCTTCCGGTTGTTCTGAGGTCAAGGTCGTCCCAGAATCCGTAGAGCGTATTATTGGGAAGTCCCGTTGCCGGGATGGCCGTGTTTGTAAAGGCAGTTGTTGTTGATGCAACATCAAAACTGACCCAGCCGTTGGTGCAGACCTTAAGCTGATTGTAAGGCAGTTCATAGTAGGTGAAGCTGAACGGAAGCAAAAGTGTTACGGAACCGTCGTCAGCCGTACCGTTTGTCCAGGTGTTGATGCGTGTTCCGATCGAGGATATCTCGAACCAGTTGTAAACCGGTCCGCCCGGCTCGTCACTGTCTATCCACCTGTAGCCGCCCGCATCGGGGCCGCCCTGTCCGTCGGTAACATCCTGTCCGAAAAATTCATCAGCCGCGCCCTTGGGAGCGTTAGCCATTCTCTTCAACTGTTCTTCCGTGAATCCGTGCCCTGAGACTACTGCATTGTCGAGTGAAACTGAAGATTCCGACAGAGTCCAGTTGAGCGGAAATTCACCGGTGTTTCCGATCGTAAGATTCCTGTTTGCGGTGTTTGATCCGACAGGAAGGCTTACCACTATTGAGTCAGCAGAAGCCGTTACAGTCGGAGGATTTCCTCTTCTCAGAGTCACTGCGTTTGTTTGTGATGATGCGAGGGAATCACTGCCGCTGTAAGCGTAAACACGCCACTGTCCCACAGACGATTGCCCGATGCCTATGCCGATGCCTGCAAGCATTGAATCGAGCTGTGAATTTCTCAGCGTAAGCAGTGAGTCAAATGCCGAGTTGTCCGACGGCTTAACAAGTTTTATGTTTGCCTGCGAACCGAAGTTTGGTGATGCATAATACCATTTGTAGGTTACGGCTTCGCCCGATTTCCTCCAGTTGAAACTCAATGGAGTTGAGATTGCAGACCATGTCAGCACTGTTGATCCGCTTGCCGGAGAACTTAGGTTGAATGCTGTAAGAGCGGGTTTCTTTCTCTTCAGCGTGATCGATCTCGGACCGTTGGAAGACTTCAGCGAGTCGTTTGTCTGATTGTTTCTGAACGCCCATACATCCCATTGTCCTACGAGAGAGTCTCCCTGCGCAACGCCGATACCGGCAAGCAGATTGTCAAGCTGTCCGGATGTTTGCGTAAGAGAGTTGCCTGTTGGCTGAAGCGTTATCAGTCTCGGAGTTGTTGTCGGG
>DAIQRO010000177.1:3844-5697 GCA_036786155.1 Bacteroidota bacterium
CCGAAGTATCCCATGTAAATGTATTCGGTGTTGTATTGTTCGGCAATGTTTCGATCCTTGTGCCGGCAGAAGGCGTATTGAGATTGAACGCATTCAGCGGGAAAGTCTCGATCTGAACGCCGGTTGTCCATGCCTGATAGATGCCCGTGATGTCGTCCATCCAGATCGGCCACAGCTTGCCAGCGCCTGATGTTACGCCGATGTAATCACCCGCGTATCCGCCCGCAATGCCGCTGAGCGTGATCGGTTTCGGCTTGTATTTGTGATCGCTCACAAGCACATCGGAGAATGTTGTGCCGCCGTCGAGCGATCTTGACAGATAGATCTCGGCAGAGTCGGCTGTTGTTCTGTTGTCATAATACACAACGTTCACGCCGCCTGCCTCATCAACCCTTACTGCCGGGAACCATTGCACTCTTCCGTTGCTGAGCCCGTCCTGATTAACTCTTACGCCGGAAGACCAGCTTGTTCCGCTGTTGGTTGATTTGTAAAGGAGAATGTCCGCATCGGTTCCGGCAGGAGAGATGTTCGCGCCGGAAGTGACCACATAGACCCAGCCGTTTCTCGCGCCGCCTGATCTGTCAACGCTGATGCGGGGGAAGCTGTTTGTTCTGATTCCCCATCCGTTGAAGTTCGTTGACCTCACGCCGTTCATATCAAATGCATTGTTGGTCACGGTCCAGTTCACGCCGCCGTTGGTAGATTAAGCAAAGCCGGCAAAATCTTCAGTGAACGGTGATGAAGAGATTGGCGCGGCCCATACAACATACACTTCTCCGTTAGGGCCCACAGCCACATCGCATCCCTGTGAATAGTGTCCGGTAACGGATGTGTTGATCTGAATAACTGATGACCAGTTCACACCGCCGTTACTTGTGTAAGATATTCCGATCGGCGGGCTTGCAAGATTGAACAGCGACCATACAACGTATGACCTTCCGTAATATGGGCTTGACGGAGCGTCATCCGTTCCTGCAAGGTTTTTATCCTGCGAACCCGTGGTGATAGTATAGTTTGCTGACCATGTCGCACCGTTGTTTGTGGAATAGTTTGCAAACATTCCCGAAGTGCTGTAGCCGAGGTGTGACATGATGAATGTTCCGTTCTTGTCGATCGTGATTCCCGGGTCGCCGCCGTGGTTGGATATCGGCGCGCCCTGCAGGGTATCGGTTCCGAACCAGCTTACGCCGCCGTTGGTGGTTACATAAACGCCTTCGCTGATGAACAGAGAGCCGCTGTTGTTGAAAGCATTCGATGAACCGAACATGATGTTCGGGTTTGTCGGATGCCGCTTGATGTCAACTTCACTTTGCCAGCTGGTGGTTCTTGGAAGCACTCTTACATTCGGAGTAACCTCTATAACTTCATAAGGTGTGGTTACAACTCTTGTTACAGCGTTCGGATTGAAGTAATCTCTTACTTCAGGCAATTTGTCCGAATAAACTGCGGACGGGTCATAGAGTCCTGTCTGCATCGGTTGATTCCATCTTGCTTCATCAGGAACATCCTGGCCGGTGAGGAGGATGAAACTGATGAACAGGACAGGAAACAGGTAGAAGAGTTTCTTCATCTTGCTGATTTCCTTTCGGATTTGGTTTTGTGAAATGTTGTTTGATGATGACGAATATGAATGGAGCGATAACTTCTTATGGAAGGAAGCTTGCATTCGGTTGTTGCGGGAATTTTGTTTGAGCAAGTTATTGCTTCAGATTATGAATTTCAATCTTTAATTGTATACAAGCATTGATTAGATCTCAGGATTCTCACTTGTGTAGTTTGCACATACAGGTCTGATGATTGACCAATGAGTGATTCTTTTATTTAAGGTTGAATGCAGATATCCGGTGGGGAGG
>DAIQRO010000177.1:5707-6159 GCA_036786155.1 Bacteroidota bacterium
GAATGGTACATATCCTTTACTGCGTGTTATTCTTTGTGAACGCCTGAAGAATGCGGGAAGAAGTTGAGGCAAGTTGAATGTGACGAATCCAATGCAGAGTATATATAAGGTATAATTCAGTTGCGTAGATTTTCTGAATTTCCCGATAACAACCTCAAGATGGATCTAATCTTTATATTTTTAATGCTTTTACTGCGCATTCGAATAATCTCATTTTCACAAACTTCATTACTTACCATTTGACAGGCCAAACGGATTTAAGTAATTTGTCAGCAGATATTCATTAAACCGTATGTTGAAAGCAATCGCGAACAAATACCTTCCGGCTCTTGTGTTGTTACTCTCGCTTTGGAGCACGCACATTTATTCCCAGTCCAACTGGTTCTGGATCCAGCCTAAGCCGCAGGGTAACAGGATCACTTCAATTGAATTCGCTGATCAGAACAACGGCT
>DAIQRO010000011.1:0-4980 GCA_036786155.1 Bacteroidota bacterium
ATCACGAAGGTTCCTGCCGTCAAAGAATATTTCGCCGCCGACTATCTTTCCCGGAGGATCAGGTATAAGCCTCATTATTGACAATGCCGATACGCTCTTTCCGCATCCTGATTCACCCACAAGCCCGAGCGTCTCACCCCGGTCAAGCGAATAACTTACGTCGTCAACGGCTTTGGAAACCCCGTCATCGGTATAGAAATAAGTCTTCAGATTCTTTACTTCAAGCAGCATTGTCTTAGTGATTTGATTAGCGCAAAATCAACAATTGAATAAATAATTACAATAGACAAGTTCGATCTGAATGCATGTTGCCGGCATTGCTGATCTGTTTATATTTGATCCGGCGAAGCATCCTCGACTGCATTCCCGAACATTTCACCCCGACCGGATTCAGACACCGCCATTGTCTTTTTACTTATTTTCAAATCCGCTAAGTTTGATCGAGTTCAATAATTAACCGACACCAATATCAAACGCAATAAGTCAGTTCTTATAACCATACTGCTGATAGAGGCCGCTTCCTTTGTATATCTGCATTTCCTGAGGTATAAGAATCAAAGACTTCCGTTGTCGTTCCTTGAGTTCAAAACAGGGAATGTGATCTCGCTTTTCCTGTTCGGACTTCTTCTGTTTTTCATAATAGTCGCCCTGCTGAGAGATACAGGTTTTGGCGGGTTTGCATCTTTCTCACTTCTGAGTGTCTCCGCGTTGTCACTGGCTTCATTGGTCTATTCCGATATTGCCGATGCTAAGGAGATCAAGATCACCGCGGTGGCAGTATTTATAATCTCAACAGTGTTTCTGCTTTCTCTTATCCTAGTAATAAGCATATCAGCAAGAGGTGAACTGAAGTTCTTCCGTTCACTCTTCATTTTCCTCTTTATCTGTGTCATGGGAATTTTGGCAGTGTTTCTGAACGTACTGAACTACACAGACGACAGCTCAAGATATAACAGCAATGAAAGGAATGCAGACAGCGGCGTCATTCTTGGTGCGGCAGTTTGGGGAGGCAACAGGCCTTCGCCGGTACTCAGGGAGAGGATATTGAAGGGATATGAGATCTATAAGAAGAAAATCGTGCCGAAGATCGTGATTACAGGAGGCGGGTCACCAAATGAACTGACCGAAGGAGAAGTTTCTAAGAATGAGCTGATCAAGTTTGGAGTTGATCCCGATGATCTTATACTTGAAAACACCTCAAACTCAACAGTCGAACAGCTTCACTTCGTCAGGGACCATCTTTACAACTCTTTGTCATGGAAGAAGATCATAGTTGTGTCAGACAATTTTCACCTCCTCAGGGCAAAGGAGATCTGTTCGTTCAACGATATGAATGCGGACTGCTTTGCATCGGGCAAGGAGCTGACATCCGGCGGAGCGGCGGCATTCTGCCTGAAGGAGAGCATGGCTCTCATTGTTTTCTGGATGTCGGGGATCTGAAAGTGGAGTAATCTCCGGACACAGCCACTGAAGTTCTTGCGCTAATCTAACCCTGTTCCTGCTGACCGGACCTGAATGTCACTTTGAAGTGTGAACCTCCCGATGAAGAAGGATTGAACTCAATGCTGCCGCCCATTGCCTCAACAAATTCCTTGGATATTGAAAGCCCGAGCCCCGTTCCCTTGTGTCCGCCTGACTCGTCAGGCACTTTGAAGAATCTCCTGAAGATCTTGTCCCTGTACTGAACAGGTATTCCCGGGCCGTTGTCAATCACAGACACAGAAACTCCCGAATTCCCTTCCCTTTGAGCGGCGACTACTATTCCGCTTCTTTCGGGCGAGTATCTTATTGAGTTGGAGATAAGGTTGATGATAACCCATGCAGCCTTCTCCTTATCGGCCACAGCGCAGGGCATGTTCTCTTCAATTTGCGAAGTGATACTGATCTCCTTCTCAGAAGCTTGCTGTCTGAGAGTGGCGGTAACCTCATCAATCACATCTCCGAAATCCACTTCCGTCATGTTCAGGTTAATGTTACCGGTTTCTGCCTGCGACATGTCAAGCAGTTCGCTTACAAGCTTCAGGAGTCTTGCATTGCTCATCTGCAGGTCATGTACGATCTCCTTCTGCATCTCATTAAGCTCTCCCGTCTTCCTGTTTGCAAGCAGTTTGAGACCGAGATCGGCGGAGCCGAGCGGAGTCTTGAGTTCGTGTGAGATTGTCGCCAGGAAATTCGTCTTGGCAGTATCCTTCTCCTGAAACGAAGTTATGTTCTTCAGCGCTATTACATATCCGATCTCCTTATCGTCGATTGCCACCGGATATCTTTCAATGATGAAATAGTTTTCCTTTCCATCGGTAACGATCTTGAACGGTGCGCCTCCGGCATCCCTGTAAACATACCTGAAAAGATCATTTGAAGAAGCGATTGCTTCGGCATTCTTTCCGACGATCTCCGGAGCAGACAGGTTCAGCAAAGCAAGGGACTGCTTGTTGGCAAACAGTACCTTTCCCGACCTTTCAATTCCTATGCTTGCATCCTTCAGCGAGTTGATCACAGACTCCGCCCTGCTTTTTTCAAACATTAGCTGATTCAGGTTGCTGTGCTCGTACATTTCAAGACGCTCTGCAAGTGTGTTGAATGTCTCTGCCAGGTCGGTGAATTCATCTCCGGTGTTCAGAAGCACTCTGTGAGAATAATTCTTCTTAGCGATGTCGATCTCTGCACTCTTCAGTTTGCTTATAGGCTCGGTTATCAGCGAAGGGAAGTTCACCGTGAAAACAAGCCCGATCAGCAGTACCAATGTAGCCATGACCGATAGAACGGTAACTGCTTCCTTTGCCTGTTCATTTGTAGCAAGGCTCTTTGAACTTATCGCATCGAGATTGATCCTTATTATCCTGTTAAGATCATCACCAATGCTTCTGAGTTCATTCAGTTCAAGCTTTCCGGACTTGCTGATGGTCTCATAACCTGTTCTGACTCTTTCTGTAGCTTCTCTTTCACCTGCTTCGGTAATGTTTCCCTCCTGCAGTTTCAGATTCTTCGAGAATTCACTCAAGCCCATACCCGTATCAATTGTCATAAGCAAAAGGTGCTTCTGCATTGCATAGCAATATTCGAGAGATTCGTAGTTGTCCTTGAGGATGTTCTGTGAAAGGATCTTGATCTTCACGACATAAAAGATCCCAAGTCCCGCCGTCAGAAGTAGCAGAATGAACAGGAACAACGTTCCCGTTCTCATTTTGTTTCGAATGTTCATTTGCTCACGATAAGACCACAAGGTCAACGTCCTTTTCAGACAAGACCCTGTAAATTCTGTTTAATATATCCGTCTTAAACATCACCTCAAAGATCCCCGGCGTCGGTTTGCCGATGCATACTGTTGTGATTCCCTTCTCATTGATGATCTCCTCAATTGCATCTGCGAGATTTGCCGATCTTGCTTTCCTTATCACAGCGCCTGATCTTTGCGCCGCATCCCGGTTATCACTCACAGCCTGTATCTGTATTACCTCCGCGCCAAGCTGGTTTGCAAGCTGAAAGTTGTTCAGCAAATGTCTCTGGATGTCCAGCGGAATCTTGTCAAATGACTCTGAAGGATTCTGAACATACAGGACATACCAATCGCTTTTATAATAGTTCGCGAGTCTCGATGTCTTTCTGATGATCTTCTTTGCCTTTTCATAATTACTGCTTATGCATGCCAGAAACCTCTCATGCCTCAGCTGACGTGGCTTTTCAATTTCCGTCTCGACCTTCCTCTCTACCTGCGTTGCCACTTCCTTGAGTGCGAGTTCCCTGAGCTGAAGGATCTTTTCCGCCTGAAAAAAATTATCAAGAGCCTGCTTAACTTTCTCCTTGTCGTAGATCTTGCCTTCCTTAAGACGTGCGATCAGTTCTTCGGATGTCAGATCAATGTTGACAACCTCGTCCGCCATTCTGAGAAACTTGTCCGGAACCCTCTCCTTTACTTCCACACCGGTTATCTTTCTCACCTCATCATTGATGCTCTCAATATGCTGTATGTTGACAGCAGTAATTACATTGATACCTGCATCAAGAATGTCAATTACATCCTGAAACCTCTTTTCATTCCTGCTTCCGGGAATGTTGGAATGCGCAAGCTCATCTATTATGACCCACTCAGGGTGAAGTATGATCACAGAGCTGACATCAAGCTCCTGCAGGAGTTTGCCTTTGTAAAACGCTTCACGCCTTGGTATGACCGGAAGGCCTTCGAGAAGGTACTCTGTTTCTTTCCTTCCGTGAGTTTCTGCATAACCGACAGCAACATTGATTCCGTTCTTCAGCATTGCATGAGCCTCCTGAAGCATTCTGTAAGTCTTGCCAACTCCGGCGCTCATGCCAATATATATCTTGAGCCTTCCCTTTTCGCTTTGCTTAAGGGATTCGAGATATTTGTCCGCCGCTCTTGATCTTTCGTCTTCCATCAGAATGAAACAGCTATTGAAGTTGTGACTGCGAAATTCGAATTACCCTGCACGCCGTTCTTACTGAAGATCTTATCCTTGCTTTCGAATCCTCTGCCTTCTATCCTAACAAGAGCATTGTCAGCCACATTGTAATCAAGATTCATGGAATAGCCGAATGTTCTGAATCCGTTTTCGGTGCCCGTTGCAAAAATTACCTGTGAAGGATCGTGAAAATACTCTCCGCGAAGTGAAGCTGAAAATCCTTTTCCCAGGACAGCCCTTATGATTGCGACCGGACTGTACCAAGTCATGTAGTCATCACTGCCAGGCGATTTCTTCTGAATGCCGATGTCATAACCTGCCGTCAGCGCGAAGCGCTTGCTTATGTTCCAGATCAGGTATGTGTCGGCAAAGTATCTTGCGGCCTTCAGACTGTCCGGATTGTCGTTGCCGATATATGTGCTGTTATTCAGCAGAAGTTTGTCCGTGATCTTGTAAGTGACCTGCGTTCCAAATGCAAGGGTATTGTTGCCGTTGACCCTCGTTATCCTCTGCCACCCGTTCATGACAAATCCCGCAAAGTACCAGTCTCCGTCCTTTGTTC
>DAIQRO010000011.1:4990-20586 GCA_036786155.1 Bacteroidota bacterium
AGCGTCCAGCAATCTTTTCCTATTGCAGATTCAAATCCTATGTGCGAAGGCAGTATTCCTGCATCTATCCATAGCTCATGTTCCTTTGAAAGTTTGACTCCGGCATTTGCCTCGTAAATGTTCTTGAGCACTCCGGTTTCGGATGCGAGGTTTGCGTTTGCATAGGTTCCGGCCATCAGCGACAGGTTTCCTCTCACTCTTTCCTTTTGATATGTCAATTTAACAAATGCGAGATTCACATTAACCTCATTGCTTCGGTTGAAGTTGTATATGAAGAATGGCCTTAGATGATCATCAGGCTCGTCAAAGTCATAGGAGTAATAAGTTTCCAGATAACCGCTGATGCCAAGGCCGCTTTCTTCAAAGCTTTGCCCAAAGGTGAGAGAGCTCGTCAATGTCAGGAGCAGTATGGCTGTTGCAACTTTACTTCTGAAGTCCATCGAGTTCAATATTAAGTTTAGTTACGTTCACTCGTTCTGTTCCAAACAGCCCCAGCGCCGGGGCTGATGTCAGTTTATTTATCAATTCCCTTATCACTGCCTCCGGAATCCCGCGGGCGGCAGAGATCCTCTGCACCTGGATCATGGCGGAGGCGGGTGATATGTCCGGATCAAGTCCACTGCCGCTTGCCGTTACAAGCTCAGATGGGACACTGCTTATTTCAACTCCCGGGTTATGCGCAAGGAAGGTGTCAATTCTCTGTTTGACCAATTCCAGATATTCAGGATTCGCCGGCCCTTTGTTGCTTCCTGCTGAGCCTGATGCATCGTAATTTACGGCAGAAGGCCTTCCCCAAAAATATTTCGGGTCTGAAAATGCCTGTCCCAGCAAAACTGCTCCGGTGTTGACTCCGGAAGGATCATAGAGCCCGACCTTTCCTCCGGCCGGCCCGAGAAATTTTGCCGCGCCGAGAAGGGCAAGTGTGTAGAGGCCTGAGAATACCACGATAGCTGCTATCGTAAGCCTGACTGATATGAATAGGTTCTCTTTCATTTCGGTTAATTAATGAATAATGAGATCAGCATGTCTATCACTTTTATGCCTGCAAACGGCGCGATCATACCGCCAAGTCCGTAAATGAGCAGGTTTCTTCTCAGAAGTGCCGTTGCACCTATGGGTTTGTACGGAACTCCTTTCAGCGCAAGCGGTATGAGAAGCGGGATGATCAAAGCATTGAAGATAACTGCAGAAAGCACTGCGCTTTCCGGACCTGACAGCGCCATTATGTTGAGTTTTGAGAGTGCGGGGATGGAACTCATGAATAGCGCCGGTACGATCGCAAAGTATTTGGCAACATCATTCGCTATGCTGAATGTGGTCAGCGTTCCCCTTGTTATCAGCAATTGTTTTCCGATCTCCACGATCTCGATCAGCTTTGTCGGATCATTGTCGAGGTCAACCATATTTCCGGCTTCCTTGGCGGCTTGTGTGCCGCTGTTCATGGAAACTCCTACATCAGACTGTGCAAGCGCGGGAGCATCGTTTGTTCCGTCTCCCATCATTGCAACAAGCTTTCCGTTTGCCTGCTCCTTTCTGATATACATCAGTTTGTCTTCAGGCTTTGCTTCGGCAATGAAATCATCCACACCGGCTTTTTCTGAAATGTACTTTGCAGTGAGTTTGTTATCGCCTGTTACCATTACGGTCTTCACTCCCATCCTTCGAAGTCTTTCAAACCTCTCCTTAATCCCCGTCTTGATAATGTCCTGAAGCTCGATCACACCGGTCACTTTGTCATTGACGGAAACGACGAGCGGAGTGCCGCCGTTGCCGGAGATTTTTTCTATTACAGGAATTGCTTCTTCCGGAAATTCATACCCGGCGCTCTCGGTTCTGCTCCTTATCGCATCGAATGCTCCTTTCCTGATCACAGTGCCGTCATCAAGCACAACGCCGCTTGTTCGGGTCTCCGCTGTAAATTTGATCGTCTCCCGGATAGGCTTCACCGGATCAGCGGATGATCTGGAATGAGCAAGCTCAACTATGCTCCTGCCTTCAGGCGTTTCATCCGGCATTGAGCTCAGCGCGCAGGTGGATATGAATTCTTCCATGCTCATGTTTTGTGCAGGATAGAAGTTTGTAGCTTTCCTGTTTCCGATGGTGATAGTCCCCGTCTTGTCAAGCAGAAGCACATCAACGTCTCCCGCAGTCTCAACCGCTCTGCCCGATTTTGAAATTACATTTGCCCTCAGCGCCCTGTCCATTCCCGCTATGCCTATCGCGGAAAGAAGTCCGCCGATAGTGGTGGGAATAAGGCATACAAACAGCGACACAAGTGCGGCAATGCTGACCTCTGCACCTGAGTAATCGGAGAATGGCTTGAGCGTTATGCACACTATCAGAAAAACGATCGTAAATCCGGAGAGAAGGATTGTGAGAGCGATCTCATTCGGAGTCTTCTGCCTTTTAGCGCCTTCTACCAAGGCGATCATTCTGTCAAGGAAAGATTCGCCGTGGACAGAAGTGATCATGACTTTGATGCGGTCAGAAAGCACCTTCGTGCCTCCCGTAACGCCGCTTTTGTCACCGCCGGCTTCCCTTATCACCGGCGCCGATTCGCCTGTGATCGCTGATTCGTCAATGCTTGCCATGCCTTCAATTATCTCGCCGTCAGCCGGAATGATGTCGCCGGCTTGGCAATAGAATATGTCTCCTTTCTCAAGCGATGCGGACGGAACTTCTTGCCATTCTATGTCAAATCCCGGCCTGTTCTCCGTGACCCTCTTTGCCTGCGTTTCCTCCCTTGTCTTTCGGAGGGATTCTGCCTGCGCTTTTCCACGAGCTTCGGCAACGGCCTCTGCGAAGTTTGCGAACAGTAATGTCAGCAGAAGCAGAACGAACACGGCAAAGTTATATGCAAATGAACCGTGGCCGGATCCCGGGCTGACAAGTGATAAAACGGAAACGGCAAGCATCACAACGGTTCCCACAGCTACGGTGAACATTACCGGATTCTTGAGTTGTACCGCAGGGTTAAGTTTTGCAAACGACTGTATAAGACTTTCCTTCAGGAGCTTCCTGTCAAACAATCGCAATTCTTTTCTTCTTTTCATTTCAGTTAATGCTTAATAATTCGGCAACCGGCCCAAGTGCAAGAGCCGGGAAGAACGACAGAGCCGCGATTATAACGATCACCGCAAAGGTCATGATGCCAAAAGTGATATTCTCTGTCTTGAGCGATCCGGCACTCTCGGGAATTCTCTGCTTCGCTCCGAGGAGGCCTGCAATTGCAATCGGGCCAATTATCGGAATGAATCTGCCGAGGAGCAAAACGATTCCGGTGGCATAATTCCAGAAAAAGTTGTTGTCTGCAAGTCCTTCCATTCCGCTTCCGTTGTTTGCCGCGGCGGAAGTGAATTCATAAAGCATTTCGCTGAAGCCGTGAAACCCGGGATTGTTCAGCCATGCAGAGGGCTTCACATTCCACGATGCATCCGGAAGCTCAACAAATATGTACGAAGCAACAGCGGTGCCTCCAAGAATCAGCAGAGGGTGCAGAAGCGCGACGATCGTTGCGATCTTCATCTCTCTGATCCCTATTTTTTTACCGATGAACTCCGGTGTTCTTCCGATCATCAGTCCGCTTACAAACACGGCAATGAGCAGAAAGATGAAGTAGTTAAGCATCCCGACACCCACTCCGCCGTAAAACGCATTCGTCATCATTCCCAGCATTTGCATCGTGCCGGAAAGCGGCATGAATGAATCGTGCATTGAATTTACTGAACCTGTGGAGATGATCGTAGTAACGATGCTCCAGTATGCTGATGTTGCCGGGCCGAATCTGACTTCCTTCCCTTCCATATTGCCCAGCGGCTGTGAAATGCCAAACTCATTCAATTTCGGATTGCCGCTTATTTCTGAAAAGAATGTTGGTATGAAGAGCAGAAGAAATCCGACAGTCATGACACCAAAGACAACATAGCCGAGTTTCTTTCTTCTCAAATAGTAACCTGCAGCAAAAACACAGCCGACAGGAATTACGACCTGTGAGAAAAGCAGAATTGCATTTGTGAGAGGATCAGGGTTTTCAAGTGGATGAGCAGCATTGGCTCCGAAGAATCCGCCGCCGTTTGTCCCTATGTGTTTGATTGCCATGAATGCCGCAACCGGCCCCTGTGATATGTTCTGCTCATTACCTTCAACGGTTGTTATGCCGAACTTGCCGTCAAAAGTCATTGGCACTCCTCTGATCATAAGCAATACAGCAACTGCAATGCAAAGCGGAAGCAGGATCCTTGTGAGTGACTTTACAAAGAGGTCATAGAAGTTTCCGAGCGAACCGCTGCAGTTTTCCCTGAGGCCTCTTAGAAGTCCCGCAAATGCTGCAATGCCCGTTGCCGCAGATACAAACTGAAGGAACATCAGCACGAAGATCTGTGAAAAATAAGTGGCGCCGGTTTCACCCGAATAGTGCTGAAGGTTGCAGTTCACAAGGAAACTGATTGCAGTATTGAATGCGAGGTCGGGTGTCATCGAAGGGTTGCCGTCAGGATTCATAGGCAGGCTTCCCTGCATCATAAGCATTACAAAGGCGTATATGAACCACACAAGGTTGATCGTCATGAGCGCCTTAAGGAATTGTTTCCAGTTCATCTGACGGCCGGGATCAATACCCGAGATCCTGAACAGGAAATTCTCAAGCGGGGCAAGGAATCCGAAAATATCCTTCCTGCCTTCAAAAACATTAGCAATGTGCCTGCCGAGAGGCAGTCCGGCAAGAACAGTAACGGCGAAGATCAATATTACTTCAAACATTTGCATATTCATTTGTTCAGAATTTTTCCGGTTTGATCAGTGCATAGCACAGGTAAATGAAGACCGGAATGCTTACGATGAATAAAACAGTGTACATTTCAGAGATCCTCCATTGCGTTGATCATCCCAAAGCAGATCACAAAGAGGACAGCGGATGTTGCGATCAGTATTGCGAGTTCCATAGATTTTTGTGTAGGGTTTTAGAATGTGAAGTGCAATTGTCATGCCAGGAATGAAATGCAGGATATTCAGCGGAAACCTGTGTTTCAGTACGTTCCAAAAATTAAGCATTCCGGATTCCGGAATTCTTTTCCAGAATCGGGA
The DNA here is from genome assembly GCA_036786155.1 of Bacteroidota bacterium. GTDB lineage: Bacteria > Bacteroidota > Ignavibacteria > Tepidaquicellales > Tepidaquicellaceae > JADJAH01. Next base: position 10,073 of record DAIQRO010000011.1, read on the forward strand.
AAAGTGAAGATCGGTTGGGATGGAAATGAATTACAGCCGAAGCGACAGAGCCGGGGCTGTTGTCAGAGGTTGTATTCCTTAAGCTTGCTGTATAAAGTAGAGAGGCCTATGCCCAGTATATCTGCGGCACGCGGCTTGTTTCCTCCTGCAGAGCGGATCACTCTGAGAATGTGTTCTTTTTCGGCTTCGGCAAGCGAAACCAGTTCACTGTTCCTTCCGCTCTGCGACTGCAGAGTGAAATCAAGCGGGAGGCTTGCCTGAGTGAGTTCGCTTTCATCTTCCATGATGCAGGCACGCTCAATGATATTTCGTAGTTCGCGTACGTTGCCTTTCCAGTTGTGAGATTCAAGTAACTTCCTGAATTCTTCACTCATGCCGGAAATACTCTTTCCGAGTTTTGCAGAAAATTGCGTAACAAAGAAAGAGGCCAGAGCAATAATGTCTTCCCTTCTTGAGTTGAGATCCGGAAGATCTATCCTGAATGAATTCAGCCTGTAATACAGGTCGCTTCTGAATCGTCCGGAGTTTGATTCAAGTTCAAGGTCCTTATTGGTTGCGGCGATCAGCCTGAAGTCCGCCCGCCTTGGGGAAGTCTCCCCTATTCGGAAGTAGTCACCCGTTTCAAGCACCCTAAGAAATTTTGATTGCAGGTCTGACGGAATCTCACCGATCTCGTCGAGGAAGAGCGTCCCGCCTGAAGCTTCATCAATCAGACCCTTCTTGTCTCTCACTGCTCCTGTGAACGAGCCGGCCTTGTAACCGAAAAGTTCACTCTCAAGAAGTTCTCTCGTGAAACTTCCGCAGTTCAGAGCAAGGAAGGGCTTGCCGGCACGCAGGCTTGCGGAATGAATTGCTCTCGCAAATACTTCCTTGCCCGTTCCGGTCGCTCCGGTTATGAGTACGCTTGTATCAGTCGGAGCAACTTTGGCGGCAAGTTCAATTGTATCCCGGATCGCCTTTGAACTTCCAATGATATGATCGAATGTAATTCCGCCGTGAAGCTTGTTGTTAAGAGCGAGCACCTTCTTGCTCAGTTCCGACTTCACGCAAGCGTTTGTCACAGTCTGAACTATCCTGTCATTATCTTCACCCTTCAGCAGGTAATCGAATGCTCCGTACTTCAAGGCATTCACTCCGTCATGGATCTTTCCGAATGCGGTAAGAAGAACTATCTCGGATGAACTCCTTATCTTCCTGAACTTCTTCACAAGGTCAACACCGTAGGCATCGGGCAGCTTGACATCGCATAGTACGCAATCGAAGTCCTGCTCTTTGAGCAGTTCAAGCCCCTTGCTTGCGTCAGGGGCCTGAATGCACTCAAAACCCTCTATAGAGAGGACTCTGTCGAGCATTTGCCTCAACTCCTTCTCATCATCTATGATGAGGACTTTGTAACCGTTATCTTCCACTTATACTCTTATTTGATCCTTGCATACAGCTCAGCAATTCAGCAAGATGCATTAGACTCCGCACAGCATGCTTCACTAATTCATTAGTGAACTGTATGCAGGAAAACACCAATTGTTTTATACTGCCTCACGGCGTTATCGCCGATATGAATGCATCAGCATTGTTGCCGGTGATGGACGCATCTGTCCCGTCAACAAAATCATCGCCGTTCACATCAGTATTAACATATCCTGCAAGAAATGCCGCGGCATCGTTGTCAATGAGCTGTGTATCCGTCCCGTCAATAATGTCGTCCTGGTTCACATCACCGCTGTACATTGCAAATCTGAGGGGCGAAGAATCAACCTGTACCTGATTTGATCCGTACGCTGAATCGGCGCTGAGTGTGAAATCATATCTCAGATTGCCGTTGAGAAAATCAAACGTCACGGGATTGGCGCTCCAGATCTGTATGGAGTTCCTGTGCCTTATCTGCAAATAGTAAGATGATCCCAGCGAAGCTGAATCGAATGTGTACCTGAACGTATAATTGTCATCCGGGGTCTCTCCCTTCACTCCCACTTCATATTGGAAGGGTGAAACATCATTCCTCAGGTAAACATCAACAGTGTCAACAACACATGAATCATCAGGCCTGTAGAATCCTTCCATAAACACGCGAAGACAAAGATTGGAATTCAGAGTGGCGGCGTTGTTGAACTGCACACCCCACGAGTACAGCATTCCCGTTCCTCCGCCGGTCTGATCATTGACGATCAGTTTCCAGTATCCCGCCGTTCTCTTGCCCTGGAATACAGCATTGAGATTTGAAGCCGGCCTAATTTGCGGGGCAAGCCCTGTGTACCTTCCGCTGTTTGCTATTGCCGAATCCGACTGATCGTTGAAGATCGTTATCACATTGTCTGACTTTGCCGTAAGAACATTATTGTCAAACACCCTGACCGTATGTCCCGAAGGGCTTTGCAGAGAGATCTCAACTTCTTCTTCCGCGGTGTGATTCAGAGCCACAAACAAATTGAGATCGCTGATCGTTGTATCTAGGCAGACTTCAAAGGAATCAACGATGATGCCTGAAGTTCCGGTCTGCGGAGCTCTCTTGAATGCAGTCGTCATCATGAAGCCATCGTCGTAATCAAGGCCGTCTGCGCGATTGAGCGGAGATACCGGCGAATCTTCAAATGCGGAACTCCCGCTGAAACCGGCATCGGATACGAATGTCACTGTGTTGCCGTTGTCTGAATTCGAGATAGCGTAACCGTCAAGGTTGTAGCAAACATTCACAAGAGCGGAGAACGGCTGGTTTGACTGCTCGATCGATTCGAACAGAAACCTGTTTATCTGATATTCGGGCTTGGCGTAGTTTGCGATCCTCATCTCGTCAAGAAGTCCCTGAAAGAACTGACCTGTCCCGTTTGAGCCAAAGTAAAGATCGTCCGGTCCGTTAGGAATTCCGCCTGCGCTTACAACTCCGGACGATACTTTGCTTCCGTTGAGGTAAAAGAAGTAGTTTCCGTTGTTTGAATTGTAGGTGAAAGCAACATGCGACCACCTGTTTGTCTGCACGGAGATTGTTGTTGTCAGATTCACATTGTTCACAACTGCTGAAAGAACACCCGAGTTCAGCCTCAGTGCATAGTTCGATGCACCTCCGGCAGGGCCTTTATGAAATATTGTCCTTGTCCCGGCGGTTGAAGTAGGATAAACCCACGCCTCAAGCGTAACCGCAACAGTGGGACTGAGGTCCGGGCCGTCCGGCGCGTGAAAATAATCGTTGATGCCGTCAAGCTTTACACAGTCATTCAGGGCAATTGTAGAACTCGGCCTGTCAGCCTGTCCGTAAGCGATCGCTCCCACGTTGTTGCCATCGTTGCCGTTGCCTGACCAGTCTTTGGTCGAGAAATATGTCGAGCTCGCATCTTTTGCCTGAAATGTATAGGACAGGATCAGACTGCTGTAAATACCCGTTGATGAACCAAGCGTTGTCCTCATGAACTTCTGCACCTCTGCCTGCGTCAGCGATTTCTTCCATATTCTCAGCTCATCAATCAGCCCCTTGAAGTAACTGCCTGAAACGCTTCTGCCCACCCTCAGCGAATCGGTGTTGGCAATCGGGCTTGCCGCACCCACTATCGCGGAAGCATCCAACGTGCCGTTCACATAAATTGCAAACTGGTTGTTCGATGCATCATAGACAGCGGAGATATGAGTCCATTGGCTTTGGGAGAGGACAGTTGTTCCAACGAGCCTTGTAATACCTTTAGTCCTTATTCCAACCCTTCCGTTATTCAGAAACACAGTGTATCCGGTATTCAGCGCAGGTGTTGTCTTCTCAACGAGCGCCTGAATCTGCGGCTCTGTTACGTCATATGGTATTATCCACATCTCAATGGAAAAACTTGAAGTGATATTGAGTGTGTTTGAATTTGGCGCAGTTATGTATGAACCGGCCTGAGCGTTGAAATATGCTGCCTGATTCCAGAACATAAATGCATTTGAGTTTCCGAATGACAGCAGAAAAAACAAAACGGATGCAAGAATTGTCTGTTTCAGATTCTTCATTGTGAGGATTTGTTATTTGACTGATTTACTGATTCGCTGTTTGTTCCCCTGTTACCTTCTGTCGGGATTATTAGTCTGAACATTTTTGTGAAGTTAGTCTTTTTCGGTTTTTAAAAAAATTAAATACAGGCGGAAGCAAGTCTCCGCCTGTATTCTTCTTGTTCCGGTCTTCTTTATTTGATAAGGAGCATTTTCTTTATGTCGGTGAATCCGTTTGCATCAATTCGGTAGTAATATGCGCCGGTCGGGAGGTTCGCGGCATTGAACTGAACTGAATGACTTCCCTTTTGTATGTATCCGTTTATCAGTTCTGCTACAAGCTTGCCTGCGATGTCATAAACCTTGATAGCAACATTTCCGTCCTGAGGCAAACTGAATCTTATTGTTGTGCTTGGGTTGAACGGATTCGGATAGTTCTGGCTGATGGAATATTCGGTTACTTCTTCCGTACCGATATTGTCGTTGTTGATCTCCTCATCAGGAAGTGTTGCATAGGTTCCGAGGCAGATCAGAGTTTCTGTGTATGCGGTCGTCTTCACAATCGGCTGATGGTCCTTGCAATACTTTGTAACCTTTGTAAGGTTGAATGAATCAAGCCTTATGTCATTTGCTATCTTTGTAAGGGTTGTTGAATTATTGCATGTTGAGCTGTCGAGAAGCCCGTTGTTGTTTGTTCTCCAAAGGAAAGCATCTCCTGAGTTTGTGCTTACATCACCGGTTACTGCGTAGCCCGGTGAAGCTGTACTCTGATTTGAGAGAATGATGTCAAAGCCTGCTTCGGAGTTTGCCTGCGGGTTCCAAACTCTCGTCCAAAGCGGAGCGCCGCCTGTTACGGGAATCTTCATTATAAGAGCATCCTGGCCGCTGGCACTTCTTCTGTACCCGGTTATGGTAAGATTATTGCCGTCGAGCACGATTGAATTGCCGTAGTGGAACATTACTGTTGTGCCGTAAGAGGATGACCACATTAGCGTTCCGTTTGATGCCACTCTGAAGACGAGAATGTGGCCGCCGTTTTGAAGAATCGAATTCGTGAATCCTACAACCGTGAATCCGCCGTCCGGCATCGGAATGATCTTTGTCGGTTCTGCTGACGGATAAAAATTCGGGTTTGTAACATTGAATCTGTAAACCTTCTTCCATATCACATTACCGGCATAGTCAAGCTTCACTACCATCGGATCCCAGGCCGTTGTTGACTTGCTGTAGAAGTTGGTCCTTACCGCAACTCCGTAAACACCTCCGACCGGCTGAAAACAAACTGACCTGCCTTCTTCCGTTGAAGCGCTGAGCTTTGTGCCGTTCCATGAATCATATCTGTAAGACCATGCAAGCGGGCCCGCCGGAGTGTACTGTGAACAAAAGAGCTTGTTGCGGAGTTTGTTTGAAACAACCCTCTCCATGTATCCTGTAAGCCCGAGAGTTCTTGAAGGATCGATAACAACCTGCCAGTATGCGCTGTTCAGAGTGTCTGATGCCCATTTTGCATAATTGAAATTGCCTGCTCCGTTAAGGTCCACAATCGTTGCCTTGCTTCTTCCCTTTGTAGCATCATACATATAGCCTGCGAGTGTGTATGACCTGTCTGTCGGATCCTGAATGAGCGAGTAGCATTTATCATCGCCTGCTGTTCCGATGTACCTTGAGGCGTTCACATTTCCGTTTGACTTCAGCTGAAGCCACATCCAGTCAAACGGGCTGATGCCGCATACCGGATGATAGGTATAACCGCTGATGGCGTAACCTGTGTCAATCCTGTTGATGATTGCCCTTGTGTTCTCATTGCTTGAGATGTTACTGCACAGATAATTGTAGCTCTTTATCTGCTGTTGCGAGAAAGCGTTGAAAGATGTAAAGATGACAAAGAGGATTGCTGTCATCACTTTCAGTGTCCTTACCTTGTTTCCTGTGTTAGAGTTTTTCATTTCAGTGTTGTTTAGTTTGTTTGTGAATGTTGTTTTAAATTCTGCACAAAATTACTCAGGTAAGAGGGGGGCAAACAAAGATGAATTTCTGATTTTGTGACATATACGGGGTGACAAATTCTTTCCCAACCCGCTAAAAAACTTTGAAATTGGCTCGCAATTAAGGTATTTTGCAAAACCGATTGTTACAATTACACTAACAAAAACCGACATCTCCGGCCGCCGAAAGTTGGCTGTTTGCCGTGGCAGGAAATGTCTCCGGACGAAGCGAATTGATCAAAGCCAAGGTCCTTGAGATACTTGCGACATTCACAAAGGAAGAACTGAAGCAGTTCTCCGATTTCCTGTGCTCACCGCTTATCAATAAGCGTCAGATGATCCGGGATCTGCTTGAACTTTATAGGAAGTATCACCCTGAATTTGAAGACAGGGCCTTCATCAAAGAAAAGATCTTCGGGAAGCTCTTCCCGGGAAAAGAATACAGCGACGAGATGTTCAGGAATCTCAATTCACAGCTTCTGAAGCAGGCAGAGGACTTTCTTTCATACATCAACTTCACAGCAGACAGACATTCAGCCAACACTCATCTTCTTAAGGAACTTCTTAAGAGGAATCTTTATCCGCAGTTTGAGAAAAACTTCAGGGAGGCGGAGGAACTTCTTGCAAACAGCAGTGCACGCGATCAGGACTTCTTCAACCGTTCTTATGAGCTCTATCTGCTTAAGGACATCTATAACAGCTTCAGAAACAGTTTCAGCAAGCAGGACATTCAGAAAGGTGAACGCGACCTTCTTATTTCCTTTGCAATCAAAATACTTGAGATACAGAACTACATTCTCTACGAATGCCGGCTTCTCGGCATTGACAGGTCGCTTTACCTGAGCGACAAGTTCACGGAGGATCTCATGAAGAATCTTCCAAATGACGTCACTGACCTTCCTCAGGTGAAGATCCATTACAATGCCTTCATGCTGGAAAAGACTGATGATTCAAAATATTTTTCTGAACTGAGGCGGCTTGTCACTCAGCACGGCGAACTTCTTGAAAAAGAGAAGAGGTATAACAAGTACATTGACCTTATTGAACATCTCAAGCGAAGCAAATCAATGAACAATCCGGAAACCGTCAAGGAAGTGTTTGAGCTGAGAAAGGAGATAATAGAGAAGGGATTATATACGGAACATTTCATGACAAACATGTTCTTTCTGAACATGGTGAAGTCGGGTTCGCGGCTGAGGGAGTTTGAATGGGTGAGCGGTTTCATTGAAAACTACAACTCACTCATAGCGGAAGACTACAGGCAAAGCACATACAGGCTTGCACTCGCCGTCCTTCATTTTGAAATGAAGGAATACGACAAAGCCCTTTCTCATCTTGCACGGGTTAAGTATGAGGACAACTATTACAATCTTGAGGTGAGAAATCTTACGGCACGGATCTATTTTGAGAAAGATGAAACAGACCTACTTAACGACTACCTGAACTCTTACAGGATCTATGTTTCAAAGAACAGGGCTCTCGGAAAGAGGGAGATCGAATCCCACACTCATTTCATCAGCATAGTGGCAAAACTCATGAGGATCAGGGAAAGCGGGAAATCATATAAGCTTGACGAGCTTATCCCGGGTGAAAAGAAGAGGGAGTTCATCAACAAGGCGTGGGTGGTTGAGAAAATGAAAGAGCTTGAAGAAAGATGAATTGCTCCGAATCTAAGTCCATAATTACCGGTAATCAAAAAGACTGTCAAATGAAGAACTCAATTGCTGCAGCATTGCTGATCACAGTTCTTTCTGCTTCACACATTTTTTCGCAGAACTGCGCAAACACTTCTGTCGGCTTCACTCCGATCAGCGACCTCGGCTCATCTTCATTCCGCGGTTACACGGGAGGATTGTATCCGGGCGGATCAAACTCCCGTCCTTACGGACATGAACAAGCCGGCTCAGAGATTGCAAAACAGATCGTTCCGCTTGATGTAAACGGTAATTATGACCCTGTCAACGGAAAGATAGTACTGCTGTCAATTGGCATGTCTAACTGCAATCAGGAATTCGGCGTATTCATGAGCCAGGTCTCTGCATCATCAAATGTCAATCCGAAGTTGAAGCTTGTAAACGGAGCCCAGGGAGGATATCACATTAATCTCATCATTGATTCAAACAATGTGTACTGGGCAAATGTATTGTCCTTACTTTCAAATGCAGGAGTAACTTCAAAGCAGGTTCAGGCGGTCTGGTACAAGAATGTAGACGCCTCGCCTGCTGATACATCATTTCCGGGATATTCCAATGGACTGAGAGCAAAGCACAAGACAGTTCTGAACATACTGAAAAACAAGTTTGCAAACCTCAGGCAATGTTTTATTGCAAGCAGGATCTATGCAGGATATGCAACAACGGGACTAAGCCCGGAGCCTAACTCCTATTACTCCGGCTGGGCTGTCAAATGGGTCGTTGAAGATCAGATCTCGGGAGACACAAGCCTTGCTTACAAGGGACCCGGAAAAAGATCGCCATGGATATCGTGGGGGCCCTACCTTTGGGCTGACGGTACAGTTCCGCGTTCGGACGGGCTGACCTGGATCTGCCCGACTGATTACAATACTGACGGAACACATCCTTCCGTGAACGGAAGAACCAAGGTCGCCAATCTATTAATGACCTTCTTCATGAATGACGCAGCAACAAAGCCCTGGTTCAGAAGGAACCTTACGATCCATCTGACTGCAGCTCCCGAGGGATTTTTGAATATTGCAGGCAACACACTCAGCATGCGGGACACAGTGAAGGTTTATCTGAGGCGAATATTTCCACCGTTCCACACAGTTGACAGCTGTACGGGAATTCTCGATTCGGCTTCGCTTACGGCAAATCTGAATTTCTACAACCTTACAAACGGCACTTACTACCTTCAGGTCATCCACAGGAACAGCATAGAAACATGGAGCCGAAGCGGAGGCGAGATAATGACAATAGGCGGGATCATTGACTATGACATGACTTCCTCGGGAGGAATGGCGTACGGGAACAACCTGATACTCAAAGGGACAAAGCACTGCATATACAGCGGTGATGTGAACAGGGACGGGATAATAGATGCAAGCGACCTCAGCACGGCGGATAATGACGCTTCAGCTTTTGCGGCTGGATATCTGCAGTCTGATGTGAACGGTGATATGACAGCAGATGCAGCGGACCTTGCAATAATTGATAATAATGCATTCAACAACATTCAGAGCGTTGATCCGTAAGCGGAAATGCGTGGAATTTCATTGAGAATCAGAAAGCCTAAATACTTAAGAATGAAAACGGGAGCACACACAGGCGTGATTGCAATACTGCTCACAGCTTTCTGTTTGTCGTGCTACAGCGATCACGACAACAGCCAATATCTGCATCTCATCACCGAAATGCACATGATAGAATGCAATGCCCTGAAAAATGCAGGAGTGACATTTGCAGTGAACACCGGAAACATATACGAATTCAGAAGCATCGCGTTTGACAGGATCATGACACGCCCCGACGCAAAGCTTATTGCTCATTGGGAAGACCTGAATCATGAACTTGCCGTTATCGAACATTATCTTGATGATAAGGGTAAAATGAATTTCAGCGCTGATTTTGCGAACGTATATCTTAAGCCCTGCGAATGATACAGGCAATATCCCACATTTGTGAGATGTCATATTGCCGGAACAATGGAGATATTTGTGAATGAAAACCATATTAAGCATACTGGCCGTCCTGATGTTTGCGCAGGGTACACCTGCAGCGGATGAGCCGGTTCAGATCTCCCGTGCCGGGCTAAAAGCGCATTATCCCGACAATAATGTCTTTGCTATGTTCAAAGATTCGAAAGACATTGTCTGGTTCGGCACAATGTTCGGACTCATAATGTTTGACGGCTCCAACTATTTCCGTTTCAAGTATGATCCTTCCGACTCCGCTTCGATCTCAAACGACGATGTCATTTCAATATTTGAAGACAGCAAGGGCTTTCTCTGGTTCGGCACTTATTACGGCGGACTCAACAGATATGACCGCCGGGCCGGGATATTCACGAGATTTCTTGCGGAGAGGAAGCAGATATCCGACAATACTGTCTGGTGCCTGGCGGAAGACAAAAAGGGTGTGCTTTGGGCGGGCACTCAGAACGGCCTGAACAAATTTGACGGAAACAAATGGGAGACCGTTGACATCGCTAATGGAGATTCCGCATCCGGCAAGATCTACACACTGGCAATTGATGATTTTGATAATCTTTACGCGGGCACGCTCGGTTCAGGCCTTGCATTGCTTGGAAGCGACAGAGAAAGATCGAAGTTTTTCAATCTCAACAATGAGGACAAACATTCACTTAACGCAAACTTCATAAGATCTTCCGTTGCAATTCCGGGCAGAGGAGTTCTGGTTGGCACATTGAAGAAAGGCGCATTCATTCTTGACAATAAACAGATCAGCGACAGGTCTTTCAAATTCAGAAGCATCCCTGCTCCCGCAGACCCAAACGATTCTCAGCATACACTTGCTGTTTTTGACGCCACGATATATAAAGGTGGCAATGTTATTCTCGGAACAAGTGACGGGCTGTTCAGCTATGACATTGGCGGAGATTCAC
>DAIQRO010000011.1:20596-33521 GCA_036786155.1 Bacteroidota bacterium
TCACTCAGAAAGTTTGCCGGAGGTATTTATTACACTGACAAACAGGAGATCGTTAATGTACTTCAGCCCGCAAGCGGCATTGTTCTCGCGAGTTTCTATGACGAAGGATTGTTTGAGTTCAGGAATGACATACCGGGTGTGTTGACCGAGATCAGAAATGCAGATAACATGAAGCCGGCGGGCAGTATCAGGAAGTTTGCTGAGTATGACGGCAGGATGCTGGCCGTTGGAAGAAAGGGTGTTTTCGAAATTGCCGGAGGAAATCTTGTGCCATCCGGGCTCGGCAGGTTTACGGAAGGCAGAAACGTGCTCACGGCCGCCGTGGCGGATGACGGTAAACTGTGGCTCGGCATGAATGACGGCATAATGATCATTGATGAAAAAAGCAAAAGTCCGAAGTTCATGAGCCTGCCTGACGGCTTTCCCGTAAACGAACTTGTATCTGACGGTCAGGACAAGATGTATGCAGGGACTCCTGCCGGGATCAAAGTGATTGACGCCGCTTCCGGGATGGTTACAAATGTTTACAAGCATGATCCGAACGATCCCGGTTCGCTTTCAGAAGATATGATCCTCTCTCTTTACATTGACTCCGGAGGGAATTTATGGGCAGGCACTTACGCAGGACTCAATCTTCTCAGAAAAGGTTCGGGGAAGTTTGAGAGATTCCGAAAGGTCACCGGCGATCCCGCATCGCTCATCAACAATTATGTTTATTCGATTCTCGGATATGCCGGCAAGGTTTATCTCGGAACTGCCGGCGGGCTGAGCATATATGACGGATCAGTGTTCAGCAACTTCACTTCGGTTGATGGCCTCTCAGATCAGGCAATAAGCTCTCTTGCGCTTTACGAAGGAAAGATCGTTATCGGCTCCAACTTCAACATACAGTTGTTTGACCCTGAACAGAAAACTTTTTCGCTCGCCGGAAAATTCGATGACATACTGAATCCCTCCGCATGCGCCCGAAGCGCCGACGGCACTTACTATTTCGGGGGAAGGAACGGTGTGATCGCACTGAACATCTCAGGACTTGCGCGGCCTTCACGGGACTACAAGTTCATATTCACACGCATCACTTATGAACAGGGAGGAAAGAAGCATACAGCGGACCTCACTTCATTAACCGAATTAAGACTTGATCATGATGCAGTGAACATTGAGATCAGTTTCTCGGACCTCAATTACAGCGGAAGCGGATTGTCCTCCTATTACTATACTGTTTCCGGAATAGACAACGGCTGGAATTATGCCGGCGGCAATTCAATGCTGGGCCTGAAGACACTTCCTCCGGGCACGCATGAGATAAGGGTCAAGGTTGCCGAAAGTGGGGGCGGTTCATACGAAAGCCCGTTTGCTCTGAAGATAATTGTTGCGCCGCCTTTCTATCAGACTCTGCCGTTCTACCTCATCTGCGCAACCCTCCTGACTGCAGTTGCATTCGGAGCGCACACTTTCAATGCAAACAGGAAAGTACGCAGGGCGCTTGAGATCGAGCATGCAAGGGAGGAAGAACGCGAGAAGATAAGGTATGAAGCATCGAGGGACTATCATGACGAACTCGGACACAAGCTTACAAGGATCTCAATATACTCAAGAAATCTCCTGCGTGAGATAGAAGCGCAGAAAGCGAATATCTCAAAGGAACTGCACAAGATTATGGAAACTTCGGCAAGTCTTAAGGAGAGCGCAAGGGACCTGATCTGGAGCATGGATCCCGGCGAAGACACGCTGTATGACCTTGCCGTGCGCATCAAGGACTTTGCTGAGAATCTTCTTCAGGAGAAGGGTATAAGCCTGCAGGCAAGCGGAATAAGTGAATCAATGAAGACGGTCTATCTTGGCATGGACGTCAAGAGAAATCTTCTTCTCATTGCCAAAGAGGCTGTGAACAACTCGGTCAAATACTCCGAAGCATCGCAGATGAAGATCGAGTTTGAAAGCTTGCATGACCCTTTCAATATGAAGCTTTCAGACGACGGTGTCGGCTTTGATGAATCAGCTCACAGCGAAGGATTCGGGATCAGGAGCATGAAAGCCCGTGCTGGGAGAATAGGCGCCTCAATTCAAATCTCCGGGAATCCCGGTGGCGGAACCTCCGTGGAAGTGAGCATCAATCTCCGAAAGGGAATCAAAGAATTTTCACTTAACTGAAATGATTGAGATTGCAGTCATAGAAGATGACCCCGTAATAAGAGATGACCTGTGGCGGCTTTTTGAAAGCGTTGAAGACATGCATTGCATCGGAGCTTATGAGAAGTTTGAGGATGCCGCAGAAGTACTGAAGAAAGAAAAACCGGACGTTGTGCTTCTTGACATCAGGCTTCCCGGAATTGACGGGATTGAAGGGATGAAAAAGGTGAAACCCTTTCTTGGCGAAACAGACTTCCTGATGCTGACGGTCCATGAAGAAAGCGAACTCGTATTCAAAGCGCTCAAGTCCGGCGCAACAGGTTACCTTGACAAGAGTGCATCCGAGGAAAAGATCCTGAGTTCAATAAGGGAGATATACGATGGCGGAGCGCCGATGACATCAAGGATCGCAAGGCTTGTGCTTGGCTCGTTCAGGTCGGCGGAGAGTTCAGACCTTACCGTAAGGGAAAAAGATGTGCTTGAAGCGCTTGTCAACGGAAACACTTACAAAGAGATATCCTACAATCTGAAGATCACAGTCGGAACAGTGAGGCATCATATCAAGAGTATATACAGGAAGCTTCACGTTCATTCAAAGTCAGAGGCGGTGGCCAGGGCGCTGAAAGACAACATTGTCTGATACCATATACTTGTGAGATTTCCCCGCCTCACTTAATTGCCTAATTTTGTATTAAAAAAATTATGGCAGCCATGAAAACTTCACTCGTAAAAGCAATTGTCCTGCTTCTGATGCTTGCGGCACAATCTCTGTTTTCGCAGACCTTCAGAAAGGTTACAGACCAAAGCAATCACGTAGTTTCTGATCCCGGAAATCCCGGCGGCAGTTACACGGGAGCCGCATGGATCGACTTCAACAACGACGGGCTTCTCGACCTCTACTCTTGCAGAAAGTCCATCTACAAAAACACCGGTGGCGGCAACTTCGTCAAAGTGAACACAGTCCTCAACTCAGCAGTAAATGTCCTCAGCACTTCCTGGGCAGATTATAACAACGACGGGTTCATTGACTGCTACGTTGTGTCAACGGTGTCATCTTCATCCGCGCTATACAAGAACAACGGAGACGAGACCTTTACACGCATCACAACCGGCGCGATAGGCGATTCCGCATATTCAACCGGCTGGGGATGCACATGGGGAGATTACAACAACGACGGATATGTTGATCTCGTCATTGCCGCGGCAAATTCCTTCGGCATCGTCTATCATCCCACGCGCTTCTTTCACAACAACGGGGACGGGACATTCACAAAGATTGACAGCACACATTTTGCGCTGACGCTTGCCCCTTACACTGTCCCCACATTCAGCGACTATGACATGGACGGCGACATGGACCTCTTCATCGGCAGCGGCCCCGCCGGCTCGCTGGCAAGGGATTTCAACTACAGAAACCTTCTTGCGGAGACATCACTCCCCTATCTCAAAAGACTTGATACTGGAATCCTCGGTACAGACCTTGTTGACGGTCAGAACTATTCCTTCATTGATTACGACAATGACGGAGACCTTGACGCATATCTGACCAATTACAGATTCGGCACTCCCAACAACCTTTACCGGAACGAGGGCAACGGATATTATGCCAAGATGACCTCTGCACAGGCGGGCAGAATAGCAAGCGACTCAGGCTCTTCGCTTTCAAACACATGGGCCGATTTTGACAACGACGGCGACCTCGACTGTTACGTTACGAACGACAACTCGTTCACAACAAGATATTACAACAACAACGGTGACGGAACATTCACCCGTATTGATTCAATTGCCGTGAGGGAATCAGGGCCGAAGTACGGCGCTGTTGCAGGCGATTACGACAATGACGGTGATGTTGATCTGTATGTTTCGGGCGCAGTTCTTACAAAGGCGCTTTATGAAAACATCACTAACAACGGAAACAAGTGGGTGAACATAAAATGCACGGGCGTAAATGCCAACAGGTCTGCCATAGGTGCAAGGGTAAAGGTAAAGGCCGTGATCAACGGCCAGCCGGGATGGCAACTGAGAGAAGTTAACTCGCAGAACAGTTTCAACTCTATGAACATGCTCAATGTCCACTTCGGACTTGGCAATGCCACTATAATTGATTCTGTGGTTGTAGAGTGGCCGCGCGGCGGAAGGCAGGTATTCACGGGAATTGCCGTGAACACGAGATACAACCTGATTGAAGGAATGAGCCTAACCACCGGCACCGGAAGCACGGGAATCGAACAGCCCGGCTCATTCAGGCTCGGACAAAATTTTCCGAATCCATTCAATCCGCAGACGAAAATAGAAGTGGACCTTTCGGAAGACTCAAAGATAAGCCTTGAAGTGTTTGATCTGCTCGGGAGAAAAGTGGGACAGATCGCCGGCGGAAGATACAGTTCAGGCAGGCACATTTTTGCATTTGATGCCAACGGTCTTTCATCCGGAGTGTATCTTTACAAGCTCACATCAGGCTACAGATCGGAAACACGCTCAATGACATTGCTGAAATAGTACAGACAGCGCATGCAGTAACGGAGGTGATGCATTCACACAAAACAAAAGCCCGCAGAATGGTGACTGCGGGCTTTGAGCTATTCGCAAGAGAATTCTTGATCAGCAGTTCACTGCCCGGAATAGTTCACAACTTCATACGCATCCTGCCCGTTGTGCATCACCGGCTGATAGTAGGCTCCGTCATAGACTATAAGCTTGTTGCCTTCGAGATCCATTTCCTTGCCTCCTTCGGGCAGATTATACACAACTGCGCCGACAGGCGCTGAAACAACTTTATACTTATCTCCGGAGCTTACATAGAAAGTGCCGCCGTAATAGTAGTAGGTCGTGTTCTTTACCACTGTGGTTGTGTAACCCGAAGGAAGGCTCGGCACTTCAGTTCCCTTTCGCGCAGACACGACTTCATAGCCTCCTTCAGACTGTATGTAATAAACTCCCTGATCATAAAAATAATACTCGTCACCGTCATCATCATAGTCAGACGAAACGGATATTGCGGAAGCGGAAAGGAACGTAACAAAGAAGCCGAAAGGATACCAGTACGGCCCCCAGCCGTAGGGAGTATAGGGATGATAATAGTACGGCATGTATCCGCTATAATGGTAACCGTGATAAATGTTGAGGTCGTTGTCGAAATAATTGTTTCTTTCGCCGTCGAACCTGTTTCCCTTATCTCCTTCAAACCTGTTTCCGTCCCTGTCAACCCTGTTTTCCCTGTCTCTTACCTGATCCTTGCTCCCTTCGTTTCTGTTGCCCACCTTGCCGTCTCTTTTCACATCATTTGTATTGACGCCCTTGTTGCCCCTGTTGCCGTCCCTTCTCACATCATTTGTGTTTATTCCCTTATTGCCGGAATTCTTGTAAGTCCTGTTGCTTCCGGGATTCCTGTTGAAGTTTCCGCCGTTGATCTTTCCGCTGTTGCCCATATTCCTCCCGGAAAAGCCCGACCTTGAACTTCCCCTTGATCCTCTCATTCTCTGCGCATTACTGTCTTCGGGCATGAATGCCACCGAAACCAGCGCAAGTATGAAGATCGCCAATAGATACTTTGCTGTCATTTTTCGCTGTTGTTTTTTACTTCGCTCAATTTTATTAGTTGTGCGCCTTCCGGCACTTTGAATTCAAACTTTGAATCATCAATGGAAGAATTTCCTTTCCAGTCATAATACTCTAAGCTGTACCTCGGATCCCCTTCCAGGCTTGTGTAAACAATCGAGAGTTTAACCGGGATATAGTTTCCGTCTGCGCTTATCCAGTACTGAAAAGTCATTCCTTCGCCCGCTCCAGCGACATGATAGCACTCATTCCCGTTTACCACGCCCAGCCCGAGAAATATCAGGTTGTCGGAAGTCATGAGAATGTTGTCCGTAAAGTCAGGATAGAATACATCAACGCCGGGAAACTCGATGCCGAACTGACTGCTGACGGAATCAATGAATTCAATCAGGTTCATTTCTGACTTCATTGTTGCGTACCAGTTCTTGTCGTATGAATAAAGCGTGAATGAAGAGCCGTCACTTGCAAATACCTTGTGGCCCTTGTCGCCTTTCTTTTCCACGAACATTTTTCCGGGAGCTTTGAGGAACACTTCTCCTGTTTCACTGTGCGTTATCAGGCCGTACTCACTGTTGTTGATATCGAACTCTGAAACAAATCTGAAACTGCATGTCTCAAGTTCGCTAATCTTAATGGTTACGCTGTCGAGGATTGAGATTGCAATCGTGTCGTACTGCGCGGTTGCGGGGACAGATAAGAATTGAACGATCATCAGCGCAAGTATGATAATGCCTGATCTCGCTGAATCAGCTTTCATGGTTTTCATTTAATTTACCTGCAAAGAAACTTCTTCCTTTTGATGCAAAATATATCATCTGCTCCTTTCTTTCAATTGAACGGCTGATGGCAATTTGGAAACTTTGACTGATTATTATCAGTGGCTCATATCTTCCTTATCGCCGATCCTGACATATTGAATGAAGCTGAACATTTGGAGTATAAGCTCTCTGTCGCCGGCCCAATTCGCTCAAGACTTCAATGCGGCATTTCCCTCTTGCACATTGAGTATGAACTTCACTGCGGCGCAAGGATTCTACCTATTGATTAATCAAAATAATAAGCATAAGTTGAACCATACAACAGCATAAATGCCAAAGAACAAAGACACCAAAGAACAGGGCGGCAGGAGGCCCGCAAAGGACGCGTTTCAGTTCAATCTCAATGCTCGTCCCGATACTGTTGACTTCCGCGACCTGATGTACATCCCCACACTTCATGAAGTACCGCCGGTAATAACTACGGAAGAATACAGGCAGAGATCCGGAGGAAATGTACTTGTGCTTGACCAGGGCAAGGAAGGCGCATGCACGGGATATGCCCTTGCGACGGTCGCAAACTATCTGCTCCGTTCGAGAAGGGTAATGCCCGATACTGAGCCCGTCAGCCCGAAGATGATCTACCGGTTTGCAAGAAGATATGACGAGTGGCCCGGCGAAAAATATTCTGGCTCGAGTGCGCGCGGCGCGATGAAAGCGTGGCACAAGCACGGAGTATGCTCGGACAAGCTTGACAAGTACTGGGACAACATAAAGTCTGCGGGTGGAAGAGAGGGTGATTACACAACGCTTATTGATGACTCCCGCTCCAGGCCGCTGGGCGCATATTTCAGAGTGAACCACAAAGACCTTGTTGCAATGCACAGCGCAATGTCGGAAGTGGGGATACTCTTTGCAACTGCCAACGTGCACGAGAGCTGGCGCAAGCCGGTGAAGAAATATGCCGGAAGGTCGACAGAAGGTAAGAATATTTACGAATGCCGGATTGAGTTCAACCATAAGAACTTCACTGTCATAGGTGGTCACGCATTCTGCATAGTTGCTTATGACCGGGAGGGATTCTGGGTGCAGAACTCGTGGGGAGAAAAGTGGGGAGACGGCGGCTTTGCAAAGCTCATGTACGACGACTGGCTCATCAACGGAACAGACGTATGGGTTGCAAGGCTCGGCGCTCCGGTAAGACTGAGTTCGGATGACTCAAGCACTTCTGCATATCCGGTTGTAAAATCACTGAAGAACGAATCGTCATTTTACCAGTTCCGTTCCCACATCATAAGCCTTGACAACGACGGAATGCTCAAGCAGGAAGGCACTTACGGCCACGGCCGCAACTCACTTACGCACATCATCAACGGCATGGATGTGACCATCAACACATGGAAGAAGAAATGGAAGAAGCGCAGAATACTGCTGTATGCGCACGGCGGCCTTGTGAACGAAGACTCAGTGATCCAAAGACTTTCTGATTACCGTGAAGTGCTTCTCAACAATGAAATCTTTCCCGTATTCTTCATGTGGCACTCCGACTTCTGGTCAACCGTTAAGAACATGCTTGACGATGCGCTGACAAAGAGGAAATCGAAGGACATGCCCGGCGGGATCAAAGACTTCATGCTTGACAGGGCGGATGATTTTTTCGAATACATTTTGCGGGAGCCCGGAAAACTTGTATGGAAGGAGATGAAGGAGAATGCTTTCGGAGCGGCAGGCAGGGAATCAGGCGGCGCGACGAAATATCTTGACCTTCTTATGGAGAAGATCAGGTCAGACAGCTCAAGCAGTTATGAAATACACCTGATCGGCCACAGCGCAGGAAGTATTCTTCTCGGACCTGTTGTCAGCTACCTGAAGAAACGCGATGTTCCGATAACCTCATGTACGCTTTGGGCGCCGGCATGCACTTCCGAATTCTTTATCGAGCATTATCATAACGCCATTGAGTCCGGATTCATCCGCGACTTCAATATCTACACTCTCACAGACATTGCAGAGCAGAATGACGAATGCGCTTCTATCTACAATAAGTCACTCCTGTACCTCGTCTCCAATTCCTTTGAAGAAATGCCAAGAGTGCCGGTCACACTGCCTTACGGCACGCCTCTTCTCGGAATGGAGAAATTTCTCAGCTCAAGGTTTTGGGGAAACAGGGAGAAGGAGAAGATCAACAATGAGCAGATGAGGGAGCAGTTTGAGATTTGCAGAAAGTACGCGCTGAAACTGGAGAAACTCTTTGCGGCGAAGAACGTTGACTGGATAAAGTCACCGAGCCAGAATGAATATTCGAGCGCGCAGACGCACGGCGCATTTGATGACGACAAGAAATGCCTTGAGTCAACGATCTCGTTCATACTGAAGAGCGGTAAAGGAAAGAACAGATACGGAAGAATGCTCTCCCCCATGGTTCAGATGAAGCCGTCTGCGCTTTCGGTTGAAGAGCGACTGGACAAGCTTAACAAGCGGCAGGAAATTCTTAATCTTAAACTCTAATTCATCATGCCAAAGAGATATTCATTGTCAGTGGGTGTCAACAGGGTTGATCCCAAACAGTATGACGGCCAATGGGACGGATTCCTTCCATGCTGTGAAAAGGATGCACAGGATGTTGACAATCTTCTGAAATCGGCCGGGTATGACAAGCGCACTCTGCTCAAGACTTCCAAAGCCACCCGTGCAAATGTACTGAAAGCGATCAAGGGCGCTTCAAAAGCACTGAAGAAGGGTGATCTGTTTGTGATCTATTACTCGGGACACGGCGGACAGGTTGCCGACATCAACGGAGATGAAGAAGATGCAAATGATGAGACATGGTGCCTGCATGACGGCCAGCTGATTGACGACGAGATCTACTACTCATTCTCATCATTCGCAGAAGGTGTGAGGGTACTCATGATCTCGGACAGTTGTCACAGCGGCACTGTCTCCAAGGTTGCAATGCTGAACTCGAGCGAGACGGCCGGGCCGCTGAAAAAGAAGCTCTATAAGTTCATGCCGGAGGAAGTTGTGGGCAAGGCATATCTGAAGAAGCGAGAGCTTTATGACAAGATACAGATGGATGACATTATGAAAATATCGAACCCCTCCAACAAGGACTATGCACACAACATTAGGGCTTCCGTCAAGCTGATCTCCGGCTGTCAGGATAATCAGTATTCGCAGGCAGGTGCGATCAACAGCGTATTCACCGCGATGATGTTCAGAGTATGGAGAAACGGGATGTTCACCGGAAACTACAAGGCATTCCACAAGAAAATAGTTGACCTCATGCCGCCGGATCAGACTCCCAATCTTTACGATGTCGGAGCGAAGGATCCTGACTTCAGCATGCAGAGGCCGTTTGCAAATTCCAAATAGTGATTCCGAAATCTTCTAAAGCATAACAACAATGGGAAAGAAATATTCACTGAGCGTAGGACTGAATGCAGTTGACCCGAAAGCGTATGACGGCGAATGGGACGGAGCCCTTGCCTGCTGTGAGAAGGACGCAAAGGACATAAACAAGGTCGCAGTTTCGCTCGGATACGACAAGACCGAAATGCTGCTTACGAATAGCGCAACGAGAAAGAATGTGCTGGCCCTGCTCGCAGCATTTGCAAAAGAGCTTTCTGCCGGAGACTATCTGCTCCTTTATTATTCGGGACACGGCGGACAGGTGACAGATGTAAATGGTGATGAAGATGACGGTGCAGACGAGACCTGGTGCCTGTATGACGGCGAGCTGCTTGACGATGAGATCTATGCCTGCCTGTCGGAATTCAAGCCGGGAGTAAGGATCTATGTGCTTTCGGATTCGTGCCACAGCGGAACCGTAACCAAAGCCGCGGTTCGAAAGTCATTGAAGGATTATCATGAAAGAAGAAATCTCATAAAGAGCATGCCCGCGGCAGTTGGTATAGAATCCGAAAGAAGAAGAAAGAAGTTTTACCGGAAAATACAGTCGGACCTTGCAGTGAAATCGAGGAAGAGCAAGGGCTCCGTTGCAGAGGGCGCAGTGCTCGATGTCGGGAATTACATGTGGGCGGTGAAGGCTTCCGTAAAACTGCTTTCGGGATGTCAGGACAATCAGGAATCAGGCGCATCACCCGATCCCTTTCACAACAGCGATTTCACGGACAGGCTTCTCATCACATGGAACGGCGGAAAGTTCAACAACAATTACGAGAAGTTTCACAGGAAGATCATTTCACAGATGCCGTCAAATCAGACGCCGAACGTCTTCACGCTCGGCCCTGAAGATCCGGAATTCGACAGGCAGTCCCCGTTCACGAATTCAGAAGCGGGCATCTATTCTGAGGGAAGCACAATTCTGAAATTCGACGGCGTTACGCTTATCAAGATCGGCTCAAAAGGAGATCTTGTAAAAGCTTGGCAGGCATTTCTCAACAAGCAGGGATACAACACGGGTACACCCGACGGGATCTTCGGCAATAAGACCTTCAGAGCCACCATTCAGTTTCAGAAAGACAACGGACTCAAAGCCGACGGCATAGCGGGCATTAACACATTCAAGAAGGCTGCCGGGCTCGGATTCAAGTATCCCGGCGAAACAGTTACACCGCCGTCAGCTTCAGGAGGCAAGGGTATCTCCAAAGAACAGCTTGCATTCATAATGCGCGGAGCAAAGAGTTCGGATATTGATACATTTACAGATCCGCTGAACAGGGTAATGGAGAAATACGAGATCAACACTCCTGTCAGGATCGCACACTTCCTTTCGCAGGTGGGGCACGAAAGCGGAAGCCTAAGATACAAGGAGGAGATCGCAAGCGGCGCGGCCTACGAAGGCAGGGCAGACCTTGGAAACATACATCCCGGTGACGGCAGGAAGTTCAAAGGCCACGGGCTGATACAGCTGACAGGCAGGCATAACCATACGCATTACGCATACTACGTCGGCGACCCTGACCTGATCATACATCCGGAAAGGATAGGCAAGGAGCCACTACACAGCGCCGGTGCCGCCGGCTGGTACTGGCTTACGCGAAAGATCAATCCGCTTGCCGATCAGGACAACCTGATCGCGGTTACCAAGAAAGTTAACGGAGGAACAAACGGCCTTGAAGACAGGCGCGGATATCTTGCAAGGGCAAAGAAGATACTCGGACTAAGCTGAACCAAATTGCGGATCGTAATCATAGGCAACGGCGGTTCGGGAAAATCCACGCTCGCGGACAGACTCGGTAAAGAGCTTGGCTCGCCCGTCCTTCATCTTGACAAAATTACATGGACTGAAAACGGGGAGCGCGTACCGGAGGAGGAGTTCAGGGACCTGCTCGGAACAGAGATGCAGAAGGACGATCTTATTATCGAGGGCTGGTCATATCATTCCACAATGCTCACGAGGCTCAGCTGGGCGGACGTAATAATCTATCTCAAGTTTCCGCTTGAGTATTGCCTGGAGAAAGTTGCCGAACGAAACCGTGAGTTCAACAACAGGGATTATCCTTACGACAATTTTACGGGAGACCGTATGTCAATGCAGTATCTTTATGATGAAGCGGTCAGGCGCGTGCATTTTGATTATGAACCGCAGGTGAAAGAATGGATTGCCTCAGAACGCTTTGGTGACAAACCTGTGATTGTTTGTCGCTCCACTGATGAGCTGAACTCAGCTTATGCAAGGATTCTCGTCATGCTGAAAAAGATCCGATCTCAGTCGCACGAATAACTAATAATGTCAAACCATCAAATCACACACAAAACATGAAGCATCCGGTTATTGATTCGCTTGAGGAACTCAGGAAGAAGCACAAGAAACCAGTAAATCCCAATGAGCAAGTCAAAGAGAGCATGTCATCTCTCGACAAGTTTGCATTGAAGATAACCAACAAGGTAGGAAGCATCGGATTCTTTTTCATCATCCTCACATGGACTATTTGCTGGCTGGGCTGGAACACGCTCGGGCCAAAAGAAATGAGGTTTGATCCTTTCCCGGCATTCGTGCTTTGGCTGTTCATCTCCAATATGATACAGATCTTCCTGATGCCGCTGATAATGATTGGCCAGAATCTGCAGGCCGAACATTCGGAGATCAGGGCAGAGTCAGACTTTGAGATCAACTCGAAAGCTGAGCAGGAAATTGAGACCATACTCATGCATCTTGAGAATCAGAATCAGCTGATCCTTGAGATCCTCAAAAAGATCGAAAAGCAGGGCGGCGATACAGCCAGGACATAGTCGCCATACTTCTGACTGCTTTCATCCGCTTACAAACAGAAGAATAAGCAGAAGTGCAAGCAACAGAAGAAACTCCAGCAGAATCCTGCTGTGGCTGCTTCCGGTTTCGCCTGTATGGGATGTGACGGTTTTCATTTTGTTAAAATTCTTTAAGCGCACAGGCAATGCCACGCGGTGCGGATTCAGTCGCTTCGGACCAGCATGACAGTCTGTATCCTTACTTAATATTGCTTTGCCGGTATTACATTAGATAGTCAAAAAAATA
Source organism: Bacteroidota bacterium (assembly GCA_036786155.1). GTDB lineage: Bacteria > Bacteroidota > Ignavibacteria > Tepidaquicellales > Tepidaquicellaceae > JADJAH01. The sequence goes on from DAIQRO010000011.1 coordinate 33,506, forward strand.
TCTCAAACCTCTTTAG
>DAIQRO010000178.1:0-6089 GCA_036786155.1 Bacteroidota bacterium
CTTTCGGTGGAAGATTCAAGGTTTCTGATCTCCGCCTCGAGTCTCTCAATATTTGCAGTGTAGTTTCTGAGCTTTTCGCCTGCAACAAGATCCTGCCTTTCAATTGCTTCGATCTTGCTTCTTTCTTCGCCAAGCTGTTTGCTCACTTCTATCAGGCGGGCGTCAATATCCCTTACATCCGCTCTGGCTTTGTCAAGCAATATGTCGTTTTCAGCAATCTCTCCTGAGAGTGAGTCTTTGAGCTTTATGTTTGCTTCTTCCTTGCTTCTGATGTCTTCAATCTCCCGGATGAGCCTCTCAAATTCAAACTTTGATGTTTTGAGTTCAAGCGACCGCAGTTCCTCCGATACAAGCCGGGCTTCTTCATTTCTCTTCACCTGCCTTTCAAGAGCATTGACATTCCTCTGCTTCTCTCTGATGATGTCGTTGACCCTGAGCAAAGACTCATGAACAGCATCAAGCCTGTTGAATGTAAGGTCCCTGTTGTGTTTGTAGGATACAACACCGGCGGCTTCCTCAAACAGCTTCCGCCTTTCATGCTTGATGTCGGAGAGAATTGTTTCAACCATTTTGAGCTCGATCACCGAATAAGCATCCGGTCCGATGCCTGTATCAATGAAAAGCTCTTTGATGTCCTTAAGCCTGACTCTTACGCCGTTTAGATAGTATTCGGTCTCACCGCTTCTGAAAAATCTTCTTGCGATCTGGACTTCCGAGTATTCGGTAGGTAGTATCCCTTTGTCATTCTGTATTGTAACTGCCACTTCGGCAATACTGAGGGGCTTGCGGAATTTTGTGCCGTTGAACACTACATCCTCGCGTTTGCCGCTACGGAGGACTTTGTCACCCTGCTCACCGAGGACCCACCTGAGCGCATCAACAATGTTCGACTTTCCTGAACCGTTCGGACCGACTATTGCTGACACACCGCTGTCAAATTCTATGACAGTCTTGTCTGCAAAAGATTTGAATCCGAATATTTCAAGTTTGGAAAGATACAATTATCAGCGAGCGCTTAAGTGATTGACAAGGTCTGTTATCTCTATTACACCCGTAAAGAGCCACAGATAAACATAAATGGCCGCAAAGAAAATGACAATGATGGCAATCCCGTATATGTACACTTTTCCTGTCTTTATGTCAAACAGCGATCTGGCACCGAGAATAACGCGGTTAAGATACAATATGTAGAGTATGAAGAACAGCCACAAAGCAATTGTGACATACTTGTTGTTTGACTCTGCAAGCTTGTAAAGTACGGTTCCCAAAGGCAGAAAAACAAGCATCGGCAATGTTGACCACACGCTGATGGTGAAGATGTTCTTGAAGAAGGACTTTCCCCTTGTGTAAAAGGAAATAAAATAGAGTATGAATGATGTGAGAATCATCAGCAGAAAGATCGTAACAGCAACCGAGCTGAGAAGATAGAACTTGTTATTCACCACTTCGCTGAACAGGACCTTCGAAGAGTCGTTTGTAAGCAGTCTGGCAAGGATCATATCGAGTGAATTGGAGGCCTTGAGGAAATACAGCACTGATGAAGCAAACAAGGAAAGTCCCAGAGATATGCAAAGGGCAATGAGAATATTGTATCCGTTTGATACAATCATTTGATCTTTTACCAGGGAGTAAAAATAAGTCGGCTTGTAGAGACATCTGATCATTCCCGATCGCAGTTTCTTGTCCCTGTTGAGGAAATAAAGGAGAACGATCATTGCAAGAATTCCGACAACGATGAACGCATATGGAAAATCCGGAATGTGATTGCCTTCCTGTATCCTCGGAAGATCTTCACTGTGAATTATCCTTTTCACATAACCCGCCGAACGCTTTTCCTCGCGCATGAACGTATGCAGTCCGTCAGTGACAAGCATTGCATCTTCTGAAAGCGGATAGTTGAGCGGATTTGACGAATGCCAGTCTGCAAAGGAAGATACAAAACCTCCCATCATGAATTGCTGGATCTTCGGAAGAGTTTCGCTCAGGAATTTCATCTGAGCCTCCTGCGAGCGGATGTCGCTGAATCCGTTCGTATTCGAATTTTCGATCCTTATGCCGAAGCGTGCGGCGAACAGATTCTGATTCTTTCTGTTGGACGGTGGCTTTTGCCTGCTGGTTAGCTCAGAGACTGAATTTTTGATCTCATCATATCGCTTGCCGTAAAAGTTAATGCCTACAAAATCAACATATTCGGAGCAGATGTCTTCGTTGTAAGTCCTTGAAGTGTAATACTTAAGTTTCTTGCTGAGGGAATCTGCAAGCGCGGCGGCAGATTGCACATATGCGGCACACTCACTGCTTGATGCGTCAAAATCATTTCCCAAACCCCACGCAATTATGCATGGGGCGTTGATGTCGCGGTCAATCACATCTGCGAGAGTGATCAGGTAAAGTCTTACACGCAAGCCATCATCAAAGTACTCCGCATCTTCTTCGTTCCGCGGGATCTCCTGAAACACGAAGATCCCAATCTTGTTAGCGATCTCAATTATATAAGGGTGCGCAGTTCGACCGGGCACTCTCAGGGCATTGAAACCCAGCCTCTTGATGGAACTCAGGTCGCTTTCGACGGACTCATAAGACAGTGCTGTTGAACTTCCCGGCTGATCTTCAAAATAGTTGATGCCGGTCAGCTTAGTTTGCCTGCCGTTTACAAAAAGCTGTCCGCTTTTGTAGGAAATGTTTGTAAATCCTGTAATCTGATCAAACTCGTCAACGACATTCTGTCCGGCATAGATCAGAGTTTTCACCGTGTACAACTCAGGCAGGTCCGGCGTCCAGAGTATAGGGCTCTGAAGACGCACCTTCTGCTCCACTCGTAGGGAGTTGTTCTCTCCGATCTCGATCGGCTCTGCATCCGTGGAGGCAACTTCCGCTCCGGTTGAGTTTCTGATCACGATCGTCTTTACGGAGAAAGCGCTGTCAAAGCCTGAACTTATGAACCTGCTGAGATTCGAAGACTTGATAGTAGCGGTGTTGGTCAGATCAACCGAGAGGACGTTGTCAACCATATATCGGACTATGCTTCTCTCAATATGAAGCTTCGGCACGGCAAGCAGATAAATGTCCTTGTTGATTCCGCCTGTGGTTGTTCCATAGTTGATCTGATCTGACAGCGGGAGAGTGTTGGAAAAATTCAGCCTGCTGTTTACAGAAACTGTGATCTCATTGGAATTTCCGATGATGCCGTCATTAACCGGAGAAATTACCGGAGTCTGACCGCCGGTGTGCGTTGCAACGAAGTTGCCGTTGATCTTCACATCGCACTCATAATCAATGCCTTCTGCTACAAGAATGAATGAATACAGATTGATGTACTCTGAGGGAATGTCAAATTTCCTTCTGAAAAGCGCAGTTTCTTCGAAATTGTAAGACAGCGGAACAGAAACTTTCTGGTAGCTTTTCCCCTCGTTGAACGAAACGTCCCATTCTCCGTTTAGGCTGATCTTCTGCCGGGTAGGGGAGGCATGGTACAATCCGATGTATGAGATATCGGTTTCCTGTGATCTTTCATAGACCCGAATCTGAGCCGCCGAGTCTTCGAATAAAAAAGCCGGTATTGCTAGCATCAGCATAACAACACCGGCGATTTTCAGAAGGTATTGAAGACCCATTCAGATTCTTTAAATTCGTTGCAAATATAAGCATTGGTGCAGGGAATTTAAAGATTGGAATGAAGGCAAATGAACAATCCTACCTTAGCTCCAGGAAAGTTACTTCCTTCCTGTTGCCTGCCTGGATTTCTTTGCCGGAATATGATCTCCAATGTTGTTGTCAGTTTCAGGCCCTGTTTCAATTGCCTTCTTGATCTTGTTAGATGACTCCTTGAGATTCTTGATCTTCAGAGTTAACAGCCATATCTGCTTCTGTATTTCTTCGATGTCGCCTTCCAGCTTTGTGTTGTCCTTGTTTGCCATGACAGTAATTTGTTTAATGTTTCGCCCTTTATATAAAGGGCTCTGCTTTTATTTTCAAAAAATTTGGGGGTTAAATATAAATCCCCCCCCGCCTCTCCATCACCGCTCACTTCACCATTGTCATCTTTCCCACCATGCTGCCTGCACCCGTCTCCAGCCTGTAATAATACACACCCGAAGACAATCCGCCTCCGTCAAAATCCACACTGTGCCTGCCTGCAGGCCTGTGGCCATTCACGAGTTGCTTCAGCAGTCTTCCTCCTGTATCATAAACGCTTAATCTGACGAAACCGGCGGTCGGAACATTGAAGTATATAGATGTGACGGGGTTGAAGGGATTCGGGAAATTGGCAATACTGACATCGGAAGACTTTTTAGGTGCTTCTTCCACAGGCAGTTCCCGAATTGATACGAAGATGTCTTGTGCGAGATTGTAGGCAATAACAAGGTTGCCGCCCTGCATTGCCATTGCAGTGTGTCCTTCCGGAGCCAATCCTTGATTGACTGTCTGCATGTTGCCGCAGTTTCCGGATTCGTCAGTTAAGCTAATTTCCTGGATTTGAAGCAGTCCTCCCTTATCTCTTGTGATCGGGATGTGAAAAACATTCTTTTGGCTGTCAAAGAGTGAATTCCCGATTGGCCCGATATCCGATCTTGAATTCTCGGATTTGCTCAGCCTGCATGATATTTCTATCGGATACATTCCTCCGTCATATGGCTTGCCCGTTGCCGTAAACCTCTTTGCCTTTACTGTGCTTATTCCTTCCATTGTTTCGTTCCAGTAGACAATCAGTCCTCCCATGCCATCGGCAAGGGCGTTCGGACATTCGTAAATTCCGTCTGCTCTCATTTCTGTCTGCCAGATCAGTTCAAACTTCGGCGAGAAGCATTTGACCTGCACATCTCCTGCTCCTTCAACCATACGGTTCTCCGGTGCAATATAGAACTTCGTTCCGGATCTCACCGGCCTGTGGAAGTATTCAACAGTCTTTTCGCACATCGTCGGGAAATATTGTCTGTGAATGCTTGTACCGGTCGAATTGCCCAGATGATTGCCTTCAATGTTCAGCAGCGCCGCAAATACATCATAACTTCCCGAGTCGGCATATGATATGTTTCTCGTATCAAGCCATGTGCATATGATCTCACGGCTCGCTGTAAAAATCAACCCGGGCTTCCGCTGATCGTCCTCATGCCTGATTATCTGAACTTCATTTCCGTTATTCCAGAGCTTTTCGCCGTGCCTGCTGATTAGCTGACCGTGTATGTCAAAATTGCCTTCTGTGAAGTTCTCCCACATAACGGCAATGGAAAGATCATCGCTCTGTACTGCCCTGGGTGCGAGATTTGTTCCTTCATAATAAGAAGAGAGCATTGCCGGATCCCGGTCCGGTATTCCAAGCGCCGATATTCTCATCATGCATACTTCATCATCTTTCCTGTAGATTATCATGCATCCTCCGGATCCGTCCGTAAATACCATCGGATAGTCATCTCCGGCGCTGAATTCGGTACCGAGATCTTTGTCGGCAATCACTCCCCCTCGTGCCCAGGACTCCCTCCCGTCAGCCAGTATCTTTTGTGCATACAACGATCCGCCGTGCTTCATGTCTATCCAGCAGATTATCGTACCGTCCTGTTTCCTGTCCATCATTGATACTGCGGCTGATGGGTAGAGCCTGTATCCTTTTCCCTCGGTAAGAGACTGCGTCTTTACCTGAGAGATTGAATCCCTTAACAAAATCATGCTCATTGCCAATGCAAGAACCAAAATGCTGAACTGTCTCATTGCTTCTCCTCCGGATGTTTTGATTTTGAAATATTCATTTCGTTTGTGCTTGTTGTTCTCTAAATTTGCTCCGGTGTCGCTTTGATGCAAACCTTGCTTCGCTTCGTTCTCATTCAGTCTGTGTCTGTTCAGCTTCATGATTCTTGATCAATGAACTCTCGCAAAACTACTCTTATTCAATTCTCGATTCAAAAATATTTTTTGAAGTTTGTGAAAAAATATCGGGTGCTGATGTGGAGGAATGCAGCATTGGCAGGTCTTTCAGGCTATGTAACATATTCCAGAAAATAATGAATTCACTATGCTTTTATGGCTAAACAAACTGTCTAAACAGGACTTCCTCAGCTTTTCCAGGTTCGTCAGGTCTCCCTATTTCAATTCGA
>DAIQRO010000179.1:0-2474 GCA_036786155.1 Bacteroidota bacterium
TTTCCGCATGCCCTGCATTCAAGGTATGAGTGATATCCTCTCCTGTTCTGAAGTATTATGACGTTCTCTTTGTGCGTGAGCCGTTTGCCTATTTCAAGGATCATCTCCTTTGACAAAAACCTGACGCGCGTCTTAGTGATCTTATCGAGTATGTCCTTCTCCTCTTCATCAGTTTCCGGCAATTCCCTGTCGCTGAGATCAACAACTCTTATCTCAGGCAGATCGCTCTCCGAAACTCTTTCGGGCAAAGTGAGAAGTTTATACTTTCCCGTCTCTGCATTGTAGTATGACTCCACCGACGGAGTTGCCGAACCGAGTATTGCAACAGCATTGGCCATGCTTGCCCTGTAAACGGCCGCATCCCTGCCGTTGTATCTCGGGGATGTGTCCTGCTTGTACGAACTGTCATGTTCCTCGTCAACTACAATGAGTCCGAGGTTGTTGAGCGGAGCGAACAGAGCTGACCTTGCTCCCACAACCACCCGGACCTCACCGCCTATGATCCTGTCAAATGTATCAAGCCGTTCGCCTTCAGTGAGCTTGCTGTGTATCGCTGTTACCTTCTGGCCAAATACGGATTTGAACCGGTGAAGAAGCTGTGGAGTAAGTGAGATCTCCGGAACAAGTATGATGGCTGTCTTTCCCGAATCCACACACCGCGAAGCCACTTTAATGTAAACCTGAGTCTTTCCGCTGCCTGTAACACCGTGCAGGAGATATGTCCTGAAACTGCCGAGGTCAACGCTTGCAGAGATCTCATCAAGAGCGAACTTCTGATGTTCATTAAGCACTATCTGCTTTCCGGGTTCGTCAAAATGTGACTTGTGTTCCCTCATCTGCCTCTGATCGCGGAGATGCAGAACTCCCAGAAGCTCAAGTCTCCTCAACTGTGCTGAAGTAAGCCCTGATGCTTCGCGGACTTCAACCTCTTCCGACTCACCCTTTTCCTGAACAAAGTGAACTGCCTGAAGATACCCGGGAGACCTTAGTCTGTTCTCTTCGATGATCTTTCCGTGCTGTTCAATATTCTCACCGGCGGAAACGATTACAACATGCTTTTCAACGGTCGGCCTGCGGATGGATTCTATCTCAATTATTATTCCCTTTGCCTTAAGATTGTCAAGGTAGCCCTTGAGATTGGAAAGTCCGGACCTCCGTTCGATCTGCTTTGCCGAAAGCGTATTGCCATCAGACAGCAGCACTGTAAATATCTCGCCGTAGATCCGGCTTCTGAATTTTGACGATTCGAAGATTGCCTTTGCATTCTCTGAGAGGCCATACTTTACGGTTGAGCTGATCGCCGCTTTTCTGGGTACACATGAGAACAGCACTTCACCCGGAGGAGCTATGTAATAAGAAGATATCCATGTGCAGAATGACAGAAGTTCGTTGCCTATCACGGGTTCCTTGTCAGTGATGAATTTCAGAGGCTTGACATTTTCAACTCCCGAAGAATCCCTGAGTGAAACTATCAGTCCTGTAAGGATCCGCTTGCCGAAACTTACGACAGCCCTCTTTCCGGGTTCCGCCTGTGAGCGCAGGTGTTCGGGCACAGAGTAAGTGTAAAAAGAATAGAGCGGCAGGTCGAGAGCTATCTCTGCATACATAGTTTGAAGATGCTGTGCTTGTTTATCAACTTAATAAAATTCCTGCCGTCTTCTGTTCAGATCTTTCTGGCAGAAGTGACCGCGAACGCCGTGATGAATGAGATCACAACTCCGAAAAATGTGAACCAGGTCAGGTTAAGCGCCGGTATGATGCCTGCTTTCGGAAGGATAAAGAGCAATACCAGAAATACAATTGCGGTGGTGTAGGAAGTCATAGCAGTTTTCAGATCCGCTCTTTTCATGAATACACCGATGAGGAACACACCCAGCAGTCCTCCGTATATCAGTGACTGGATCTTGAGCGCAAAGTCAACTGCAGGATTGGTTTCGCTTTCAAACAAAAGGCCGGTGCACATTATCACAAAAGCCCAGAACAATGTTGCCAGTCTTGAATATTTAAGCACTGCCGCATCAGAAGTAAATCTCCTGTTTCCCTTCATCAGGTCAAGTATGGTGGTGGAGGCAAGAGAGTTAAATACTGAAGAAAGCGTTGACATGGAAGCCGAAAGCAATCCTGCAACTATGAGCCCCGCCACACCCGTCGGGAGACTGCTTATAATGAACATAGGAAATATCTCATCAGATTTGGTAAGATTTCTACCGTTCATCAAAAGAGATTTGAAGTCGGCGCCGTTGTAAAGAGTGTAAAGCAGAACGCCGATGAACAGGAACACTGCAAACTGCATGAAAACGATCACTCCGCTTATCACCACTGCCTTCTGGGAAGATCTCTGGTCACTGCATGTAAGAAGCCTCTGCACCATCATCTGATCAGTGCCGTGGGATGCCATTGCAAGGAATGCGCCGCCTACCAGGCCGCCGATAAGGTTGTATCCTCCTGTGAAAAGATCTGCAAAGCTCTTCGGG
>DAIQRO010000179.1:2484-6057 GCA_036786155.1 Bacteroidota bacterium
AACTTGCCCGCAGCGGAGCTAACCTTCATCACATCACTCCATCCGCCGGGCAGGAGCTCAAAGATCATGTATATGGAAACTACCGCACCGAGCACATAGATGAACATCTGAATCACATCAGTCCAGATGACCGCCTTTATTCCGCCCACATAAGAATACACAACCGTGATTACACCAACTATGAGTATGCATTCTGTATATCCTAGACCCGTAATAAATTTTACCGGAATGGCCGTAGTGAAGAGTCTCACGCCATCAGCGAAGATCCTCAGAACTATGAAAGTTACCGATGCATATTTTCTCATCGGACTTCCGAACCTGTTCTCAAGATACTGGTAAGCGGTTTCCATGTTCCCGGCGTAGTATCTAGGAATAAATATAACTGCCACAATAATCCTGCCTATTATGAATCCCATTGCAAGCTGAAGGAAATTCATATTCGTCAGATAGGCTAGTCCGGGAATGCTTATGAAGGTAAGTGTGCTGGTCTCAGTTGCAACAACCGAAAAGCAAACAGCCCACCACGGGATCTTCTTTGAACCCAAAAAGTAATCGCTCGCAGATGTCTGCTTCCCGGAAGAGAGTATCCCTATCGCAGCAACGGCAATGAGGTAAATGAGTATGATCAGATAATCAAGCGTGGAGAAGTTCATCTGCGTGGCTGTTTCATTGGTTCAGAGCCGATTTATCAGTTGCAAAATAGTTCTTTCCGTCAAACGAGATCTTTGCGCATTCGTTGTGAGGATCATGTTCAAAAACCACGGTCCAGTTATTGTCAGAAATTTCCTTAAGATACTTCTTCTTCTCATCGAGAGTAGTGAGCGGAAACAGGTCATAGCCCATGATGAACGGCGCGGGAATGTGTCCGGCCGTTGGAATCAGATCTGCAAGATGAAGCAGTGTGTCATCTCCGTCAGATATCTTTACCAGCTGCATGTGGCTTGTGTGTCCGTTAAGCGGGCAAAGTGTGATGCAGTCGTCAAACTTCTGTTCGCCGTCAGTAAAGGCCAGCCTGCCTGATTCATACAGCGGCAAATAATTCTCGGGAAAGAAGCTTGCCTTGTCCCTGTCGGTCGGATTCATTGCCCAGTCAAAATGCTTCCTCTGAACGTGATAAACAGCATTCTCGAATGCAGGCACGGCCTTGCCGCTCTCATCATATTCAGTGCTTCCGCCTGCGTGATCAAAATGAAGATGGGTGAGAATGACATCTGTGATATCGCTTCTGCCGAATCCCAGTGAGGCCAGTCCGTTCTCCAGTGTGTAAGTGCTGAAATCAACAGCATAAATTGAGTTAAGCTTCTCCGAAAGTTTGTAACCTATCCCGGTATCAACAAGTATCTTCCTTTTTCCCGAATCAAGCAGCAATGCCCTTGTGCACATTTCGATCCTGTTCTGATCATCGGATGGATTTGTTTTTTGCCAGAGGTTCTTGGGAACAACGCCGAACATTGCTCCGCCGTCAAGTTTAAAGAGTCCGGTCTGAACGGAATGAATGGTATATTCGCCTATTTTCATGATGTCATTTGAAAGATGGTCATAATATGCAATATGCAGTAAAGTTTGTATGCAAAGATTAATTTTGATTTTGAATTAGAAGGAGTCGTTTTCTATTTTGGATCAAACCAAATGCAAAAATGCAACGACTGTTAACTGCTCTTTCACTTTGCCTGTTACTGACCGGCAGTACTAATGCCCAGAATGCTTCAACATATTTTCCTGCTACTCCGGGTTATGTATGGTATTACAGCAATACCCCTCTTGACTCACAGAACGTTCCCATCTCAAGCCTTCGCACATATCAGGTGGATTCGTTTGCAACTGTTACAAACTATCAGGGATTGACTGCCAGCAAGGTCATGTCAAAATCGGGACTGCTTACAATAGGCCAGCCCACACCTTTCACGGACACAAGTTACTACAACTTCCAGACTACAAATGCATGGACTTATCTGAATGTGCTTCAGCTTCTTGACTCAATAGAGTTCCTTGACTCGACATTCTATGCCGTCATAAGATCGCTTGACGGATGGTACAACACATACAGGTTTTCGCAAACGGTCAATACAAATTATACAATACTCTCACGCGACACAACGATCACGATAGACACACTTGTGCTTCCGATAAGAGTGCAGACCATCGGAAGGCGGTTGAATGACCAGACAATAAGCACAATAAACGGAAATTTCCTTGCAAAGAAATTCAATATTTCGTTCGTGCTGAGTTACGGCGTAACGATACCTCCGTTTCCGACAGTGTACATTCCAATCATCACAAGGCCCGATACTGTTTACATAGGATCAAACGTTTGGGTGCTGAGGGATGTGGTGCCAAGTGTGAATGTTGATCTCACAGGACTTGGAATTCCAATCCAGTTTTTCATTCCGTGTTCTGTGAAGGAATTGACAAATCCTTCATCGGGTATAACCGGATTCAGTGCGGAAATTCCGTCTGGCTTTGAGCTTCAGCAGAACTTTCCGAATCCCTTTAACCCTTCAACAAAGATCTCTTTCTCAATTGCTGAAAAAGGGATGACGGTACTGGAGCTTTTCAACAGTCTCGGCCAAAGTTCGGCAGTGCTCATTAAAGAGGAACTTCAGCCCGGCAGTTACGAATATACTCTTGATGCTTCGCATCTGCCTGCAGGCGCTTATTTCTATTCCCTCACTAGCGGAACCGGCAGAATTGTAAAGAAGATGGTGCTGGTAAAATAAGTCTGCTCCGGAATCAGAACATGATCTTGTAATCGAGATTGAACAGGTATTTTCTGCCCATTCCGTCCGGCCTGGAATCCCTTGTCACCAGAGGAGCAGAACCGCCGAAAACAACAGCGTTGTTGGGATTGATCCTGTATTCGAGAATGAGATTTGCGTTTAGGGTCACTCCGCTTGATCCGTCTATTTCCACCACTGTACCACTGCTGTCTGTGTACTTGTCGTTGCCAAGGTGAAATATGGGAAGAAGGCCCGGAGTTATGAAAAATTGTTTGGTAACAGGGATCTCATAGGCAGCTCTCAGCATTAAGTCTGCGCTCCTTTCAAACTGGTTGGTTGACTGAAACTGTCCGAACGGCGCACCGGGCGGAAAGTCGGTTGAAAGATATGTGTTCTTGTTTTGATTCAGCGGCTGCTGATATCCCGCACCGAGTTTAAGCCCCTTGTACGTGTAGCCAATGCCGAGCAAAAGGTCAAATGTTCCAAGTGATGTCTGATACCCCATAGGCAAACCCACATCCAAACTGTCAAATTTCTTGTTGGCATCGTTAAGCGGGATCTTCACTCCGGCCACAATATCAACTTCCGGTACCGGCGAATAATCAATATTTATGAAAATGTCTGAGAATCCTGAATTGTCCAGAGATGAGCCCGACTCAGACAAATAATTGAACCTTACTCCTGCACCGAACTCCTTGCTGAGATCCCTGTAATATTCAAAGTAGGTTGACCAGATGTTTATCTCATTGTCGCCCTTGCCGTTGTTCACTCCGGCTCGAAATGTATTGAGGAGCTTTGATTTTTCGTTATCGGCCTTCAGTCCATGAAATGTGCAAATCCCCGCATCACTGCATCC
>DAIQRO010000180.1:0-6040 GCA_036786155.1 Bacteroidota bacterium
AACAACGGATTGTTTTACTACTCTCACTTGTCAGAAGTAGATGTATTTCCCGGGATGGTACTGAATGCCGGTGACAAGATCGGAGAAGTTGGAAGGACGGGACGCAAAGCAATTATGCCGCAGGGCAAGACTCATCTCCATGTGGCGTTTCTTGAATTCAGAGACGGGTATCCCGTTCCCGTTGAGATCATTGACCTGATAAGAAGCGCAGAAAAGAGATCTTCTATAAAAAACTAAGAACTAAAAACTAAACCAATACTACCATGTCAGACTTCATCAGTGACTTCCTCAACAACATTGGAGGTGACGCTTCAAAGCAGATCGGCAACACTCTTGGCATTGACCCTAACATCATTACGCAGGCAATTCCCGTAATTGCACCGATGATCCTTGGGGGCCTCAAGAACCAAAGCTCAAATTTCGGCGGACAGGAAAGAGTTGACCACATCCTGAACAAGTACGGCAACCCTGATGTGCTAAACGACATCGGGGGTCTTGTCGGGCAAAAATCGCAGGAAGATGGTGACCCGGATCTTGGCGGATTGTTGGGCAATTCCGGATCTCAGCTTACAAATACTCTGTCAGAGAAATTCGGGTTGAACATGAGTACTGCTATGAAGATCATTCCGCTTGTTGCTCCCCTGATTCTAGGATACCTGACGAAGCAAAGAGACTCCAATCCCGAAGGATCAACAGGTTTTGCTTCATTCCTTGATCAGAACGGTGACGGAAATATTCTTGACGATATTGCCGGATTCCTCGGCGGCGGCCAGCAGCAGCAGCAAGGCTCTTCAATGGGACAACTTGGAGACCTTCTTGGCGGACTTCTTGGCGGAAAGAACTGATCAATGTCTTTGCAACCGGGTCTGAAACAGACCATTTTCCCGGTATTCCGCGAAGCCTGGCTAATAGTATTTCAGCAATCCAATATCCAACTTGCACAAATTGATTGCCCTTCTGTCTATTGGCGGAAGGGCATTTTTTCAGTGTAACCTGACTTCTCCATCACACTTGAAGCTCTAAGAACCTTCAGACGCCTATAGTCAGATCCTTTCCCAACTACCACTTTCAAATATTCCGGTCCAGCTCCAAACCCTTTCACAAATGCGCCTATGTCAATCGGCTGAAGTTCAAACATCCTCACAAATCAGAAAAAGTTTCTTTGTCAGGGCAATGTTCTTTTCCCATTTTTGCCTAAACCATTAATTGATAATCAAACTTCTTACTGACATGAAATCCAAAATCAATCTGATCTTTTCAGTGCTCTTCATTACAGCAACAGCAACTGCATTCATACCTTCAGCCGTAAACGGGCACTTTAAAGGATCAACCGCCGGCGAAAGAAGAGTATTGCAGACAACTACCGGTATTTCAGCAAGCACGGGTTCATTCGCCGGAACCATTGAACTGGTAAACAAGACTCTGAAAGATCCTAAGATCCTTCTGAAGAGCTTTGGGATCACTCTTAGGCCAAGGTGATCTCAATGGGTCTCAAAATGCAGAAGAATGGTTTCCTCACATTTTGAAAAATCTTTCTTTGGGAAATCATAATCCTGAAAGTAATTTGCATCATCATTCATTAATCAAACCAAACGGAGACAGCAAGAAATGAAAACAATCGCAATCTTCACAAAAGCGCTTTTCGCAATCGCAATCTTCTTCAATGTGTCATCAGCGCAGGAATCATACCTGCCATCACCTGATACTAACAGCTACTTTGAAAGACTTGTGGGCAAGTACGAGGGTTCAGAGATCAGAAACGGCATGCAGTTCCAAAGCAATGTTGAGATCAACTGGGACCTCAACCATCAGTTTCTAATGATCAATGTTTCTTCTTCGGCCAAAGACAATCCTGCAATGAGTTATGAAGGCAAGGGAATCTGGGCAGTTGATGAGAACGGGAACTTCACTTCCTGGTGGTTCGACATTTTCGGTCCCGGGAACGTAACGACCGGCAAAGGAATGATCGAAGGAAATGTTCTCACTGTTGAGGACAGGAGCAATCAGGGTTCTTCAAACTGGACTCTTGAGCTGAAAGAAAACGGAGCAGTAATGAAGGGATCAGGTTTATACAAAGACGGCAAAGGCAATACCATCCCGACAAGCTTCGAAAGCAATTTCAAGACTGCTCACTGATCGTTGTCTCCGACAACACAAGCCCGGTACGTCATGGTTTTCCATGCGGCCGGGCTTTGCATATTTCATTCTCAAGCCTTTCCAGAAACCACTCTTTTGAATTGCACGGTGTCGTCTCAATCTCATGCTTCAGAAACCCGAGATCGCTGTGCCTGCCTTCCGACATGTACCGGATCAGCCTGATGTAAAAGGAAGCGAAGTTCCTGTTTGAATTCTTATGCAGTCCGGAAGAGACCTTGTCATTTTCAACCATCTTCTTATAGGCATCTGCGGCAGAGAATGCCGAATCATAATCCTTCAGCTCATAGTATATCTTCATTTGCAGAATTCTGATATCATGCTTTGTGAGAAAGTGATCGTTCTTCACTTTGTGAAGTTCGCCAAGCGCTTCCTCAAATTTCTTCTGCGAATAGAGGCTTGTGGAACGTGCCCATGCAGTGACGCTTTCCCTCTGATCGGGCAACAGCCTTTCTCTGTATTCATCTATGAATCTGTCCATCCATTCGAATTTCCTGAGGTTGACCGCCGTAAGTATGATGTTCCTGTAACTGCTAAGGTTTATGAATCCGGATCTTTCATTGATCAGAAGTCCTCCCTTCAGCATTTCTTTGTGTATGCCATGCAGTTCGACCGCGTAGTTTCTTTCGCCGGAGACAAACTTTCGTATGCAGAAATTCTGCAGTGCAACCAGCATCGTAAACCTGTTGTCTCTTGTGAACAGTGCAAGGTTCTTAAGTGCAGATCTTTTGAATCTTTTGTACGTCAGATCATCAAAGCTCACCATGCTTAGATACCTGAGGTAGAACAGTTCTATAATGGCATGATCATTCGGCGATGCCTTCTTCAATTCCTTCAGAAAGGGTTCGACAGAAGTGAGATCAAGAAGTTTAAGAGCTATGTTGGATTCTGAGGCGAACATTGTTGTTAGTCCTACATGGATATTGTAAGCTATGTCGAGCAGGTTCATAAGACTGTCGCACACCACATGAAGCTGAACGTCTTCCATTGACTTCCTTTGTTCCTTCACAAAAGAATTCGACTCCATGAAATAGTTGATCTTCTCAATTTCCAGCCTGAACTTGTTTCTGTAATGTTCCAGGTCAATGCTTTCAACAGGATTGTCCAGCGCTTTCGACATTTCATTCACCTTCAGCTCAAAGCTGTCACCCAGTGCCCTTTCCCTGAAATTCCTCAGACTGATAAGCTCTTTCTGAATTCCGAGCTTGCTGAATGTCACATAGGCCATAAACTCCTCAGCCAGTTTTTGAAGCACTGAGGACATCTTCCTGATTATGACATCATCATATTTCTTGCCTTCATAGACTACCGTATGCAGGGATTCGCGCGCAGGAAGATCTTCAAATGCAGGATGATACTTGGTCAGTTCATCGTAGAATCTGAGGACATACTTCCCTTCCCTGTTAAAGTACGGAGAGTCAACGAATTTTCTGAAATCCCTGACTTCTTCAGCCGAGAATGTCGAAAGAGTCTTTATGAGCTTTGTGTTTTTCAAATGCCGGTAGCTAATTTAACAAGCAGAAGATACAACCAAGGAAAACCAATGAATATGTAAGAAGTCCGAACAGTTTGAATACAGGACAAGTAGTGATTGCCTGTGCAGGGACTAATTGAATACCTTTTGCTTGCCGATTGTCTTATATTTGCTGCAATTTTTAAACACCAATTCTAATGACCAATTCTTCAGAACCCAAGAAAAGCGCTTCAAAGGCAGAGTGGCTGGAGGCCGCTGAGAAGGCGAAGACAAACGGAATGAAGTTCACTTCCCTCAGCGGAAGGGAGCTTGACATTTGCTATACTCCGGAAGATGTGAAAGAGCAGAACTATTATAATGAAATTGGTTACCCGGGCGAATATCCTTACACCCGCGGAATCCATCAAAATATGTACAGGGGAAAGATCTGGACGATGAGGCAGTTCGCCGGATTCGGGACTCCCGAAGATACGAATCAGCGATTCAAGTACCTGCTGGAACACGGGCAGACCGGGCTTTCGACGGCATTTGACCTGCCGACGCTCATGGGCTGGGACTCCGATGCTCCTCTTGCTGAAGGAGAAGTAGGAATATGCGGAGTTGCGATCTCTTCCCTTCAGGATATGGAGATCCTGTTTGACGGCATACCGCTCGATAAGGTCTCAACATCCATGACCATAAACTCCCCTGCCATAATGGTCTATGCATTCTACCTCGCGGTCGCGGAAAAGCAGGGCGTTCCGTTCAGCAAGCTGAGAGGCACATTGCAGAACGACATTCTGAAAGAATACATTGCCCAAAAGGAATATATTTATCCTCCGAAGGAATCAATGAGGATAATCACAGACATGATAGAATATTCCACAAAGGAAGTTCCGCAGTTTAATCCCGTAAGCGTGAGCGGGTACCATATTCGTGAGGCAGGCTCGACAGCCGCGCAGGAACTGGCTTTCACACTTGCAGACGGATTCGCATACATTGAGCATTGCATAGAAAGAGGAATGAACGTGGATGATTTTGCTCCTAGGATCTCACACTTCTTCAATTCACATCTTGATTTCTTTGAAGAGATCGCAAAGTTCAGGGCAGCAAGAAGGATCTATGCCAAGCGCATGAAGAACATGTACGGAGCAAAGAACCCGAAATCGTGGACGCTGAGATTCCATACGCAAACGGCCGGATGCTCACTTACGGCGCAACAGCCGGAGAACAACATCGTCAGAACTGCAATTGAGGCGCTTGCCGCCGTACTCGGAGGTACTCAAAGCCTGCACACAAATTCAATGGATGAGACTCTCGCACTTCCTTCCGACAAGGCCGTGAAGATTGCGCTGAGAACTCAGCAGATACTCGCCTATGAACACGGCGTGATAAATGTTGCCGATCCTCTGGGCGGAAGCTACTATGTTGAGAAGCTCACAGATGATATAGAAGCCGAAGCGGAGAAATATTTTGATCTGATCGATTCGCAGGGCGGAGTTATTGCATGCATTGAGAACGGTTTCTTTCAGAGAGAGATCGCAGATGCCGCCTACAGGTATCAGCAGGAACTGGACAAGAAGGAGAAGATCGTTGTCGGAGTCAATGACTTTGTTGAGGAAGACGAGAAGATCGACATTCCGATACTCTATATCTCGAAGGAAGTTGAAGAGAAGCAGGTCAGCAGACTAAGGGAACTTAAGGCTTCAAGAAACCGTGATGACGTTAAGAATTCACTTGCCGAACTAAGGAAATCTGCTGTTGACGGCACAAACCTGATGCCGAGAGTACTTGACTGTGCAAGGAAATATGTCACCCTCGGCGAAATGTGCGGTGAGCTGAAAGAGGTCTTCGGAGTCTACGAAGAGCAGGCGGTATTCTGATCTTTTCCCATCCGGCCTTCTTAAGGCATTTATCTGATTTGCGACAGTCACAAAACAAGAATTGCCGTTGATGAAAAACACGAATCCCAGGGCCGGGAATTGAAAGAGAAGTACTTCCTTCCGGCTATACTGCTCGCCTGTTTGTTCAGCTATGCGGTTTATCTAGCCGCTGAATATTACATAACGGGCGGCATGATGGGCGTTCCGCTCGACGATACCTGGATACATTTCCGCTTTGCAGAGAACTTCGCCGCAGGCCGTTTCTTCGAATACAATGTGGGAGAGCCCACAGCTGGTACAACATCACCGCTTTACGTTGTGCTGTTGGCAGGAGCATCCTTCATTTCTTCCGACTACATTCTCAATTCAATTTTCATCTCTTGCCTGTTTCATCTGCTTTCATGCATAGTGGCTTACAGGCTCGCGCTGACGGTTTTCAGTTCAGAGCCTGCAAAAGAGCGTATAGCTCAACTCGGATTGACACCTTCGCAGGCAACTTTGCTTTCGACATTGCTGACCGTAATCACGGGAAGATTTTTGTGGGCAGGAT
>DAIQRO010000181.1:0-4949 GCA_036786155.1 Bacteroidota bacterium
CTTTGAAGCGTCACCTCCAATGTTGTTGAGGAAGTCACTGATGAAGTCTGACATGATAGTATTTGTTTAGTTTTTAGTTCTCAGTTTCTGTTAGAAGATCTCTTTTCCGCGCTTCTTATGAGGTCAATGATCTCTACGGGAAGGGGATAACCATCCCTGAATTCAAGAAATGCCACATGCAGATGAGTCTTGCCCTGAGGCATAACAGCTTTGCGTCCCGTCCTTCCAACTTCTCCGATCTTGTCACCTGCTTTCAGAACCATGCCGGGAAGTACATTTACTTCTGACAAGTGAGAGTAGTAAAACAATCCGTTGTTGGCCACGTCGTATATCTTAACATATCTTCCGCCCCGCAAAGTTGAACCGGGCTTCCATGATGAGTCAATAGCAACAACCACCCCGCTGCTCATGCTTACAACATCAACCGGCTTTCCGGTCGAGTCATCAAAAAGGTCCTTGTTGCTGTCAGGTATCATTATGTCGTGAGCAGGATGGCCCTTCGAATTACTTCCCTGAAAATAGTCATACTCTCCGAGCCGAAAATCATTTCCGCCGTCTCTGTAAGTTATAGCTGAGTAGTTTGCAAGCGGAAAGGCCCAATCCTCCTTGCTTACTGCAAAGCCGCCCATCTTATAAAAATACCGCCTGAGCTGTGGAAGATAACTCTTTATGAGTTCCTGCGCTTCATCCTCGTCAATACTTCCGGTTACGATCTATCTGTCCGTTTCATCAAACATGAAAGCGGCGAGAGGGGAAGTGTCATGTTGTGCTACCGACTTATCCGGACTGATAGAAGCCGCAACGAATAATAAAAGCAAAATTGCCTGAAGTACGTACAACGGCGCTTACTTTTTCTTTGCCATCAGGTTCAGAGCGCTGCCGTGGTTGAACCACTCGATCTGCTGTGCATTCATTGTATGGTTCAGCATCACTTCTTCACTGCTTCCGTCTGAATGAATTATCCTCATCTTAACCTTTGATCCCGGTGCAAGATCCGAAACGTCTATATCCACCACATCATCTTCCTTTATCTTGTCATAGTCATCGGGATTTGCAAACGTAAGCGGAAGCATGCCCTGCTTCTTGAGGTTCGTTTCGTGAATTCTGGCAAACGACTTTACAACGATCGCCTTTCCTCCCATGAATCTCGGTTCCATTGCCGCATGTTCTCTTGATGAACCTTCACCGTAATTCTCTTCCCCGACAACAATCCAGCCGATGCCCGAGTGCTTATAGTCCTTTGCGGTCTTGGGGACTTCCTCATACTTTCCGTTGAGATGATTCTTAACCGAATTCATCTTGTCGTTGAACGAGTTGACCGCACCGATGAACATGTTCCCCGATATGTTGCTGAGATGCCCTCTGTACTTGAGCCACGGGCCGGCCATCGAGATGTGGTCTGTTGTGCATTTGCCTTTTGCCTTGAGAAGTATCCTCATTCCCTTGAAGTCCATGTCTTTGACAGGGGCCCTGAACGGCTCGAGTTTTTCCAGCCTCATGCTTTCCGGATGAATGATGACCTCAACCGAAGATCCGTCTGCGGCGGGAGCAATGTATCCGTTTTCACCTGTGATGAACCCCTTCTCCGGGAGTTCGTTTCCGGCGGGCGCATCGAGTTTCACCTGCTCTCCGCTTTCGTTGGTCAGAGAATCTGTGAGAGGATCAAAAGTTAACCTGCCTGCGATCGCAAGCGCAGTAACGATCTCCGGAGATGCTACAAATGCGTGTGTTGCAGAATTGCCGTCGTTTCTTTTTGAGAAGTTTCTGTTGTAAGAGGTAATGATTGAATTCTTTTCTCCGTCCTTCACATCATGACGCTTCCATTGTCCTATGCAGGGCCCGCACGCGTTTGCAAGCACAAGCCCTCCCACCTTCTCAAATATCTCAAGCTGTCCGTCTCTTTCAATTGTCGCACGGATCTGCTCAGAGCCCGGAGTTATTGTAAATTCGGACTTTGCCTTGAGGCCTTTTGCAAGCGCCTGAGCGGCAACGGTTGCCGAGCGCTCCATGTCTTCATAAGAGGAATTTGTGCAACTGCCGATAAGCGCTACCTTAAGCTCTTCAGGGTAACCATTCTCTTCTACGGCGTTCTTGAATTTCGAGATAGGCCATGCGAGGTCCGGGGTGAAAGGTCCGTTCACATGTGGTTCAAGGGTTGATAGGTCAATTTCAATCACCTCGTCATAATATTTTTCACTGCCTTCATCCGCTTTCAGAAGCCCGCTAATCGAGTCTGCCATGTTTGCAATCTCTTCCCTGCCTGTGACGGAAAGATATTTTGCCATCCGTGTATCGTAAGGGAAGAGGGAAGTTGTTGCTCCGATCTCGGCTCCCATGTTGCAGATAGTGCCTTTGCCTGTTGCAGAAATGCTTGAAGTTCCTTCGCCGAAATATTCTACAATGGCTCCTGTGCCTCCTTTTACCGTCAGTATTCCGGCAAGCTTGAGTATCACATCTTTAGGTGCTGTCCAGCCGGACATCCTGCCCGAGAGCTTAACTCCGATGAGTTTGGGAAATTTCAGTTCCCACGGCATGCCGGCCATCACATCAACAGCATCCGCGCCGCCGACTCCGATTGCGATCATTCCGAGGCCTCCTGCATTCGGCGTATGAGAGTCGGTGCCTATCATCATGCCTCCGGGAAATGCGTAATTCTCAAGAACTACCTGGTGTATGATCCCCGCGCCCGGTTTCCAGAAACCGATTCCGTATTTGTTCGATACGCTGGCAAGAAAGTCATAGACTTCCTTGTTATCGCCGTAAGCTCTCAGTAGGTCGTTCTTCGCTCCAACCTCAGCTTCTATCAGGTGGTCGCAGTGCACAGTGGAGGGCACGGCAACTTTAGGAATTCCGGCAGACATGAACTGAAGAAGGGCCATCTGCGCAGTTGCATCTTGCATGGCCACTCTGTCGGGCCTGAAGTCAACGAAGTCTTCGCCGCGCCTGAACTCCTTGCTTACCGGGTTCCAAAGATGCGCATAAAGAACCTTCTCTGCATATGTCATCGGCCTTGAAAGGATCTTTGAAGCAGCATCCACCTTCTCTTTATATCCGGCATAAACATTTTTTATCAGATCTAGATCAAAGATCATTGCTGATTTTCTCCTTTGTCAGTTTTATTGTTCGAAAGTATTTGATCAATTGTAATTTGCTTATCGGGATATTTGAACTTCAGAAAGAGTCCTGCAACAGCCCTTACATCCTTTTCACAATACTCTTTGATCTTTTCAACATTATTCTCTATCCAGTAGACTTTCCAAACATCCTTTCCTTCCATCTTGTCTTTGGGTGTGGGAATTCCGAAGCATGTGACAAGCAGTTCCAGCGAAGTGTAACTTTTGTAGTCGCCGAATTTCCAAAGTTCCATTGTATCAATCAGATTCACTTCCCACGGCTTCTTTCCGGCATTGTCAAGCAAAGGCGGAATCGGGAGTGAGTTGATGAGGCATCTTCTTGCAATATAAGGATAGTCAAATTCCTTTCCGTTGTGTGCGCACATCGAGGTAATGAAGAACTCACTGTTCGCATCCGACTTCGGCTTTGACAGGAATGAACTGAACTCTTCCAGAAGCTTTCTTTCGTCATGCCCGTAAAATGACTTCTCGTTGAACGTGCCGTCGGCAAAGTAGGCGGCCGATATGCATACGATCTTTCCGAACTCCGCATAAATTCCCGCGCGGTCATAAAGCTCTTCAGGTGTCTTGCCTTCCCTCTCCGAAGTTGATCTCATTTTCTTGTCCCAAAGTTCCCTGCGCAGGTCATCTAGCCCGGAGTAATCGGGCTGTTGAGGAACCGTTTCCACATCAAGGAAAAGCATGCCCCTCCAGTCAATGTTATTCAGCATAGTTGTCAGTTTTGATTTTGCAAATATGTTTTCGTGATTCTCTTCTCATCATGATCTTTATGGATCGTTAACTATCCAATCAACAGGGCATCAATCTTTTGTATATCACCCGCAGGAAGACTGCAGGCGCGGTTTCTGCAAACGTAAACGACGTTCTCAGATTTGCTTCCGGTGATCTTTGCCAGAAACGGAAACAGCTTCTCCGTTTCGCCGTCGGCGCAAAGGAGAACACTGTTTGGCAGATACAGAGAACGAATGTGGTCTGCCAGCTCCCTTGCCCTGCCTGACTTCGCATCACCGCTTACAATAATCTCCTGAGGGCTTTCTGCAAGGAACCTTACTGCATTCAGCATCGCGGGACTTGAGAAAGGCATTGTCCTGAGATCAGCGGCAAACAGTTTAAGCGATCTGTCTGCTATCCCGGAGAAATCCGGATTGCCGGTCATAGCGGAAAGTTTCAGCAGGTTCATTATCTGTACGGCATTACCCGACGGCTCAGCGCCGTCATAAGTTTCTTTGGTCCTGATTATCAGGTCCGTTTCATCCGGCCCCGCATCATAAAAGCCCGCATTCTCCGCGTCATAAAATGTACCCAGCACAGTGTTGTTGAACTTAAGCGCAAGGGTAAGGTAGTCGGCTTTGAATGTTGACTCATACAGCCTTATCAGCGCCTCGATGAAGAAAGCATAATCTTCGAGAGTTCCTGAGAATCTCGCCTCACCGTCTTTGTACCTGTGAAGAAGATGATCCCGGTCCTTTCCGCTTGTGAGATTTGCGAGAATGAACTGAGCCGCCTTCTCTGCAGTTCCAATGTACTCGTCCTTTCCGGTTGCGCTATATAGTGTGCATAGTCCGGATATTGCCAGCGAGTTCCAGCTTGTGAGGATCTTGTCGTCAAGAGAAGGTGCAGGGCGTTTGCTTCGGATCGAAATAAGCTTGCTGTTTGACATTGAAATTAACTCCGCAGTTTCCTCGTATGTCATGCCGAACTTCTTTGCCGTATCAAATAAGTCATGCGAAATATATAGCACGTTCTTCTTGCCGAATACTTCATGCGGATCGTGAATCGTGTTGCCGTGTGCTTCAATGCCGTAATGGTAGCAAT
>DAIQRO010000181.1:4959-6036 GCA_036786155.1 Bacteroidota bacterium
CTGTGGATACAGCGCTTTCGGCATCTTCAGCTGAATAGAAAGCTCCGTCAGGCGAGAGAAGATTCGTCATCATATATCCGGCTGTCTTCTCCGCCACAGATAAAAAGAAAATGTTCTTCGTTATCTTATAAGCGTTTGTGTAAACAGTAACAAGCTGTGCCTGATCGTAGAGCATCTTCTCAAAGTGGGGAACACGCCAGTACATATCCACCGAGTATCTGTGAAATCCCTTGCCGAGATGATCGAAAGTTCCGCCTTCGTACATTTTCTTCAGTGTGTGCAAAGTCATGTCTAGCGCGGGAAATTCCTTGTTGCACTGATAGATGTTCAGCAGGTAATCCAGTCCGGGAGGTCTCGGAAACTTGTTGCCTGAGCCGAATCCGCCGTTCTCTGGATCATATGCATTCTCAAACTTTGTAAGTGCATTGCTGAACAAGGAAAGAGCGACCTCTTCACTGCTTTCATTTATTTCACCGAGCCTTGAATTGAGAGCGTTGACAATCTTGTCGCCGCTTAGCAAAACTTCATCCTTTTTGTTGAGCCAGATCTTGTGGATCTCCTCAATAACATCCTCAAATCCGGCTCTTCCGTATTTTGACTTTGGGGGAATGTAAGTAGCTGCGTAGAACGGTTTGAGGCCGGGTGTAAGGAACAGGCTCATAGGCCAGCCGCCTCCTCCTGTTATTGCCTGAAGCACAGTCATGTAAACTCTGTCAACGTCCGGCCTTTCCTCCCTGTCAACTTTGATATTAACAAAGTATTCGTTCATAAGTGCGGCTATCTCTGCATTTTCGAACACTTCCCGTTCCATAACATGGCACCAGTAGCACGTAGAGTATCCGATGGACAAGAAGATCGGCTTGTCCTCTTTCCTGGCTATTTCAAATGATTCTTCTGACCATGGATGCCAGTCAACAGGATTGTATGCATGCTGAAGAAGGTACGGGCTCTTTTCATTGATTAGCTTGTTTGGGGCGGAAGTGTTTGTCTGCATATTACGAACAAGTGAAGGTAGTAATTGCTAAAAATGAATATAGGTAATTTCGATTTTTATTTAAACGGGATTTTTGATTCGTG
>DAIQRO010000182.1:0-5995 GCA_036786155.1 Bacteroidota bacterium
ATGAAATATTAAACAAAGAGTGGCAATGCTTTGGTCTTTGGAGGCTATGAATTTTACCCGACTCCAAGCAAGGACAACTATTACAGAAGGCTGGTAGTGCCTTATGAGAATGCATTCGGCAATGCCGATTCCGAAGAGAAGCCGCTCGTATTTGCAATACCCGGTAATCACGACTGGTACGACGGACTCACAGCGTTTACGAAACTCTTCTGCTCAGACCTGAATCCTCAGTTCGCAGCGTGGCACTCAAAGCAAAGAAGAAGCTACTTTGCAATTAGACTGCCAGGAAACTGGTGGATGCTCGGTTCTGACGGGCAGCTCCAGTCTGACATAGATACACCACAGCTTGAGTACTTCAGAATGATATGCAATGAGCATATGAAAGTGAACGACAAAGTGATAATGTGCATCTCACAGCCCAACTGGATCTATGCGCATAAGTACAAGAAGTTCGGAGCTCTTTATGATGAAAGCGATCTTGTGTATCTTCAGAATGAAATTCTCGCCAGAAAGAACGTGGAGATCAAGGTCTTCCTGTCCGGTGATTATCACCATTACAGAAGGCATGAAGAAGTGAGGCAGGACAATGCCACACCGGTTCAGAAGATCACAGCCGGGGGCGGAGGCGCATTTCTGCATTCGACACATGACATTGATGTCTCTCTCATAACCGAAGACTACGGATTCAGGAAAAAATCAGGAAGAAAGTTTTCGCTTAAGAAATCATATCCTGAAACGGATGTTTCAAAGAAGCTCACATTCAGAAATCTCCTTTTCCCTCTGATAAATCCCGGGTTCGGAATTCTGACTGCAGTCATTTATCTGTTTACGGCCTGGCTGGTCAGTTCCTCAATTGACTTCAGAGTACCTGAATCGTTCGTTGACGCCTACTTGTTCACAGCTGAGGCATTCTTTCTGAATCCATTGGCCGGGGTCTGGCTCTTATTGCTGGCAGGAGGGTTCATATTCTTCACTGACACACATTCCACTGTTTATAAATGGGTTGGAGGAGGATTACACGTACTTGCACATATAAATGCTGTCTTCTACATAAGCTGGTTTGCATTCTACACCGGAGCTATCTTATTCCCGGCGAAAGGCTATCTTATGTTCATCTTCATCATGCTGACTGTTTTTGCGGGGGGATGGATTGCAGGATCAATGGTATTCGGACTTTACCTTTTCATCTCTCAATACTTTTTCGGAAGGCATAATGAAGAATCGTTTTCAGCCGCAAGGATTCAGGACTATAAGAATTTCCTTCGTCTTCACATCAGCAAAGACGGAACTTTGACGATCTTTCCCGTGAAGGTAGAAAGGGTTCCGAGAAAGTGGCGGGAAAGGAGGGATTCGGAATCGCAAAAGATCAATTCCACGATAGTGCCTGTTGACGGATCAGGAGCTGAACTGATAGAAGAGCCTTTGGAGCTGAAGTACTGATATGCCCCGGTGCATCGGGAGTTGTTATCTCATTCCATGCTATCATATCTGACCAGCTGCCACTTCATGTCCTGATTGCTGAATGACAATTCACACAGGAGGTCGCTCTCCTTGCAGGTCACTACATAGTGGTACTCATGCCCTTCCCTTAACGGGATCTTCCAGCTTTGCAGAATCTCGGTCACTTTGTACACTCCGCCCCGCCACTTGAATTTTATTATGTTTGCTTTTATGCCGGAGAAATATACGATCACTTCCACCGGTTCAAATTCGGAAATGTTTGCCATTGTATGAGATTCTTATACCATAATAATTTATGGTAACCGTATCACATAATCAACTGACATTTCGGTATTCCTCAGGATCGTAGAACAGACAATATGATGAGTGGTACGGAAACAGAGCGCAATATGGCGTGGCCGCTGAATCGCTTCAGACCTTCGGAGATCTTATGCGGAGCAGATCCGAATTGAACATTTACTGAATAAGGACTTGAAAAAAGTATGGCATAAGACTAACTTGCTAACATTGCGGGAATAGCTCAGTTGGTAGAGCGCAACCTTGCCAAGGTTGAAGTCGCGGGTTCGAGTCCCGTTTCCCGCTCTCTGCATTTTAGGAAGATGATTTACGGCGTGGTACCCAAGTGGCTTAAGGGGAAAGTCTGCAAAACTTTTATTCATCAGTTCGAATCTGATCCACGCCTCTGAATTCAGCTGGTCCGGACAAGCATTTCAGCCAGCAATCATATCACTACCTGCCCGTACACATGTTACAATTTACTTTTTCCTGAAATCCCTGAACTTCTTTCCGCCCCCAAAATAAACCAGCAAGGCAACCACTAAATGTATCCAAAACCACGGTGAATCAGTTCCGAGATTCTGAACAATGTAAATCAACACCAGCACCCTGGGTAAGAATACTGTTAGAAGTATGTCACCTATGAGCGGAATTGTATTGTACGGAATCTGAAAGAATAAATAGAATACGATCAGAGTAAGTCTGGGAAGAAACAAACTCAGAACAAGAAATGCGTTTTCCATTTTGTTTAATTCGAGTTAGGAAATCAGCCGGCTGCCATTGGCCTTCCGACCTGTTGAAACAAAAAGGGACACAAGCACTGAGTACTGCGTCCCTTCAGGAAATATCATACTGTCTGATCTCAGGAGATCTTATTCATCATGTCAACAACTCTGCAACTGTATCCCCATTCATTATCATACCAACCTATAACCTTCGCGAGGTTTCCCTTGCACATTGTCGAAAGCGCATCGAAGATGCATGAGTTCGGATTTCCGATGATATCACTTGAGACTATAGGATCCTCGGTATATTCGAGTATGCCCTTAAGCTCATTCTCGGATGCCTTCTTCATAGCGGCTTTGATCTCATCTTTTGTAACTTACTTATTCAGTACACAGACGAAGTCAGTCAGCGAGCCGTCGGGCGTCGGAACTCTCAATGCAAAACCGTCAAGTTTTCCCTTGAGATGCGGAAGGACTTCTCCCACTGCTTTGGCGGCGCCGGTTGAAGTAGGTATGATGTTCATCGCTCCCGCTCTGGCCCTTCTCAGATCTTTGTGAGGCTGATCCAGAAGTCCCTGGTCGTTTGTATATGAGTGTATCGTTGTCATGAAACCTTTTTCAACTCCGAACGCGTCATCAAGAACCTTCACCATGGGAGCAAGACAGTTTGTAGTGCAGGATGCATTTGAGACGATCTTCATTTCCGGTGTGAGAACAGAGTCATTGACTCCCAAAACAACTGTTGCATCCAGCGCATCCTTTGCCGGCGCTGTAAGGATCACTTTCTTTGCACCTTTTTCAAGGTGGATCTGAAGCTTCTCTTTTGAAGTGAATACGCCGGTTGATTCTATTACAACATCAGCCCCCGCCCAATCGAGCTTTGAGGGGTCTTTCTCAGCAGTTATCCTGATCTCATCTCCATTTACAGTCATTCCGTTGGCAGAAACCTTAACATCTCCGCTGAATCTGCCGTGTATTGAATCATACTTAAAAAGATGAGCAAGGGTCTTGCTGTCAGTAAGATCGTTTATCGCTACAATGTCAAAACCTCCAAGCGCGAGCATCCTTCTTACCACAAGCCTCCCAATTCTTCCGAATCCGTTTACTCCGACTTTCAATGCCATTTTACCTCCGTGAGCTGTTTTGTTAGTGATTAGTTTTATGAAATTACTCAATAGCCGCCTGAGTTTCAATTTAGAACCCTGCCCTCAATGCAAAGCTCAACCTCTATTCACAATGGCATTGCTGCAAACATTCGTGCCAAGATGTACTTCCGGAACTTTCCGCAATATTATCAGGCATAGTTCAATTGTTTAACCAATCCAATGCTATTCTACCATTGAATGAATCAATCGCAGACAGAAACTTAGTGGATTGCAAATTGTCGGTTTCTTTAGAATCTTTCTATTTTGCAGATCGTATTACATCCTAAAACAAACCCCGCAAACAATAATGGCGCAGAATACAGAGGCAAGGGCACTTGCAGATGTTTACAAATCCGTAAGAAGCCTCACAAAATTCTTTGTCAATCAGCTTCAGGATATTGACATAGAGAAGCAATTCGAGCTTGACGGTATCAAACTCAACACGATTTCTTGGCTGATAGGCCACCTGTGCTGGACGGAAAACGCGCTGATCCTAAAGGGAGTAGGCAACATTGAGTCCGGCGTCCCATGGCTTGAAGAGTACGGCATCGGTACCAATCCTTCAGATATAAAGATGAAGCCCGGTCTGAGCGAGCTGATCTCTACGCTTGATAACATACATGAAAAAGCACTTGGCGTTCTCGAAAATCTCAAGGATGAAGAGTTGTCAGAGGATAATTACCTCGGATTCGGCTTTGGAGGCGATAAATCAAAGAGAATGCTGATATTTCATGCAATAAGGCACGAGCCAATGCATACGGGACAGTTGTCATGGAGCATGAAGCTGAACGGCGCAAAAACGATCTGAGTGATTTCTCAAAATTCGCAGCAATTCACCGGAATTTTTACAAAAAGTCTTTCGATTTCAACCGAAAGTCTCCGCTTTTGGCTGATTTGTGAATAAGCACTCAATTGATTTTCCATAGGCTAATGTCTATTTTACATCAAACCAAAATCAAATACGAATTTTCATATAATGGCAACAACTTCCGACCTAAGAACCGGTTTGATAATCAATTTTAACAATGACCTGCATTCAGTCGTATCCGTAGAGCACAGAACACCCGGTAACCTGAGAGCCTTTTATCAGGTGAAGCTGAAGAACCTCAAGAATGGAAAGACCATTGAGAACAGATTTCGTTCAGGAGAGGAAATTCAGATTGAAAGGCTTGAATCCGGCGATTTCCAGTATCTGTACAAAGACGGTGATGACTTTGTATTCATGAACAGTGAGACATATGACCAGGTTACGATTCCGGGAGATATTTTCGGCAAGAGCGGCAACTATCTGAAAGAAGGCGAAGTTATTCAGATCTTTTCACACAATTCAAAGCCACTCTCTGCGGAAATGCCGCCCCATGTATATCTGAAGGTGATCTCAGCGCCTCCGGGCGTAAAAGGCGACACGGCTACAGGAGCTTCAAAACAAGTGACTGTGGAAACCGGTGCAACTGTTAACGCTCCCCTTTTCATAAATGAAGGCGATGTTATCAGAGTTGATTCAAGAACCGGTGAGTACATCGAAAGAGCTAAGTCCTGATCCTCTTATTCTCCAATTTAACCCAAGCAAACCATGAAAATGGACATTAACTATTTGAAGCGCATTATAAAGCTGTTGGATTCAAGCGGAGTAGCCGAACTGGAGATTGAGGAGGAAGGCACTCGCCTGAGGCTTTCAAAGCCCAGGCCAAAGATCACGGCAGGTATCGCACCGCTTGCAGTAGCGCCACAGGCATTGCCCGCCGTAGTGGCTGAACCTAAGGTTTCCGGCGGCGGCACAGAAAAGCCGGCGGAACTGAGTACCAATGAACCCAAAAGCGAGAATATCTTTGAAGTCAAGTCTCCCATGGTAGGAACATTCTACAGGGCACCATCACCTGACGCAGACCCTTATGTTGCTGTCGGGAGCATGGTTAGCCCCGGCTCGGTGCTTTGTATCATTGAAGCCATGAAACTGATGAATGAGATAGAGTCTGAAGTATCGGGCAAGATCGTCAGGATACTTGTAGAAAATGCGCAACCTGTGGAATACAATCAGCCTTTGTTCCACATTGAAAAGCACTGACAGGCTAAGCCAAAATTTCTAAGCAGAGGACCTTTACTTCCCATGATCAAGAAACTGTTAATTGCAAACAGAGGCGAGATAGCGCTCAGGATAATCCGAACATGTAAAGAAATGGGAATCAAAACCGTGGCGGTTTATTCCGACGCTGACAAGGATTCTCTTCATGTAAGATTTGCTGATGAGGCAGTATGCATAGGCGGCTCCCCTTCCAAAGAAAGTTACCTTAACATTCCGCGGAATCTTTCGGCGGCATCAAATACAAATGCACAAGCGAAACAACACGGATACGGCTAAATTCAAGAGAAAGCCGAAAATTCAGAGAT
>DAIQRO010000183.1:0-5929 GCA_036786155.1 Bacteroidota bacterium
TTGCAAACCTCACTCCACGGTTGAAGGATTCGTGAAATGATCGGTAAGTTTATATGCCATTAGCTGTGTTATTGTTGTATGTCATTTAGAAGTCCACAGCGCATCCTGCTCATTCGTGGCAAAAGCTTTTGGATACAAATTAACTATCCGCGCTTTTCTTGAAAAGCTGTTATGGCTAACTCATACCAGTTCATTCATTCTAAGAAAGAGCATTTAGCCACGAATACACGAATGATAACTGTCGCAGTAATTTATTCCGTGACATGCAAAAAGTGGCACAAAGATTTACAGATTCGTGAGATGATATGTATCTCAAGAAACCAAAAGGAAGTGTTCCTTTTGTATGTGATGAACGAAGTCCACAACGCATCCTGTTAATTCGTGCATTCGTGGCAAATGATGTTTTGACACGAATTAACTATCCGTGCTCTTCTTGAAAGGCAGTCACGGTTAGCTCATACTACCTCATTGATTCTTAGGGAAGAGCATTTGGCCACGAATACACTAATGACTTCATCCGTCGAATTGAATTCAGCAGAATGCACAACTGATCTTTTTCATTTTTGAACCTATAACAACAAGTATCAGCAGATGGACCCTGATGCTGTGATTTAAAGAGCTATTTCAATTCACAGAGATTCCGAATGAATTCGCATGGCATTCCCAGTTGTGGAAATTCTTTTGCAGCAACTTAAGGCTTCTCAGCTTGCCTAAATTGCAAACTAAATGGTTTGTTAGTTTAAGGAATCGGAAGTTCTTGCTTTCTGGGTCTTACTGCTCTTGCTTGCCTGCCTGAAGTCAATTGCGGCAAGTTGCTTTTCTCCCTTCTTCGTGAGGTAGGGTATGAAACACGAAAATGCGGCACTGATATAAACAGGCTTCATCTTAGCATATCCCTGTTCAATATCATAGAGCTCAAGATTTATGACCCAGGTGGTAAGTATGTTTGTGTATTGAAATACAAATATGCTGAAATCTGAAGATTTCAGAATTTCCGGCTTCAGAATTCCGGCATCAACCATCTTCTCAGTTCGCTTCAGTATGCTTCTGACATTCTTCCTGTAGTTTTCACTGATATGTCTGTGCAGTTCCTGCTGTGAGTGAGTAACCATCGCTACATAAGCCATCCCGCAGCGGTATTGGTATTGCACATCCATCACTGCGCTTATGCCTACGGCCAATTCGGAAAGCTCCAATGCATCCGACAGCCCTATATCCGTAGCACACCTGGCCAGGCTTTCCTCGTAATCGCGGAGTATTGCAAGGAACAAAGATTCCTTTGTTGCAAAATGATTGGTTATGCGGCTCTTTGTGAGCCCCATTTCCGCGGCGATCTTTTCGAGTGTGATATTCAGGCCTCTCTCGTTGAAAATCTGCCTGGCGCTGTCGAGTATTGTTTGCCTGGTATTCTGACCCTTCTTAATGTTCATGCAATACAAAAATAAGCAAAAATAACTTTGTATAGAAAAAAAAAGTTTTTTATTTTTGTATGAACTCAGGTTACCCTTAAGTCCGGCATAACCGCGGTAACACTTGTATGAAACAAGACAACGGACACCAATAAACACAAAAAACCAATATCATGAACAAAGACAAACTTTTCAATTTAAATGGCAAGACCGCAATTGTAACGGGCGGCGGCAACGGCATCGGAAAGGCCTGCTGTGAAATTCTCGCAGAGTTCGGCGCTTCTGTGACAGTCAGCGACCTGAAACTTGCAGATGCAGAGAAAGTGGCAAACGACATAAATTCTTCCGGCGGCAAGGCCATAGCTGCGGAATGCAACGTAACGAAGGATGAAGATCTGGTAACGCTGACCGAGAGGACGGTGTCTGAACTTGGAGGAGTTCATATTCTTGTTAACAATGCCGGCGGCGGCGGCGGTGGCAGAGAGAACCCTTTCAAGATCTCGGTTGACGATTTCGCCTGGGTATTCAAGCTCAATGTATTCAGCGCATGGAGGCTTTCCCAGTTGTGTGTACCGCACATGAAGAAAGATGGATACGGAAGCATTGTCAACATCACGTCAATGAGCAGTGTAAACAGGAGCCCGAACATGAGCGCATACGCCGCTTCAAAGGCCGCGATGAACCACATGACCTGTAACCTTGCAATGGATTTCGGTCCGGAAGTAAGAGTAAACGCGGTAGGGCCGGGAGCAACAAAGACTGCGGCGCTGGCTTCTGTTCTGACCCCTGAAATTGAAGCAAAGATGCTTGAGCATACACCGATAAAGAAGTTGGGCGAGCCTTCCGATATTTCCGGTGCGGTTCTATACTTTGCAGCTCCTGTTTCCGAGTGGGTGAGCGGACAAATTCTTTTCGTTAACGGGGGCGGAACTCAAACCCTCGATTGACAATTTAGCAGGTTAAAATTTCATTCAACAATCAAACAAGACCAGTATCATGTCAACCATTGACAAACTCTTCTCCTTTGACGGGAAGTCAATCATAATCACAGGCGCAGCAGGTGCTATCGGCAGTGCGGCGGGACATCTGTTTGCATCTTTGGGCGCCAACGTTGTCATTTCCGACATCAATGAAGAAGGGGCAATGATAGTGGCCGGTGAGATAGCAAAGGAATCCGGCAAAGAAACATTGGGAATCAAAACAGATGCGACAGATGAATCTCAACTCCGCTCACTTGTAGACGCAACGATTGCAAAATTCGGAAAGATCTCCGGCCTCATAAATAATGTCGGCTGGGGAGAATCAACTCCGCTATGGGGATCTGATTCCGAAAAGATGGTGAAGTCATATATGCTCAATACAGTAGGCGCATATAATCTCACAAAGCTATGCATGCCTCATCTCGAAAAGGAGCATAATGCATCAGTCATATTCTCGGGCTCGATGGTGGGAGTCACTCCCTCGCCTGAGTTCATTGAGTACAGCACGGCCAAGGCGGGTCTTATGAACATGGTGAGAAGCATGGCTGTTGTTTCCGGCCCCAAAGTTCGCTTCAATACAGTGTTGATTGGCTCTGTTGATAACGGCGAGTCCACGCTCAAGGCAGGTTACACAAAGGAAATGCTTGAAACACTTTCGAATTCATTTGTTATGAAACGCCGGGGAAATCCCATTGAGATTGCCTACGGAATGATGTTCCTGATGAGTAATGCAGCTGAATGGATCACCGGAATTGATCTTCGCATTGACGGGGGAGGCTCATTCAAGAGCAAAATGCCAACAGAATAGAAAGTCATTCAATCAGAATCGGGGCAGGGAGCGTCTCAAACGCTTCCTGTCAGATTCGTAAAACTTCATGAACTTAAGTCACATAAAGCCGTCGCTTCTGAAATATCTTCTGATCCTTTTGTCATGCATCAATGCAACATTGCAGATCAGTGCGCAGGATACCGGGAAGGATAATCCCGGTGTAAGAGTTTCTCCCGAGTTGAGCGAGGGATTACCCATACGTTCCGTTATTATCATTCTGCATAAAAATGAGAAGTCTGTGCTTACGGATTCTCTGGAGACGGACGCCTTTTACAAAGCATTTGACATCCGGCCCGGAAGTGCCTTCAGGCAATTGGTAATGGATCTTGCAATCAACACAATCGAAAAACAGCCGGACATTAAGGCCGCCAGCTATGAAATTTTCAATTCAGAACCAGGATCACCCGTCATAATTGTGATCAATGTCTATTTCCTGGCAGAAGGCGAGCGCAAGTCAATTATCGGAAAGAAGGGCATGCTTCACTCCAGATCGCTAAGAGATTTTCCAGTCATTACAGAAACAAGTTACTCCAAGCTTATGATGATCCTTAATGGCGGAGCCGGTCTGTTCAATGAGAGCAACGCACTATTTGCCAAGGGTCCGGAATTCACAAAGGGCAATCCGATTGCCGATGATCCTGCAGTTGAAGGAGTTCGCTTTTGGGGAGAATCTTACGCAGAGCTTGGATTAGCGGGTATATGGCAGTTGGGAGATTCAAAATTCTACGCTTACGGATCTGCATCCGCATTAGTCTCAGGTCGGAATACCACAGATATCTATTCGAAAGGATCCACGATCTTCATTGATGCTGAAAGATTGTATGCGGGATTGCTCGGAGCAAGACTTGGGAAGAACAAGAACATCAATATTGATGCGTCTTTCGGAAGACAGTCCTTTCAGCTTAATGACGGCTTTCTCATTTCCAAGTACTCCGGGTCAGCAAATGCCGGAGACCGTGGCAATGTATATCTTAATTCAAGGACAGCGTTTCAGAAGACGGCTGTGCTCAGAACACAGTTCGGCTCCTTCAATCTTGACGGCTTCTTCCTTGAGCCTGAGGAGTTGCTCAAAGACAAGCAAACGAACACAAACTATGCGGGAGGAACATTCTCATACAATGATAACAATTCCATAGATGCCGGTATCAGTTACATAACCATTCCTTCCGGGTCTTCTGAATACACTACACCTGCAGGAAAGATCCCGAAAAAGGGAATGTATATCATAAATCCAAAGCTATGGTTGAAAGATATTGCAGGCACAGGGTTGTTCGTTAAATCCGAGTATGCGTTCCAGTCACATCGCACAGCCGATATGAGATCAAATGCATACTATGTCGGTGCAGGATTGGATATGAACAAATGGTTCCTGAAACCATCTCTTTATTACCGCTACGCTTACATGCAGGGTGACGACAGCGCCTCGCAAAGATTTGAAAGATTCGATCCGATTCTTACCGGCGGATTGGGAAATTGGGTACTGGGAATCAATTTCAGAAAGATAATCGGCAGCGGAAACATCATCTCTCACAGAATTGAGCTAAAGGGTTATCTCAGTGAATCTCTTGAGGTATCGCTGGACTACTTCATCTTAAGAGCAAACACTCTTTCAAATCTGGGCGGGCTTGCACCAATTTCAACACTGAAGGCAAAAGATTTCGGACAGGAGATCACACTTCAAAGCAGGTATTACATAAATGATAAATTCCTTTTTCTCGGAATCATATCTTATGCAAAACCCGGTGGGGCAATCACAAAAGCATTTAATGGGGGAATATATAGTTGGACGACTTACCAGGTTGCATTGTTCATGTTCCTTTGATCTTTTACAAAAGCAGTAAACGGGTTAACATCAAACATCATCAAAACACAACAAGCATGCATGCGAATCAAACCGTGCAATCGGAAATAATAAAAGGCTCAATAATTACGGGAGTGTTTAACGCGGTCATCAACGGCATCATAAACTGGTTCTCGTATGAAGGAGGAGAAAAAGTACTGATGTCAAGTGATATGATCTCATCAAATGAACACACTGTTCTCTCCGGAGCAGTGCCGCTTGCAGTATCACTTGCTTTCTTACTTACAAGCATTACCTACTTCACATCCAAGATACCGGGAAAGCCGTCATACTTTCCGGTAGTTTTCAAAATGGCTCTGAAGCATTCGATATTTGCCTTCGGACTTATGGTTATCTTTGCAGTTCTCTTTCAGCGCTTTGCCGGCTCAGTATATGTGTCTCCTCCGGTTGCATCTGTAATAACGGGAATCATTGCAGGCATTGTCGGAGGCATCGTCAATTATATGACAATATCAGAACTCTGCAATCATTCAAAGCGTGCCGAAATTAGTACTGACTGATTCAACATCAAGTTTCTATCCTGCAGCTGTTCACTGCTATATTATCTTCAGAGTGCTCAAAGCATCACATTGGTTTGTGGAATAATTTTTGCCCTGTCAAAGCACGAATAAAATGTGCCGTCGGATGGCTCTATTCAGAATGACAAGATGGATCTTCTTAATTCGTGCATTCGCGGCTGTCGCTTTTTGAACACGAATCAACTATGCGAGCATTTCCTGAAATGCAGTTAATGTTAGCTCATACCGCTTCAATACTTCCAGGAAAGAGCATTTAGCCACTAATGCACGAATGATCCCTTTCGCTCCTGCACCCTCACGCAGAGGCGCAAAGGCGCGAGAGAAAATTATAC
>DAIQRO010000012.1:0-2696 GCA_036786155.1 Bacteroidota bacterium
GGAGGATAATCAAATGTCTTTTCGTAATTTCTTCTCACAGTCTTAAAGCGCCTGACAACAGGAATGCGGAGCAGATATTTTTCAATGAATCTGGCCTTGTCAATTGCGTACTTGTCTTCTCGGGGCAGATTGGAAAGGTCAGTAACCTGGTCAATCTCAAACAAATATGAATCAAGTCTCTCCAGGGAGAGCTGGTCCTTGGTCCTGAATCTGAATCCTCCAAAGACCGTATCCACGGTGTGAAGTTTAGCAAACTTGAAGAGCCTCAGCCAGAGTTCGTAATCTCCGGCAAGCTTCAGATCCCTGTTGATCCTCGAACCGGCCTTGATCCACAGATTACGCCTCCAGAAAACAGACTCTTGCTGTATCCATTTGAAATCGCCGAGATAATAGTTTAGCTTGGACCACTTCCTGATGTCCTTAACATCAACTATACTGCCTTCGTCATTATAAAATGAAGCCCTTCCGAGAATCCAGTCAACATCTTCCATTGATGAGAATATTGACGCCACTGTGAACAGCGAATTGTAGTGATACTTGTCATCGGAATTGATGTAGGCCATTATTTCTCCTGTGGACATTTCAAATCCCTTCTGAATTGCATCGTACATGCCACTGTCCTTTTCGCTGATCAAATGCGAAATCCAAGACTCATTCAATCATAAGATCTCAACCGTCCCGTCCTTGCTTCCTCCGTCTATAATGATGTACTCAAGATTAGGGTAACCCTGTCCGATAACTGACAGTATTGTGTCTTCAATATAATCGACCATGTTAAAGGAAGGCGTGACTATGGAAATTTTCGGCCATGGCTTTCCCTCTGGAGTTTTTAAAGGAATGGATCTTTTGGTTGTCCTTTCAGGCAAATTCAATAGACCGGCTTCACCGTTTTTTGAAGAACCCGCGCTGTTTATTTCCGATTTCAACTGTTTGGTATCCTTCAAAGCATCAACTCACTTTCTGCATTTGCAACAACTTCCCACTTGAGCTTTGGTTTCAGCAGTCCGTCAATTTTGCCGACCTTTCCGTGGTCAGGTGCATAATTGTTCGTGATCTCAAAACTAAGAATTTCTTTGTGCTCATAGATCAGATCGGAAAATCCTCTCAGTATATAAAGCCTCGTAACAGTGTACGTTCCCGCATTCAGAATGTCGGGGGGTATGCTGCAAGTGGCTTTCAGGTAACCGCTGCCTGCCGTGTATGTGAGATTCGTAAGCGCTGTGCTTCCTATAAAAACGAGATTTTCATACTCATCGTTAAGATGGAATGTAATGTTGATGTTTTGCTCGCATTCGAGAGTCAGATAGAAGACAAACTCAAACTCAAACGGATCACCGGGCCTGATGACTGTAATATTCGGGTGTACGGATCTTACTTCTGCCTTTATGAGCCGTGCTTCCTTTGAGCCTGGCGCACTGTCAACATCCCACTCCTGAAGTGTACGGTTGTTGATTGAACTTCCCAGGTATCTCTGCAAAACCTCATTCGTATCGCCTTCATCTGTTACCCTGCCGTGTGTAAGAAGCATTGTAGTCTTGCATAGTTGCTGAATTGCCAGAGGATTATGACTTACAAGTATGACCCCGGTGCCGCCTTTGGCAACTTCGATCATTTTGTCAAGACTCTTCTTCCTGAACGGCGCATCACCGACTGCAAGCACTTCGTCAATTATCATTACATCGGGTTCGAGAAAGGCCGCTACTGAAAATGCCAGCCTGAGCCTCATTCCTGTTGAATATTTTTTTACCTGTGTGTCAATGAATTTTTCAACTTCTGAAAAATCAACTATTGCATCAAACTTCTTGTCAATCTCCTTCCGGGACATGCCAAGGATCGTGCCGTTGAGATAGACATTCTCCCTGCCTGTAAGCTCGCTGTGAAAACCGGTGCCAACTTCCAGAAGGCTGGAGACTCTTCCGTTAACTTCCACATAACCGTGCGTGGGATTTGTGATCCGGGAAATGATCTTGAGAAGCGTGCTCTTGCCTGCGCCGTTGTTTCCGATGATACCGAGCGTTTCGCCCTGTCCGAGTCTGAATGAAACATTTCTCAGCGCCCAGAACAGATCCTCGCTTTCTTCGCCGTAGTTATAGGTGTTTAGCCTCTTGAGAATGTTATAGTTCTTAACTGGCGACCTTAACCATGAGAATATGGCTGCGCCAAGAGTCTCCTTCCTTGACTCCTGCAGTCCTATCAGGAAGGCTTTGCTTACATCATTGACTTCAATCGAATGGTTCGGCATTTCGCTTTTCTAAGCTACGTCAGCAAAAATTCTTTCGGTGCGTTTGAAATAACTTCCGCCCGTTACAAAAAGTACCAATGAACTTATGGCGCCGATTATGATGAGTTCCCACGGCATGGGCCTGAATCCGAGCAATGCCGCACGGAAACCTTCGATCACACCCACCATCGGATAGATCCCGTACAACAGGTATGCAGTGTTGCCGAACTTCTCCAGAATGAGCGACGCGGGAAATACAACAGGTGCAGTGTACATCAGAAGCGTAGTGATGTAATTAAGCGCAAACTTGACGTCCCTGTATTGTATCGCCAGTGACGACAGCCACATTCCCATACCCAAGGCAGAGAGGATCATGATCAGTATCAGTAACGGTAGGAACAAAACGTTCCATGTAGGGCTGATGCTGTAATAGAGCATCATGATGATCAGTATTGCAAATGCTATTGCAAAATCC
>DAIQRO010000012.1:2737-5778 GCA_036786155.1 Bacteroidota bacterium
GGGCGTGATAGGGATCAGTATCCTCGGGAAATATACCTTTGTCAGAAGCGATGCACTGCCTACAAGGCTCCCGCTTGCTCCCGAAAGAGACTGCGAGAAATAATTGAACGGAAGTATTGCCGCAAATGAAAAGATAGGATAAGGAATTCCGTCGCTGGAGATCTCTGCCAGCTTTCCGAATATCACGGAAAAGACAACCATCTGAAAAACCGGATTTATGACTGCCCAAAGGAAGCCGAGTATGGTCTGCTTGAACTGTACAGTGAAATCCCGCAGTACAAAAAAGTACAGCAGGTCTTTGTAGTACGCGAGCTCTTTCAGATCAAGAAGCTTCCATTTCCTGCCCGGCTCGATCCTGAATTTTGTCGGGCGCCTTGAAACATACATGCCTGATTCACGAATGCTCATCACATTACCTCAGCACCGCAATTTTCTGAATGGATGTTTCTATCTGCGAATTTCCCTGTATTATCATTTTATAAAGGTATGTGCCGTTTGCAATATAATCACCGTCATCATCCTTGCCGTCCCAGTAAATGCTGTTGTATCCGACATAAGCGGGCGTGTTGATCTCTTTTATCAGCCTTCCGGCAGTGGTGAAGATCTTTATCTTGCAGGAAGTGGGATTATACTCTCCCGTGAGATTGAACATGAAGTTGGTCTCTGTCTTCATTGGGTTTGGATAATTCGCAATGTCTATGATTCCCATGTCGGGATTCACAACGACCGTGTTCACTATTGAATCTGCAAAATTCCCTGAAATATCAGTGGCTATGAATCTCAGCCTGTGTTCTCCGGCAGACAAAACGGGCTTGTAAGTGACAATCGCCTGAAGGAAAATGTCATCGGGAAACTCAATTGTGAGCTCGGGATTGGCTGCTCCGTTGATCGAATAGGGAACATACCTGTTGTCGAGATACACTTTTACGTTTGATGTATCGCTGATCACCATTCTGCTGTCGTCAAAGAACTTCAGCAGGACCACGGGAGTCTTCTGCACATAATCGCCGTTAATGAGTTGCTTGCCGTCGTAAGTCACTTCAATCACCGGCCTTACCGAATCTCCCTCCACCACAAAGCTCTTCAAAGCTGTGTTGTTGAACGGAAAGAGTTCGTTTGCGTTCCCGAGAAGAGAAGTCACAAAATAGATCTCCATGGTATCCAGCCTTACCTTTGGATCCCTCAGGCCGGATGTAGAAAAAGTAACGGAAGAACTTCTGCTGCTGTCAATCTTAAGCGGACTGGTGATAGTGTCAATCCTGAGCACGGTCTCTATGCCCTGATTCTTGACATACCACTTGTTTGTGTAGCCCTGAACATCCTTGAAGCCGATGTTGTAGTATTTCACGGAGAACGAAATGCTGTCGCCTTCCTGCACAGAAGTATCACTGCCAATAAGTGAGTAGTTGTCGGGAGCAAGTTCAGCGGGCGGAACATACCTGACGCTTGCTGATTTGTACACCGGGGAACTGTTGCCCTTAACCGTGTCAATTGAAAGTCTTGCGCTGAGTAAGATAGACGGATAAGTATAGCTGTCAATTGTGTCTATATTAACAAGCTGTTGTGATGTCAGGCCTGTTCTCAGAACGACCGGCTGGCTTCCTTCCTGCGGAATTCCGTACAGATCAAATTCGATGTTGTTGCCGGGACTTACAAAAGATTCACATGAGAAATTTCTCCAACTGTCTGCATTGCCGTATGACTTTGTAATGCTTCCGCTTGGATTTGAGAATTGCGGCGTAATCTGGCAGTCAAGCGGCGTCCAGACCGTATTGGAAAAGAACCTGTGGAACCTGTCGCAAACCTGTGTTTGCTGAGCGCCCAGGAATCCGAAGAACGCCCATGTGTCAAACCTGTCAAACCTGTTCACGGAATCTACATTTATGCTTCCGAACTCTCTGATCTTTGCCTTTGCATTGGAGCGCATTGAATCCGAATCCGGAACATAAGAGGCAATATAAAGCATCATGTAATGTGTCGTATCGAATGTATTCAGAAATGATACGACAGAATCAGAAGAAGCCGCAGAGTTCATTCTGAAATTTCTGATCTCCGGTACTTGCCCGGTAAGTTTCCTTATCTTTGCAATGTTCAGCCCGACATTCGCACCGCCGTCGCTGTAGTAGTTGATGTTGTTGATGGTGAAATAGGATGCTTCCGGGCCGTTGCTTCCGTAAGATTTCACATAGTGATTTCCCGTGAATGTGGAAAGCGAAAGGCCTTCGGATGTCTGCCTGACATTTACCAGGTCCTGAAATCTGAACTGCTCGCGCCTTGCTGTGTAAACTGTGTAAGCCGAGTCTGAAACTGAACCGTCAGTAGCGCCAGGGTTGTAGATTATGTTTGAAATGTCAGACCAGCCCGAACTGTCCTCGTTAATGATCGCATTGGTCCTGATGTGGTACAGCGTATTGATCTCCGTAACCGGAAGGTTCACGTCAAAGCCGGTAACAAGCCCGCTGAGTGCTGATGTGGTGAAAGTCTGTGCGAGAGGGGAGCTGAACAGCACACTTGTGTCAATCTGCATTATCACTTTCGTATTCGCCTTGGTAAAGTCAACATTCGGATTCAGACCTGTAAATCTGAATGACGTTGTGTTCAGCAGTGCATTGTCAATGGGCCTGATCTGAACATAAGACAGGTTTCTGATTATCAGCGGAATCGTGATCGAATCATTGTTCGTATATTCCTGATTGAATCTCCTGTCAGGATCAAGTATCACCGTCATCGTATAGTTTCCGGCAGTATCAATTGTAAATGAATGCGAAAGTGTGTCAATATATGAGAACGATCTGATCAGCGTGTCTTTTGTTGAACTGATCTGCCCTTCCCTTTTCAGGTTGAATCTGATCTTGACGGAATCAGCGTAAGTTCCGAGATTGCGCGGGAAAACAAACAAGCCAACCGATTCGCCGAGCGCGGGGAAAGGATTTGAAAGAGCGTAGTCATTATCCCTGATGTCAAACTCAGGATTTTTCGGGATCTTCAGCTCGGTGGCCGGATCGCCTATCAGGTTATAGCAGTTGACTGTGTTCCGTGAT
>DAIQRO010000012.1:5874-9917 GCA_036786155.1 Bacteroidota bacterium
CTGGAAGCGTAAGAAACCATTTCGCCGACGCTTCTGACGCTGTCCTGCGAATAATTCTTAAGCATTAGCTGATTGTATGTATCTCCGATTCCTGAAAAGCTCCAGCCTGTAGTACCGACAAAACCGATTGCGCACTTGTTTGGTGTAATGAAAAATTTCTCTCCGAAACTGCGGAGGTTCGGTTCTGCGCACTTACCGGTAAAGCAAGTGAAGCTCAGCACAAGCGGTTGTCTCGGGCCGTTGTTAAGAGTGCTCGGATCTTCGAGTCCGATCTCCCAGTCCTGTGCCGCAGCATGGCCTATGAAATTTGCTATCAGGGCTCCGCGGTCAAACTCTTTCTTGATCGAATCCTTGTAATTGTAAGTGATGTAACCGGCTGAGTCACTTCTGTAAACTCTTGATACATTGCCGGAAATCGGTGGATAAAGGATGTAGTTGTTCAGGATCAACTCAGATTTCGACTGAAAATTCTGCTGTTCCAGTCTCGTGCCTCCGCCGGTGATAGTAAGGAATTTCTTCCACCAAACCTGAGGAGTGAGCTGATCGTATGCAATGATCTTGTCAACTGAGGCCTGTGCTTCTGCTATCGTGTATGCTGGAATTCTTCCAACGGATACCATGTGATAATAGGTGAACGTGCCCATGTTGAAGTTCACAAAGTAACCGTCCGTCGGAGGATTTCCGTATGTCGGCACGAAGTTCTGATAATACTCGTTTGACGCAACGTTTCTCTTCGGATCAAGCGAAGCTCTTCCAAGCAAACTGAGATACTTTGGAGAGGGCTGTGCCCAGTTTTGCGAAGCATTCAGCATGAAGTATCTTACAGCAACAGGATCCTCCATTCCGTAATTGAAGATATCATAGATATCCCGGATCTCTGCTTTTACCGAACGATAGTTGTTGTACGACTCTCTGTGGCTTCTAAGCTGTTCGGCCTGAGTTTCAAAAAGTCTGTTATATACGACAACATAATCCGCGCCGTTGCCTGAGGAAACCAGATCCGGCACTCTTCTTTGCTCAATGCGGAACGGCTTCTTTGAGATGTTCTGATTTATTACTTCAAACTTTGAATCAGACCTGCCTGAAAATGTAAGATTGTTTCCCGATACTGA
This sequence comes from Bacteroidota bacterium, assembly GCA_036786155.1. Classification (GTDB taxonomy): domain Bacteria; phylum Bacteroidota; class Ignavibacteria; order Tepidaquicellales; family Tepidaquicellaceae; genus JADJAH01. The sequence continues at coordinate 6,987 of DAIQRO010000012.1, forward strand.
TGAGTTCTCGATCCTGATACCGTTTTTGATATCATAGATATTCAGCGGCAGAGAGGAATTCACTCCCGCTACCGAGATCTTCCTGCTAACCGTATCCTGCAAAGTGAGCGAAGCGCCGAGCCTTCCCGAAGTGAATTTCAGTTCGGCCGGATAAAGAAGTGTTGCAAAATCAAGGAACAGCACCGGATAATAATTGCCTGTAAGCACAGGAATGTATCTCAGTGTGATCACATTCTCAGCACCGTTGGTAAGCAGGTTTGAAGGAAACGGAACCGAAGCATCAATTCGGGCAAGATTGTTTGCAAAAAGCGTGTCAACGATCGTACTGTTTATCTTAACTTCGAGCCGGTGCTCATTCAGAACCGAATCTGTGAATGAAACAGTGAACGCAAACACTTTCAGGGTGCAAAGCTGTGATGAAGATGCAACATCGTTGAGATTGATCGACTGCGTGAATGTATTGTCGTCAATCGTCAATGACCGCCAGAACCAAGCTTCGCCAACAACCCTTTCTGTACTGAAGTACCTGAAATCGCTGTTCGGATTTCTTGTTTCGCCAAGGTAATAGAACGCATCGGTTTCGAAATGCGCCTTCTTCAGGTGAAAGTTGTTAGGAAAGTTATCAGGAGCAACATAAGACGAGCGCTGCATCCTTAGTCCGTTTGCACCTCCCCAGTCAACCCAGTAAATGCTGGTATCGGAGAACATGTTGTAATACTCGTTGGTGGTGTAAACGTTTTGATTTGTATTTGCATCAAGATGTTTTGTGGGGCCGCCGTAATTGCGTTCAGCGAAGAAGTCCATGAAGTCATTCTCGTCAAATGTCCCGTCATCCTCGCCCGAGAAGTAGATCGGGATCTGATTCCCTTTATAGAGAACTTTCATGGTCCTGGGGTCAATACCGCCGGTGGTGATCACTGCAGAGGCAAAATCAGCCCTGTTGAGACGGTACATTCCGTCATCATTGACGTATAGCTTCAGGTATGTCTTGTTTGGGGTGATCCAGTTGAAATTCTGGGAGTGACCCTTATCCGCAAACAATAGGAACATGGCAATTGCCGCAAGAAGTGTCTTTTTCATATGATGAATACAGAAGTTAATGCAGTTAAATACAGTAACCTTTATTCATGCTCCGTCTTTTGTTTGGGATGGTGTTTGATAGTGCCAATATAGTATTTCTTGCCAATAATTTCAGTCAATTTTCTGTATTCCCACGCCATTATCAGGGTTTGCATTCAGCGGGAAAGAAGCTTTTGCTTCAGAACTTTGACCGCAAATTCCGGGATTCCGGACGCGTACCTGCCAAAATAAACTGAGGGCTCGGCGGCAACTCTCGCAAGCCATTCAAGTCCGGCCTTTCTCATAAAGGCGGGTCCCCGTGATTTCTCGCCCGAGAAAACCCTTATGCCGTCACCGACCGCCAGGATCAGGTTAGAGTTCAGCTTTTCTTTGTTTGCGGCTATCCACTTTTCCTGAAGCGGGAAGCTGAGCCCGACAAGCAGTATCTGAGCGCCGGACCGGTTTATCTGCCTGACCACTTCTTCATCCTCAAAGTCATAACCTTCATGAACACCTGCGATGCTAAGCTCCGGATGGTTCTTGTGAATGAGCTCGAGGTTACTTTTCCTGTGCCCAAAGAAATAAACGCTGTGGCCGTATTCAATGCACTGTCTGACCAGCATGGGGTAAAAATCCGAACCAGTGATCCTTTCCGGAAGTGAGTCTTTGCCGTACAAAAACATTGACGCTGTAAATACTCCGGCACCGTCGGGATGAATGAAATCCATAGACTCCAAAGCCCTCTTTGCATCTTCATCCCTACTGCACCGCGAAAGGGTGAGCGCATTTGCATATCCGACCGTAACTTTGCTGTTGTCAATGATCGTATCCGAAGCGAGCCTGAGAAAGTCCCGATACGTGAAGGCATTGATGTCGATCCCGAGAATACGAATTGTCTTTCTTATGCCGATGTCTCCCTTCATTTCATGCCTGCGAGTTCATCATAAATTCGGATGATCTTTTTTGTGTTCACCTGCTCGGTGAAATTCTCCATCACCTCCTTGTGAAGGTTTACTGCAAAGTCACGGCATGCCTCCGGATTGCCCATTGCAAATAGGACTGCATCCGCCGCGGCCTTTGCATCACGCGGTTCAAACAGCAATCCGTTCTTCCTGTCACTGATGATCTCGGCAATGCCGTCTGTTCTTGCGCCTGCAAATATTTTTGAATGAAGTCCTGACTGAAGGAGGAAAGTGGGAAGCGGGTCCCTTACTGACGTGAGCATGCATAAGTCTGCTTTCGAAAACGGATCTGAAAGATCTTCCTGCGGCTTCATGAATACAACATTAAGGCCGCGCCCGGAGCAGAACCGTTTGAGTTCATCTTCCAGCTCTCCGCTTCCGGCAAGTATCAGCTTCACATTCCGGCCTTTGAGAATTTCAATAGCCTTAAGCAAAGTAACGGGATCCTTTTCCTCATGGAACCGTCCGGCGGAAAATATTGTGAATTCAGAGGAATCCCTCTTTTGAAAAGGACCGGACCGGGCAAGCTCTGCAGAGTCCGCAAAATTGGGTATCGTGACGATCTTATTTTCATTCACTCTAAACTTCTCAGTCAGCATCTTTTTTACGGAATTGCTGACTGCGATAATTTTGTCTGACCGGTAATCGACAAAATATCTTCTGTCAACTATGCTGAGGGCAGTCAGAACTGTCTTTACTGCCCCGGGCTTTGCAGTATTTGCAAGAAGTTCGCAATACCTGTGATGAGTATGTACCGTGTCAATTTCATTCTCTTCAATTATTCGAGAGATCTCTTTAAGTGTCCGGGCAATTCTCCGCTTGTTCATAAGGCCGCTTACAACATCAACCCCGCACTTCACCCTGCCCAATGCATCGCCCCCGCCTGTTGCAATAATGACCTTGTGCCCGA
>DAIQRO010000012.1:9927-20203 GCA_036786155.1 Bacteroidota bacterium
ACCTGCCGTCAACGTAATTGAGATCGGGTGTTATGTGAAGTATCCGGTGTTTCAAAATTCGAGCCTGCTGAGTTTTCCGTTGTTCAAAAGATAGACCGGAGTTTGCGTGCCGGCCATTTCCAATGTTATCTTTGTCGGTTTCCGGAAATCATTCTGTCCATGCAATTTTATCTTCACGCCGTTTACGGTAGTTGAGTCTTGCCTAGAACCCGTGATCTGAAAGTACTGAGTTTCTCCGGTTGCAGAAAGCTCAACCGCATTGCCGCTTATCATTCTTTGCTTTATCTCAGATTCAAGCGATACTTCATCAAGAGCCGAGGTATGCACTGCGTCACTTACGCTCACTATCTTTCCGTCAGTTGGGGGATTGAGATAATTATACGTTCCGGTAACATACTCCAAAACATGCGCTTGTCCAAGTCTTCCCGGCAAACCTATTATTACCGCATTCGAAATTTCAACAGCCGGGATCTCTCTGAGAAGGCCGTAAGTTCTGCGGGATATGTCAGAGGCTTCTTTCCATTGGCTTACCACTTTGTAAGATATGAACGTCCAAATCATGATCAATGAAAGCGTTGGCAGTAAGACTGCTTTGCGGGCGGAGATTTTTCCGGACAAGAGAACCATAAAGAGCGTCGCAGTGAGTACAAACGGGATCAGTACAATCTGCGGCCTGAAGTAGCCTGCAAACAAATTCGGAACAATTGTAACCAGAAAGAGCGCAGAACACTTTGCCATTACTCCGGCCGCTCCGTTTCGGATCAGTGTAAGAAGAATTATCGCGACGAGCAGAATCATCAGCAATATAATGATAAGCGTCTCCGGTGTGAAAGCAGAAAGTGCGTGGCGGATAGTAAGATAATCAAACGGCAATATCACGGACAATACAGCCTGAACAAGCACGACGGCTCTCCCTGATCCGCTGACTGAATATGCAGTCATCATCTCCACCGGTCCGGAGCCGGTAACGGTGAGGCGGAATAAAATGTAGACCATAGTGACAATCATCTGCAGCACAAAAATGGACGCGCGTCGCTTCTTTGTTCCGGGCATTGTCCAAAGCAGAAAAAGATAACAGATCAATGCTGTTGTAACTGCAGTTTCCTTTGTGAGAAGCGCAAGTGCGAGGCAGACGGCTGAAAGCATTGCGGATGTTTTGTTGCCTGAATCTGCATAGCTCCGGGAAAAAAGGAGACAGCCGAAGATCAGCGAACCGCACATCAGATCCACCAGCCCTATTGTCCAGCAAATGCTGTTTACATTGTTCGGATACAGAAGCACGGCCGCCGATGCTGTTATTGACCGGATTGCACTGCCTGAAAGTCTGAAGACAAGCAATGCAGCAAGGGTTGCCAGCAAAAAGAATAAGATCAGGTTCACGGCTCGTGAAACAAAAGCGCTTTCTCTTCCTTCTCCCATCAAGTCAGACAATTCCTGTGTTAACTGAATCGCAACAAACCATGCAGGCCTGTAGTGATGCGGGCTGTAGTACGGGACCTTGCCCGTGAATTTTTCACCTAGGCTTGAAGAAGATGCGGAGATGATATTCAGATGGTCATCAGACAAGTGCCCGATGCTGAAACAGCCGGCAGAGCTGACGAATACTACATACAGTGCAAACATCAACAGCAGGTATGATGCCGGCTTAAATGAATCCTTCATACCTCAGGAGTTTCGTTCGGAGTGACATAACTAAGGAGTTCTTTTTGCAGACGCGACCTTTCGGCCCTTCTCATTTCCAGCCTGTAGCGAAGTCGTGAATTCTTCAGGCGCAGAAAACTCTTTTCGGGAAGATGTGCTGAAAGATAGGCCGCAAAAAGTTTCGGATCATTCAACCCGATCCTCTTTTCCCTAACTCTGTCTCTATTGCCGTAGAAATACTCGATCCTGAATTCACACTCACTGATGTATTCAGGATCTTCTCCTTTCTCGCGCAAAATTTTCAGATTAGCATTCAGGAGTGAGTATAACTTCCCGGCTTCTGCGCCCGTTGTCATAGAGTCTTCCCTTAGCCTCGTGAATGCAAGGTTTTCGGGGATGATGCAGAATCTCACTTTGTCCCTGATCCGAAGCCATAGCTCAAAGTCTTCGAAGCAACCGAATCCTGCATCATAACCTCCGGCGTCAATAACAGGCTTCTTTCGGAAGGTCACGGTGGAATGATTCACAGGATTATGAACATCCATCATCTTCCTGATCTCAGAATCCGCAACCGGCGGCTTCACGGCAAATTCAATATTGCTTTCTCCGGTGAAATAAACCGAGTAACCTGCAACAACATCTGTGCCCGGATCCTTTGCGATCTGCTCTGCCTGAAGCTCAAGGCGCTTCGGCACTGCGATATCGTCAGCATCAATGCGATCTCGAGCCCTCTGTTAAGCGAGTCCGCGAGTCCTGTATGACTCTTGCCGATGATCCTTATCCTTGTGTCACTGAATGACTTCACAACTTCAGCGGATCTGTCCGTTGAGCCGTCGTCAATGACAAGAAACTCGAAGTCACTTAGCGACTGATTCAGCACAGACCTGACTGCCTGAGCAACATATCTTTCGCAATTGTAAACCGGCATCAGCACCGTAAGGCCTCCGTCAAATGCTTTTTCCATAAACCTCCAGGTGCTTCATGCAAAATGTGTCCGCATCAAATAGCCTTTTTGACTTATTGAAAAAATGCCTTGCCCTCTTTGCCGAATCTTCTCTGTTAAGTGCAGAGTGATTGATCTTTCTTTTAAGGCCTTCCGCATCTCCGAGCTCAAATACATGCCCGTCAAATTTCTCATCGAACACATGCTTCAAAGAATCGAAGTTTGATGAAATGACGAGACAGCCTGCCATTCCGGCTTCAGCTATTATCATGGGAAATCCCTCGTTGGGAATTCTGCCCGGAAAGACCGCAATGTCGGTGCTGTCAAGAACGTCAAACGGATCTTCAGCTTCTCCTATGAACTCAATGCCTGTTTTTGAATTGGACAGTGTCTTCGATATTTCCGTTTCGAGCGACCCGCTTCCCGCAATCGTGAATCTGAAACCCGGATGATTCTTCATGATGTCAATTGCAGTTTTCAGGAAAAGATCAACTCCCTTTTCATATTCAAGTCTTGAAATGCAAGACACTCTTACCTCGCGTTCTGTGAATTTCGGTTTGGGCAAGGCAGTATGTGCAACGCCCTGACGGATCAAATGTATCGTGTCCTTGCTGATTCCGAGTCCAATGAGATGTTCCAGGGAGGCTTCACTTACGCATATAAACCTGTTCGCTTTGAAGTGTCCAAGCCTTCCTCGCTCCGGAATGATGCCGTGAACTGTTTGTACTGTTGAAGTGCCGGCCAGCCTGGAGGCATACCAAGCGATGTTTGCCGCATAGTGGCTGTGCGAGTGAATTATCTTCGCACCCGTGTGACGCACTAGCGCAAAGCACCTACTCACTGCTTTGGTCATGGAAGCGACCGATCTTCGCTCATGCAAGAATTCCGGAATTTCAACCGGCGCAAATCCTGCCTTCTCAAACTTGCGTGCGGAGATAATTTTCCCTGTTACAATCTCCGGAACAGTTCCGCTTGCCAATAACAACTTAGCCAGTTGAAGGACATGCATTGAGACACCGTCCGAATCGCTTATTGTATTGAGTATGTGTATGACCTTCATAGGTAAAGCGATTCGTAAGCTGCAAACACTTTGTCCCAGCCCAGAATGCCCGGGATCTTTCTGCCTTCATTTGCAACGGATGCAAGAAGGTCTCTTTCGCTGTTGAGCCTTGCGATCACCTTTGCAAGCGCTGACGGATCTCCCGAAGGGAATATGAATCCGTTGACTCCGTCTCTGATGTATCGTGTCATGCCCGTGCTGTCAGAGGCTATGCAGGCAACTCCGGAAGCCATTGCCTCCGTTGCAGACATGGAGAACGGTTCGTAAATGCTCGACGAGATGAATATGTCTTTGTCAGAATAAAACTCCGCAAGCCCTTTTGCGCACATCCTCCTTTGCACAACAATGTTTCTTCCTGATACTGCAATGCTGTCTGTGACAACATAGAGCGTGTATGGAAGGTCAAGCAGTTCAAGCGCAGTAGTGAGCACTTCAAATCCTTTCTCCCTTCTTTCGGGATCACCCGTGAATACCAGCTTAAGCTCATTGCCATGTGCTTTGCGGAGATTCGTTGAATTGAATTCAGCATCAATGCCGTTCGGGACTATAGTGCATCTCGATCCATCAATTCCGTAAGTTGCCTTTGCAATATCAAGTGTTTGCTTTGAGAGGAATGCGATCTTGTCGCAGAATGCAAACAGTGATGACTCTGCGGCGCTGTCCCGCTTAGCATAATCTTCCGGAGCGTGTCTGAATCTTTCGTTTTCCATTGCGGCAATGCCGTGAACAGTATAGACAAATTTCGATCTGACAAGCGGCTTAACATACTTAAGCGCGGATGCGAACCGTTCGAAGCTAATTATGTGTATTACGTCCGGAGAGGTCCTTTGCAGATGCCTCAGCATGGGGATAATTCCCATCATCAGCACTCTTCCGGAGCCCTCATGAAATTCGTGCCTGCCAAAGAACTTTTCCTGCCTGCTGTGCTTTCTGCCGTCAAAAAAGTAAGTAATGAATTCGGCATCGTGTTTCCTGCATGCCTCCTCAAAAAGCCGTGCGGCAACTTTTCCCGGGCCGCTTAGGATCTCACCCTGTTCATACCTTCCGACAAATGCGATCTTCATTTAACTGCCCTTTCTCTTATATATCTCAATCACAACATCACTAAGCACATCGTATGTCTTTGCAAGTTCGAAATCCTGAAAGCCCGGATCCTTCGACATCTCCTCATACACAGGCGCGGCATAGCGAAACCTGTATTCTCCGTTGTCATCTTTCTTCTTCCACATGATCAGGAACTCCGGATCTTTTGAATATACATATTGCGGAAATGATCTTTCAAACCACATGCCTGTCCTGTAACCTTCCTTAGCAATTGTTTTGTCGGTAAGCCCGACCATGTCGATGATCTCCACATTACTCAGGGAGTAGGGGATTATTCCGCAGGCACCGCTTGCCGCAACTGTTCCGGGGCCGATGATGCTTCCCATCGAAGGCGCTACCACCTTCACATTATTCCAAAGCATGGTTTCGCGTTCGATGACTGACTTATCCCCAAACACAAGGCTAGCCGCAGAAACCACGCACAGCAAAGTTGCAGACAATGCGCCGGCAAGCTCCCGTTCTCTGCTCAATTTCGCAATCAGGCCTGCAGTGAGAAGTGCAAGCAAAGGTATTGCAGGCACTGCAAATCTGTGCTGAACCATCCAGTCGCCTCCGGCAAATGCGATGAACGCAAGCTGGCATATCAGCATAAGCGACAGCATCATAAGCAACCTGTCTGACATGTATCGGATAAGAACCGCAAATGCGAATATCAAGCCCGGTATAAACTGCGGATTGTCTTTGAGAAAGAAGATGAAATAGAGAACACCGTTTTTGTAAGAGCGGATCTCATAAGCCCCGAAAATTCCGTGCCCGATCTTTGCGTAGTATGTATTGGGAAGGATATCGCCGAAGTACGCAAGCCTGAAGCCAAAGAAGACTGCAGTGAGTGTAAGATAAATGAGCAAGGGCAGTCTAAATCTGCGCCTGTTGCCGGATGTGAACAATGAATAATAGATCAGGCAAAATGAATACAGTATGCCTTCCGGACGGGTGACAGTAAGCAGAAACAAGACGCAGGCAGATCCTGCCAGTGCCGGTGCGCCGGAGTTTTCATCGCTGAGTATAAGGACAGCAAGCAACAGCAGGAATATGAAAAGCATAAGCTCGAATCCTGACACGGCCCATAACACATAGGGCAGGCAAAACATTGTGAGCACCGGAGCAGTAACGGATAGCCTTCCAGGCAAGATCCTTGATGAAAGTATCTGAACAAGGAGTATGTTAAGCACTGCAAGGGAGAGTGAAGAATATTTCGCAGCAGACTCAAGATCCGCGCCTGCACTCTTGCAGAGAGCAAGCCATGCAAACCAGAGAAAGCTGGAAAACCCTTCAACATGCTCGCCAAGATTAAAGACGATCCCGCTGCCCGAAACAAAGTTTTCGACGTAACGGAAATAGATGTATAGATCATCCACAACCCAGGCAAAGTATTTGCCTGAGACGATCAGAAATACGGCGATCAGTCCCGGAAGCAGGATAATATTTCTCAGCCTCACCCTGAAGGTCATTTGCCCCCGGAGATCAGATTGACCAGTTTTGCCATTCCAAGCTTGTTCTTCATTATTGACTTCAGCCGGAAGTGTTTTCCGTATGCCCGGGTAAGATCAATCGGTTCATTCGAGATCAGTATGACAAGAAACTTCCTCAGCTCAACATCTTCAAACACTTCCGCAATGTTGTTTTTGTAGGATGCGAAGTCAGACATTTCCCAGGAACTCCGGTGCCTTTCATACTCATTGTCGTTGATCGCACCCTGCTCCCAGTTGCTTCCAAGAGGAATGTTTATCAGCAGGTGTTTTGACTTATTCAGGCACAGCCCAATCAATTCAAGTGCATCTTTCTTTTCAAAGTGCTCTATCACGTCGCCGCAGTTGATCAGATCGTATGTTGATTCAAGCTTGCGCATGAATTCGAGTGCATCACAATTGTAAACATTGCTGTAAAAGAATTTATGATACTCCTTAATGTACGGTTTGAACACCTCTACTGCATCAATTCTTCTTCTCCACTTGCCGGAGATATTTCTTTCTCCCCACACTTCAAGAAACTCCCGGAAAAGGATCCCCCATCTTCCGAAACCTGAACCGATGTCGAGCACGGACTGCGGATCAAGCCGCTTCACCAGGTCAATGTTATAGGAGATGTTCTGCCAGTTGGATGTGCCCATAGTTACAGCGTTTTGCTGAAATGTTTGCTAATGTAATGGCTGTCAAGCGCAAGCACAAGATACTCGGTAGCAATAGTTGCGATCACAGCGCCGAGAATTCCCATTCCGGGTATCAGCACCAGGTTCATTGCAATGTTAACGGCAAGTCCGATGAGTGTAACATACAGATTCTGCCTGTACAATCCGAGTCCGTTCAATGCCACGCCGAAGAGGTTGTTCAGTCCGATTCCTATCATTGCCGCAGAAAGAATCTTAAGGTATGCCGTGGATTCTTCATACTTCTCTCCGTAAGCAATGCTCACAACCGGACCGGCAAGAAAGTAAACAGCCGCAGTTGTGATCAGGCAGATCAGGAAGATATGCCATGTGTACTTTGCAAGAAGAAGCCTGAAGGCCGCCATTCTTGATGACATTGCCGTTAACTTTGTAAGCGCCGGAATCAAGAGGAATGCAAAAGAGAAGGTAGCTGTCTTGTACAGTCCGTATGAGACAGAGTATATCGCACTCTCATGAAATCCGAGAAGCTTTGTAATTATCAGAATGTCGATCTTGTCATAAAGAAAATTGAATGCAACAGCTCCACCGAGCGGAATTACGGAATACAGCTCGCGGATCCTCCCAATGCTGAAACCAAACGCATCGCGGAGACTAAGGTGCAGGGACAGTCTGCGTGCAAGGATCACTGCCTGAAGAAGAGCAAACAGCGATAGAGTTATGAGATAGGAATCCAGGCCGGATGAAAAATAGAATGCCGTCAGGACAGCAACCATGTTCAGCGCTCTCGGATAAAGCACGTAATTGAACTGCGACCTGAAGTCGCCGAACCCGGCAAGCGCTTTGCTGAGTATGTTCGAGATCGAAAAGAGGAACACCGGGATGCTTATCAGAGCCATTGTCCATGCTTCAATGTTGTAAAAGTAAATTCCTGCGACCATGGAAATTGCGAAGAACAGCGGAAGCAGAAGCGTGTTAAGCGAAAGCACGGGAGGGAAAAGTTTCTCCGCTTTATTGCCTGCGGCTATCTCTCTCTGAAGATGTATCGGGATGCCGAGGTCAAAGAGAATGGCGGACACATTTGCAATGGTGAAGGCCGTGATCATCATGCCGTAGTCTTCGACAGTGAATTGTCTTGCAACTATCAGGAAGAAAACGAAGAAGAAGATCCGCTCAATAAGGGAGGCGAAAAGAAGGAATCTGCTTTCGCCAATTAACTCCGGTATTTTCAGTAATGATCTTTGTGCGGCCATCTTTTGCTTTGTGGGGCAGGAAAGAATTTCATCTCACCGGATAAATGCAGTCAGGCATCGCGCAAGATCCTTGCCGGAACTCCTGCAACGCCCTTACCGGGAGGAACGTCCTTCGTGACAACAGATCCCGCTCCTACCACAGAGTTCTCGCCGATCGTAATGCCGCACATGATGGTGGCAGACGAACCGATCGAAGCTCCCTTCCTTACAAAGGTCTTCACAACGCTCCAATCCTCTTCGTTCTGAAGTTCGCCGGTGTCATTCACGGCTCTTGGAATCTTGTCATTTATGAATGTCACATTGTGTCCGACGAAAACATTGTCTTCTATATGCACACCCTCGCAGATGAATGTATGAGATGATATCTTGCAGTTCTTTCCGACGGAAGCGTTCTTCTGTATCTCGACAAACGTGCCGATCTTCGAATTGTCGTCTATAGAGCATCCGTAAAGGTTGACAAAATCATATATCTTCACATCCTTTCCGAGCTTTACGTTGTTGATGTTTTGCTTAGGGTTAGGCGTCACTTCGCGCCCCTTCCAAACATCATAACGGGAAATGTCTTGAGAATGAGCTGAAGGTCAAGCCACGGTGTCATATTGTTGATGTAGTATATGTCAAGAACAACGGAGTCTTTGAATGAAACCGAACTTCTTCCCGACACCTGCCAAACGCCTGTACAGCCGGGCATTACCACATGCCTGCGCTTGTGCCATTCGTCGTATGATTCGTACTCGTAAGGAAGGCACGGCCTCGGCCCCACAAGACTCATGTCGCCCTTAAGTACATTGTAAAGCTGTGGGAGTTCGTCAAGCGAAGTCTTCCTCAGGAACTTTCCAATGGGAGTGATGAGCTTTTCATCAACCACTTTGTTGGATGTTTCGGTGAACTTCTCCTGATTCCTTATGAACTCCTTCATATATTCCTCCCTGCTCTGATTGTTCTCGGCGTTCCTGTACATTGACCTGAACTTGTAGAAAGTGAACGGCTTGCCGTCCTTTCCGATCCTGGTTTGCCTGAAGAAAATTTCCCCGGGCGAGGAGAGCTTTACCAATACGGAGATCACGAGAAATACAGGGGAGAGGACAAGCAATCCGATCGCGGATGCGACATAATCAAAGGTCCTCTTGTAATAATAGTTTAGGTTATGGTTCACCTTGGGAGAAACATCAACGACGGGAATTCCGGAATAATTGTCGGTCACGATTTTCTCCGGCACGATATTGAAAAGCTCTGATGTTAGCTTAACAGTCTTTTCGAGGTGGTTTGCCCTGTCAATGAGTCTCATCAGATGCTCATAGGAGATGTTGTCGAGAGCAATAAGTATCTCATCTATCTCCTTCTCTTTCACTATCGATTCAAGGTCCGCAGTGCTTCCGAGGCATTCGAGTTCTTTGAATATCTTTGCGCCCTTCGGAACATCATCATCTGCAAAGCCGATGATCCTCACTCCGTAGAAATTCTCAAAGATAAGTTTTTCAGCAAGAAGCCTTCCCGGCCTTCCGCCGCCGACTATAAGCACATTGCTGTTGTGAAGGATCTTCGTGAAGTTCATGTAGAACGGCCGGAGGAATCCGATCCTCAACAGTGTGATTCCCGACAATGCAATTACAAAGAAGCACAGAACAAAGACTCTTGACGAGAGCAGGAGGTTGAACTTGATGACAAAAGAGAAAATTATAAGTATCAGAATGCCGTACAGAAAGGATTTGATGATGGCCGTAAGATGTTTTGCCCTCGTCAGGAATACGTTTATCCTGTACAGGTAATTGTTCTGAAATAGAAGAATAAAGACGACCGAAAACGCAAAGAAAGTGACGGTGGTCAGCACTACATTCTCTTCAACAAGTATCTTCTTATTCAAATACACGGCCGTCACATACTCGGCAATGTGAAATGAAAAGAATACTATGATAAAATCAAAGAATGCAAATACGTATTTGTATCTGGGATATTTCATCGGGAAAGATAATGGCTTCCTTAAACAGGCTAAGAATAGCTGATATTAACGTTTGAAGAAATGCTTAATTTGTTCGCAAATGTATGACTGCTGGCTTTCCGTGATGCCGGGAAAAATGGGCAGTGACAGGCATGTCTCGGCGAGCGATTCGGCAACGGGAAAATCACCCTTCCTGTATCCAAGTTCGCTGAAACATTCCTGCAGATGTATC
>DAIQRO010000012.1:20213-32508 GCA_036786155.1 Bacteroidota bacterium
AATGAAGCCCGGCCGAGATCCCGTTTGTGGCGAGATGTTTCATCAGCTCATCACGTTGAGGGGTTCGTATGACATACAGGTGATAGACATGCTTTGCGTAAGGCATTTGAACAGGGAGTGTGACCTGCTCAATTTCCTTGAGTGCACTGTCATAATACGCTGCGGCGCTCCTCCTTTCGTTTGTCCATTTTACAAGATACTTCAGCTTGATCTTCAGGGCTGCACCCTGAATGCCTTCCATCCTGTAATTGTGTCCCAGAGTTCTGTGATAATACTTTGCATCGGAGCCGAGGTCTCTGAGCATTCTGAACTTTCTGTTCAGATCTTCGTCACTTGTAGTGAGTGCTCCGGCTTCGCCTAATGCCCCGAGATTTTTTCCGGGATAAAAACTGAATGATGCCGTGTCGGCGAGGGATCCTGCTCTTGCACCTTTATACTCGGCAAGATGAGCCTGCGCGGCATCTTCGATCAGCTCTACGTTTCTGGCCGAGCAGACTTCCTTCAGTCTGTCCATATCTGCAGTTTGTCCGTAGAGATGCACAGCCACGGCGGCCTTAGTTGCCCCGGTAATTCTTCTCTCTGCATCCGACGGATCAATGTTCATGCTGTCGGGCTCGCAGTCTGCAAATACCGGCTTCGCACCGCAGAGAGTAGCGCCCCATGCTGTGGCAATGAAAGTGTTGGCAGGGATCAGCACTTCGTCTCCGGGTCCGATGCCCTTTGCCCAAAGTGCGATATGATTTGCATCAGTTCCTGAGCTCACGCCGGCGCAGTACTTTGCGGCGCATAATTCTGCAAATCCTTTTTCAAAATCCGAAACTGCATCGCCCAGTATGAACGAAGCATTGTCAATGATCTTGCCTATCTCTTCCATAAGTTCCTGCTTAAGCTCCCTGTGGAGGAGTTTAAGATCGCTGAAAGGTACATTCATCTTATTCTGATTTCATTTTATTGGTTAGCAATTCCTGTATTGTGTAAACCGCAAACAGCGGCAGGGTTGACGCATACCGCATTCCCATTTTGCCCGGCTGCTGTAACAGCCTGAACAGCCACTCAAGGCCCGCACTTTGCATTGCCTTCGGTGCGCGCTTTATGTCTCCAAGCATGAACCTGAAAGCCGCTCCCACTCCCGTCATGATCCCTTTGTTGAGGTGCCGGACATTTCTGTGCATCCATATTTCCTGCTTTCCTCCTCCGAGCCCTACCCAAACGAATCTCGCCCCGGATGAATTGACTGACTTCATGATCTCTTCGTCAATGCTTCCGGTAGTATCTCCGAACGGCGGACTGATGTAACCGGCAACTTTGGCATTGAATCTTTTATTTGCAAGCTGTGAAAGCCGCTTCAAGGTCTGTTCCGTATCGCCGATGAAGAAATGGCTTGAATCTGATCCGGCGGTCAGGCGGAAGATGTTCTCCATGAAGTCGGGTCCCGCAACTCTTCCCATGCCTGCAACTCCTTTTGCATTTGCCAGCAATGAGATCGGCCGGCCGTCTGGCAGAGATATAGCGGAGTCATTGATGGCAGTGCGAAGTTCTCCGGAGTTTCTGTAGGCATTTACAATGTTTCCTGCATCAGTTACGCAAATATAAGAAGGGGAATCAAGCCGTGACAGTCTGAGCGCTTCGGAAGAAGCAGTCTCAAGATCGCACACGCTCACTTTCACTCCCTTTATATAGATGCACTTCATCTATACTGCGAATTTCCTTCCTTTACTGCAAGAGCATCATCAAACACCTTTGTTATGTTTCTGATATTGATATCCCTCGTGAAAGCAGATTCAAATCTCGCCCTTGCCTCTGCTCCCATACTTCTTCTAAGTTCCTTTGACTTCAGCAGTTTCAAAGCATATTCAGCTATTGCCGCATGATCATCAGGATCCGCGAGAACACCTACCCTGCCGTGCGTAATCAATTAAGGTATTGCGACACAGCCAAGCCTAGTAACAGAAGGCACGGCATGATTCATCGCTTCTATCAGTATCATCGGGCAACCTTCGTAAGGGTATTTTGTGGGAAAGATGAATACATCCGAAACATCGAACTCTTTGCCAAGATCCTCACTCCCAAGCGTGCCAAGAAATTTCACTCTGCCGGTTATACCGCCTTCCGTCATAATCTTCTCAGACTCACTTTTTACGAACTCCTTATCTGCTCCCCACCCACCTGCAACCTTAAACACTGCCTGCGGGTGTTCTCTTCCGATGAATGCAGCTGACTTCAGAAAAGTCAGGATGCCTTTGCTCTCAAACAGGTTGGAAGCAAACAGCACATTCACGCCCTGCCTTTCGTAAGTTTCCGGCGGCGCTTTGCATGGCTGTGCCCCGTTGAAAAATGATACAACGTTTTCCACAAGGCCTTCAAACACTCTTCTCAGGTTTGGAGAGTAAACTATTGCCGTATCAACATGTGAAAGCGCCTTCTCTATGAACTTTCTCACGGCCTTTCCCGACTTTGCATAGAACTCATCCCTGAAGTAGCTTCCTTCATGAAGGTGAATCACTATTTTTGCATCGGAATATCTTGCGGCTGTAATTATCAGCAGTCCGTCCCTGAGAAATGGGAGAAAGTTGGATGCCACCGGAATGTAAACGATGTCAGGAGAAATGCGTGTTGCAGTTTTTCTGAGATCGGCAATTCCTTTCAACGCTCTAAAAACATTGGTAGGGTCAAGCCTCGACAAATTCTCCAGCCCGCGGTGGTCAGAAATATCAACGTGATGCAACTCATATCTCTCCTTAAGTTCTGAATTCAGCAGTCCCTGAAAATATACGTTAGAACCGTGATAGGGGGGAGGAAGGCTTCCGACCATAATAATCTTCTTCCCGGGAGCGCTATGCGTAATCTCATTCATTGACTGCCGGCAAATTACAAATTAACATTACCACAGAAAATTCATAAAATCCGGCAGGAGAAATTACTTCTGCCTCATTGCGTAATTCACTGCGGACTCAAAACCTTCGAGGAACTTCTCCACCGAGCATTCATTGGCTACAGTTATGAGCGCATTTCTTCTCATTTCATCGTTCATTTCAGGCAGTGTGATGAGCACCTCCATCTTGCGTTCAAGATCTTCTGCATCACCGTCTTCTGCAAGCATGCCGTTAACTCCGTCCTTCAGGTAACCGATTCCTTCTCCATGGAAGAAACTGTCCTTCTTCTGGGAGATGACCGGAGTTCCGAAGCAAAATGAATGGACAACAGAAAGCCCGAGCCTGCCCGGCATTACAAGTGCATTGCTGATGTAGAGCCACTTTCCTACTTCCCTGTCGTCGGTGATCTCTCCGGCAAAGATCACATTTCCGCCTGCCGATTCAGAGATCCTTTCAAGCTTTTCCCTTTCCGGCCCGTCGCCGATGATCGTCAACCTGCAGTTCTCAAACCTTTTGCTCAGTGATACAAAAGCTTCGATCAAATGGTCAACCTGCTTGTCGCTTATCAATCTTCCCGCAAAAATAAAGTGATGTTGTTGTATCACGTTCAGTTCCTTTTTCAGATTGTCCCTTCCGATTGCATCGAATTCCATCCTTAATGCTTCGAGCCTGGAAGTGTCAAGAGTGTTTGGGGCTACAAAAAAATGCGGCAAACTGCCAGTGATGTTTTCAACAACTTCCCTTCCTTTATCCCAGTAAAAGATCACAGCGTCCGCACTTTTGGAAAGCCGCAGCCTGATCCTGTCCGATAATGAATTTGCAGGGTCAAAGCCGCGTGCAGGGTCATAGCCGAAGCTCCACAGAATCAGCCTGAAGCCGAGCAGTTTTCTCAGGATCAGCATCTTGTAAAGATTCAGGTTACCCGTGTTGAACACCGAGACCACAGCATCAGGCCGGAGCTTTATTATCAGCCTTGAGCAATCGGTTGCAAAGATGTTCGGCGAGCCCGCGGGATAAATGTTCCTCAGCTTTCTGAAAAAATCAGGAAGCCGGGAGCTGTCATTCTTCAAGGGTTCATTCTTCCGGGGTTCTCCGTAAGCGACTGTCAAACCGGGGAATCTCTCTTTCAACCGCATGAAGATCCCTGTTCTGTAATGAGGAAGGACTCTTTGCAGGACAAGAAGTTTTGTGCTGTTCATAGGTTCGTTATCCCGTAAGCTCTTATCCACAGCTCAAGATTGATCAATCTCCAAAGCGGAAATCCTGCATGTTGTATCTCGTCCGCATTCCCGGGGATGTTCTTGGTGTTATAAATCTTGCGGCCCCTGAATTCTTCCGAGCCAAGCACATCATTTGCGACTTTCTTCAGGCTTCCGTCCGATCTCCAGTTGTCCAGAGGAGTGGCAAATCCAGTCTTTATGAAATTTGAGCTGACGGATTCGGGAAGCAAGTCGCTGAAACTTTCCCTCAGAAGTTTCTTCGTTATTCCGTCATTGATCCTTTGCGTGTAAGGGACTGAGAAAGCAAGTTCCATCACCCTGTAATCAATGAACGGTGAGCGCATCTCCACAGAGTTCAGCATTGACGAGTGATCTTCGTAATGCAGTATCTGATTGAAGCCCTGATGATCAATGTTGAATTTCAGATAGCTGTCGAGCCGGCCCGCATCTCCTGCCGCAAACCTGTTGCGGAAAGTTTCCGTATCGCACTCCTGCGCAAAGCTTCCGGACAGGCTGTTGTAAATCTTCTCGCCGTACCTGGATCTCAGTCGCGAAGCAGATCGTCTCGAAATCATCGCCTTCATCATCTGCGCAGCAATGTAAGCATAAGACAGGTTCATCTTTTCTGCAGCACTTGCGAACTGCCGGAAGAAACTTCCGGGTTCACTTCTCAGGATGTCCTGCAGAAAGTATCCGATGATGTATTTGTCATATCCGCACCAGGCTTCATCGGAACCCTGGCCATTGAGCACGACCTTCACACCCTTCGAAGCTATTTCCTTCATAATCGCATAGTGCGCAAAGCTCGTTGGGCCAAATACAGGTTCGCCCATTCCGTAAACAAATTCGTTTACGCTTTCAGCAAGTCCTTCTGAAGAAGGAGTGATGAAATGTCCTCTAATGTTCGGACATGCATTGAGTATGTCCTTTATCTTTTCAGTTTCATCGAGCTTATATCCGGGAAACACTGCGGAGTAAGAGCTGACGGAGAAGTTGCCGATCATCCCCGTTGAAACAAGTTCATTCGTCACTGCGGCGATTATTCCCGAGTCTATACCGCCGCTGAGCAGAATTGAGACAGGCACATCGCTTCTGAACCTCAGAGACACTGAATCGAACAGCAGGTCCCTTACCTGTGAAGTGCCGGCTTCTTTTGCGGGACTTCCCGCCGGCAAGTCCCAATATCTTGAGACTGTAAGTCGTTCCTTCTCTGCAATCAGGTTGTGAGCCGGAAGCAGTTCTTTTATTCCTTCAAAGAAGGAATCTCCGTCATTGAGCCTGTAACCGTATGCAAGGTAGTTGAATACCTTCCTGCGATTTGCAGCGCTTACGGAAACGCACGCAAGGATCGCTTTGCATTCACTCGAAAAAATGAAACGCGAATTGTCAGTGTAATAGAAGAACGGCTTCACGCCAAACCTGTCACGCGAAGCGAATATGCGTTGCCTCTTTATGTCGTATATGGCAAATGCCCACATGCCGTTGAAGAGTTTCACGCAATCTTCTCCGTACTCTTCATAAGCATGAAGCACTACTTCTGAATCAGTCTTGCTTGAAAACCTGTGGCCCTTTGCCAGGAGATCGGGAATCAGTTCTTTGTAATTATATATCTCGCCGTTGTAAACAAGTGCAAGCGAACGGTCTTCGTTGAACATCGGCTGGTTTCCCGCATCGCTGAGGTCAATAATGCTTAGCCTTCTGTGGCCGAGGCACACGGGATAGTCAATGAAGATGCCTTCTCCGTCAGGCCCTCTGTGTGCTATTGTCCTGTTCATCTTTCTTATGTTTGAAAAATGAAACTCATCCGGCCTTTCACTTTCGGCTCCGCGAAAATACAGTATGCCGTTAATTCCGCACACTCAGCTCGCCCTCCCTGACACTTTCAATTCAGACAATACATTGTGTGTGTGCTCCGCATTTCTCTTCCATGTAAAATGCCTTCCAACTATTTCCTTTCCGGCATCAGACATCTTCAACAGCAGTTCAGGATCATTCAAGACTGAAATGATCTTTTCTGCGAGGTCGTTTTCATCGAGCGGTTCTGCAAGAATTACAGGATAGCCAAGTGAGCGAAGTTCTTCCGCTCCGCCGTTTCCACGGATCGAAACAGCAGGAACACCTCTTGCGAGCGCCTCAGTGAGCACAAGTCCGAATGCTTCAGGATAGCTCGGAAGCACAAACAGGTCAGATTCATCAAGCTCACCGGATATTCCGGCAGGCGTAAGCGCACCGCAAAATCGTATCTTCTTCTCAAGGTTGAGATCTTTGCTCAGCGATTCATATCCCTGCCTGAGCGGGCCGTCGCCAATAATGGAAAGCGAGAAGTCAATTCTGCCTTCAAGGATCTTTGCGGCCTTTATCAGGACATCAATATTCTTCCGTTCCTCGTGCAAGTGGCTTATGCCTGCGATCCTGAAGGATGACTGTGAAAATTTTTTCTTTGCCTGTGAGATCTCAAGAGACTGGCCAAGATACACAAGCTCAGTTTTCACTCTTCCTCCAAATTCCTGATGAAGATCATGTTCATTCACACTGCTGTGTACAATGACTTTGTGTGATGACAGCAATGGCTTTAGCATGTTTGCATAGCTATCCGGGAAGAGTTTTTTGAGCGTGGGAAGGTCTTCGTGCTGATCGATCACAAAAGGGACACCAAGGCCGTTCGCAATTTTGCCGGATACTTCTGCCCACGGCCTCAACCAATGGCAATACACAACATCGGGTTCAAATTCATTAAACATCTTTTTAAGCTTTCTGCCAAATACTGAACTAACAAAAGCGCTGTCAATCTTCTCAAACGAAGGCCGCGGTAGTGAAGCATATCTCATGAACTCAATATCAAGATTGCCGGTCGAGAACGGAACATTCAGCTCAAGGCTTCTCTTCCATTTTGCCAATCCTTCAATGCCGGATGAAACCGCTTCCCTCGGCGGAACGGTCCTGAGCGGAACAATCACTTTTACACGGCAAAATTCGGACAACGCCCTTGCATGGTCGAGAACAAACATGCCCGACTGCGGCCTGTATGAAGTCGGAAAGCATTCGGAGATCTCTGCTACTCTGATCATTTACCGGATCCCCGCTTGCGTGCTACAATCAAATATCCCGACGATGAAAAGTTCTCATAAACTGACGGATGCTTTCCTTCACGGAGTTTTCGCATGAATGACGGCCGGATGGCTTTATACATTACAAACTCCGGAAGTCCCCATGCAAACTTCAACAAAGTATTATTTCTCAGGTTCGACAATCCAAATTTCTTAAGTATGAAGTAGAATGTCTTCATTACCCAGTAGTGGCAAATGAAAAATGCCGATGAGAACGTTCCGCCCATTGCCGCAGATGAAGATATCTCAAAGCCGTTATCCTCAAGCAGTCGCGACAGCCCGTAGAGCGTGTATCGCCTGTAGTCATGCGGCGCCTCATGAAGCACATAAGTGAACGGAGCGGAGATTATCACAGCTCCTCCCGGTTTAAGAAGTCTGCCGATATTCTCAGCAACCTTTCTGTCGTCAAACGTATGTTCAATGACTTCCGTGCATAAGATCGTGTCGAATGATTCCGGATCAAAATATTTGTCTATGTCTTCGGCACTGCATTCAACCTCCACCCTGGAATCTTTGTGCAGAGAGTGGGGAACATCACAGCCGACGGATTCACTGCACAATGGAGTGTAAATGTTGTAGTATGGCTTGTTCCCGCAGCCAAGATCAAGCAAGCGGCCTTTTAAGTGTCCGGAAAAATGCTGAAGCGTATCAAGAAGCAGAGAGTTCTTGAAATAACTTTCGGCTTGCGGAAACTTCAGTGAAAACTTTCCGCCGGAATATCTTATATCGTTCCTGTTCAGACCGGAGCAGATTGAATTTTCTCAAGCACCGGAGGAAGGAGTTTATCAAGCGTATAAGACGAGAGAACTCTTTCCCGCGCACGCTTGAGCATTTCCTGCCTCTCTCTTTCATTCTTCAGATAGTATTCGGCAAGTTCCCTCAGTTCTTTCTTATTCCTGAACAATGCAACTTCTCCGTCCGGAAACAGCGTGTGAAAGTCCTGCTTGTATTCTGCAATTACAAAAATGCCGGATGCAATGCAGTCGAACACCCGCGTGGAAACGCCGTTGACAACTCCCGAATTCACTGTGACAGGATAGATCTTTGCGCAGTTGCAGGCAACATTGACCTCATTTGCCGAAAGCCTTTTGTTCCTGAAATGCCTCTTCAGTCCAGGATAGTACTCAAGCACTTCGAGCCATTGACTGTCTCCAAACAGTTTGAAGTTGAGGCCTGAAAGTGAATTGAGAACCTCCGCTCTTTTGATGCCCCATGCATTAAGATAGTAACCCGTTCCGAAGAAGATTATGTCTGAACCATACTCGGAAAGATCATTGCTTCCGGGCTGTAAGGGATGAAAGACGGAAGCATCAGTGCCGATAGGAGAGAATATCAGGTTTCTTGCGCCAAGCAGTTTCAATCCCTCTATCCATCCCGAATCGGGAACAATAACGAAATCGCTTGCAAGCACTGTGAGAAGGAACGTCTTCTTTCCGGGAAGAAGACAGCACGGATCATCTCCGAGAAGCGTGATTACCTTTGTGCCGTTCTTCCTCATGCGCACAATGGTTTCAGGAGATATGAGGCAGTCGTTGTAAATGAAAATGTGTGAAGGCTTCTCAGAATTGTAGAGGGCTGTCAGTCCGGCATTCACCTTGCTTACGTAACTCTCCCTAAGTGAATTGTCGAACTTTCTTGGCAGTCTGTGAAAATAATTCGAAGCCTTCTTCCAGGCTTCGGGATACAGTGTGTGGATGTTGACATACTGTGAATCAAATCCGCATGATGCAAGCGCCCGTGAGAAATACATCTCGTACGGGCCGAGCTCCTGCTCGCCAATTACAAGCGCCTTCTCATGCCGCATGGCTGTAGTCAGTCTGCTCCTCCGTTTCCGACTGCGCAATATTTATGAGTATGTTGCCGAACGCCAGAAGCATTGCGCCGATAGCATTATAGTAGAACATATCAATGCTGAAAATGCTCATGAAAGTGATCATGGCCATTACGCTTATGAGGGATGTGAAGAGGACGTAATTATGAGTTATGAAGGGCTTTATGTTGTCATAGTATTGCTTCAGGAATGAAGCGAGCATTATTATCCCGGCACCTCCGAAGATAGTAACTATGTTGGGAATGCATAGATAATTTGTTACAAGACTTCTTGAGATGACGGAAAATCCCGCGCCGAAGATCGGATATTCCGTCCAAACGGTGAACATCCTCAGGAGTATGTATTCTCTCCCGAGAAATGAGGAGTCTGTCTTGTCTGCAAGATCATTGATCGAATTTATCCGGAGAAGGAAAATGTCGAAGATCTTGTTGAATGCAGAAGATGTGTAAAGCAGTATGATGCCAATCAATGCAAATGAACCGAGCATGAAAAGAAGATTGGATGCGATGTTCTCTTCACGGTCCCTATTGATCAAAAGCAATACGCTTAGCACAATCAGAAAGAATACGAATCCGATTATCCAGATCCTGCTGAGCGTAATCATAATGGAAAGAATGTATGCTCCGATAAGCAGCATGCCGTACTTTCTCCTGTCAGTGAAGTAATAGAACACGCCGAAGAACAGATTGAACGGAAGAAGATAGCCGATGCGCGACCAGATGTAGCCGGTCTTGATTCCGCCGAATTCCACGGAGAACGGATCCTCGCCGTAGAAAAGGCTGTACTTGTCAAACAGCCTTAAGGGCACGCGCTTCTGAACAATGTACTCGTATATCTGTATTCCAAGGAATACGAACACCATTCCCATCAGAAACTTCTCGAAGAATTCGAGCTCCTTCATGCTGATAATGGTAATGACAAAATAGGGGAGAAAGAGAAAATTGCCGAGCGGCCTGATGGTGCTGATCATGTCCTTTGCGGAGAATGAAGAAATGAGGAAAGGCATTGCAGCAGCAACAAGACAAAGGCCTGCGAGTATTATGAAAGATACCTTATAATGCATAAGAGACAGTCTTTCCCTTCGAAGAAAGATAACGATCAGCAATGCGATCCAGAAGAGGTCCATGAAGTAGATTGTGCCGATCCCTCCGAAGTCGCCGATCTCAAGATTCGGATTAACGTAAATGAACTCTCCGAAGTTGGTCACTGCCATCAGGCATGCCACTATGCCGGTCCGGTAATCGTAAAGCAGAAGGACGAGAATGACTATTGCTATAAGATAAATGAAGAACATCATAACTGCCTTAACCTCTGCTTTGCTTTGTCAGCTTTCTGTAATCCTCAACGGTGATGTCAAGTATGATGTTATCCCAGTATCTGCCGTTCCTGAACAGAGTTTCCCTCATCTTTCCGGAGATCCTGAATCCCGCCTTCTGTGCGGCTCCAAGGCTTATATCATTGTATTCGCCGATCTTTGCATGAATTGTATGAATGTTCAGGCTGTCAAACAGATACTTGAAGATCATTTGAAATGACTTCTGTCCGAATCCCTTGCTTCTGTATCCCGAAAATATGTCGAGGCCGATCTCAGTGTTGCGGTTGATCTCATCCAGCCCCTGAAGTTTCCATACGCCTATGACCTTATCGGGTGATCTGTGAAAGATCGTGAAAACGGTATTGTTGCGGTTGGATGATATGCTCTCGAACCATTTGTTCTGCATTGTCTCGGTAACAATGCCCGGATCCCGGAGCATCAGCAGTATCGGTTCCTCATTATGCTCCTTTCTTATAATATCAAGGTCAGAGCGCTCAACGCTTCTGAATCCGATGTCTTTGTATCTGATCAATCAGGCTTTGTTAATGAAAAATAAAATATTGAATTGCCCGTAAGCAAAAAAGCTAAAAGACAGAGGCATTGTGATTCAACTGCGAATTCTGTGATAAGTCTCCTTCAGGCCTCTGATGAAATTCAGCGGGGACATGATACCTGCAATACCGGAACTTTCCAGGCCGGCTGAGCGGCTCAGAATTATGAGCCCGGCAATGTTTGATATAACTGCGACCGAAGGCAGAACCATTGCCGATCCGTTCAGTCCGAAATACCTGATAAGAACCACGGAAAAGACGATGGAGGAGATCATGGAAACAAGAGAAAGTGCAAGTAATGATGTGTGCCTGTTCTGCGCTAGAAGCATTAGCCCCGTAAACATGAGCACCGGCCAGAGTATTATGGTCACGGCAAACCACTGCAAAACGGGAACCGCCTCCATGAACTCCGCCCCGAACATAAGAAGTATTATTCTCTCTGAAAAGATCATTGTTGCAGAGCCAAGCACAAGCCCGGATAGCAGGAATGAATAAAAGATCAGACTGATCCTTCCTGTCCTTTCGCTCTTTGCCTCTTTGACGTTCTTCAGCAATACCGGCATCAGTGCGTAGCTCAGTCCCTGTATGAGCGTAAGGAGAATGAGATATATCTTGTAGGATGCATTGTAATATCCCACTGCGCTTTCACTCAGCAAAGTTCCCGTCATGAGTATTATGAATGATGATGTAACTCCCTCCGCCTTAGATGACAGCCCCAGCTTGTATGCCTCTTTCACCGTATCAATGTTCTTCCTCAGGTTCAGGTCGATCCTGATCCTGTGCTTTCTGATGTAAGGCAGAAAGAGCACAAGCCCTGTTACCAGCGCCTGTAAGACTGCAAGTGCTATCAGCGTTTCAACCGAAGGGTCAGCGGCGAAGACCGTGAAGACCGTAATCGCATAGGCCGCCTGTCCCGCAAGCTCTGCAAGTGAATTGAAATACAGCTTGTTGCCGGCAAGATAAAAATAGCGGATCGCAATTATCTGAGGAATGAAAATTATGGAGAAGAAGAATATGTGCAGGAATTTGTCCCTGTCAAAAAGCAGAAAGCCCGATATCAGCAACACGGAATAAGAGAGGAGTGCCGTGAGAATCTGCAGTGACAGGATTCTGCTTATCACATCTTCGCTATTTTCCTTTTCGATGAGTTTGTTTGTGCCGTAGTTGAGATAGCCGAAATCAATGAAGAAGCCGTAGTAAGATGCAATCACAAAGTAATAGGAGAACGCTCCGTAGCCTTCGGGGCCAAGAGTTCGGGTGATGAACGGAAGTGTGAGAAATCCTATGAGCCGGGCAACAGAATCAACGCCTATCTTCGATATGAAATTGACAATGACTCTCATGGATCATTTGAGTCTCTTTCTTCTCCAATGCATTGCCTCATACAGACTTTCCTGA
>DAIQRO010000184.1:0-5850 GCA_036786155.1 Bacteroidota bacterium
CCAATTCTCCATTTTGCAGGCAGGATTCAATTGCCAATTCAAAGATCTTGTCAGACTCATGATAACGTCTCAAACACTGAAGGACATGCGCCAGTCTGTTTCTGTTTCTTACTTCCCCCCGGAGGTTGCAGGATTCTTCACATGACTTAACAGCCGCTTGTAATAACTGTTCCGCCAATTCCAAGTTGCCAAGTATTCTATGCAATGTTCCCGCTAATCCGGCACACTCAGGATTTTCGGTCTTAAGGAGTTCCGCCTTCAGAAACTCTGCCGCATTGCTCAATTCATTGGCATCAACAGGAATCTCGACTAAGTTATCATCAAAATAGGTTTCAATATTATAATTGAATTCATGTAGTTTCACCGACGTGCATTTATCTTTGACAGGTGAAGTCATTCATATTGCAACTTCCTTTTTTGACAGAAGAACAACCTTTCGAATATTCTGTATATTCGCCGCAATTACTCTTACGAAGCATCAATCACGGGAAGATACATTGCGACAATTGACAGAGAGCTAACGGAATAACAGCTATGTCAATTGCATAATCTTATTCGTATGCTAAGAAGCCAAATTTGGACTCTTAACATATCCTGAGCATGATATTTGAAATCATGCATGTGCATTGTGGTGTTCAGTTAAGCCGGGTTCGAAGATGAACTCCTCCACACTTACTCTTCCTTTTATATAAACAAGAACTCGCATCACGAATAATATATTGGGGCGTGAGCTTTCTTGATCCAAGTCTCTTAGGACTGTAACAAAATTATACGCTCTCTTTTTTACATGCAAATTATATTATTCATGAATCGAAAATTTTCTTCAAAGAATGTATACACTTCTCAATTGTATTTTAAGAACCTCTTTTCCGCCCCAGTTGGTGTTCTCCAAGTGAAACGCCTGTCTGCATAGAGTTTACCGGATTTGTTTAGTGCGGGCAGGAGGAGACACCAACAGGCAATACACAATAGTTCAATTGGGGGTAAGTTGTTGGTGACCCAACAGTTTGCAGCGACTGTCCTGAGAGAATCAACTGCTCATAATGCAAACTTTTGGGAACACCGAACAACGGCAAATGTATGTATGTTGATGAATTTTCCCGCCCCCATTGATGTTCTCCGCGTGAATCGCCCGCCTGCCTGCAATGAAGCTTTACCCAAATCAATGGACAGTAGCAGGCAACGGGGATGGAAATAATTAATGCCCCGCTTGCTGATATTCAACCATGCGGATCATTCTATTAAGAGCAGTGTAACAGGTGAAGTGGCCGGAACCGTCAGGTGTCAGCAGATTGGATCACTGCTCCGATAGCGGAACTGCAAAATAATTCCTCACCCACGCCGCCATTTGGTTCTCAGTCATCTTGTCTGCAGATTCAATCGGTTTGAGATCGAACTTCAGAGATCTGTCATCGCGTATGAATTTCTCCAGTTCCTTCTTCATCATGGCAGGACCGAAGATCACGACCTCTTCAGATGAACTGATTTCCTTTACGATCTCCCTGAAGTAATCCCTGATCTCATGTTCACGCCTGTGTTCTTTCTTCTCTTCGGGGTTGAAGTACTGATCTCCGAATCTTGTGTACTCTTTCGATTCACCCGGGACCCTTTCTTTTGTTTCTATTTCAGAAAGTATAGTTTTGGTTTCAGATCCCGTTTCATCGAGCTTTACTATGAACGCTTTTTGAGTGTCTATCCAGATACCTGTTTGCTTTTTCATAGTTCTCCTTTCTTATGCAACAAAAAGTTACTTCAGAGTTACATGAATTGTAATGCAAATTAATTTGCGCATTTCATGCAATAATGATGCCTGAACTGAAAAACCGGAAGAATTCTGACCCCAATAAAATTAGGTATTCAATATTGCATTTAAAATAATATGAAATAGAAACAACTTTACCCGAAGCGGATGTACAAGATCATGCGCTTTCTATATACAGTCAATTTCCCCGCAATACTCCGCATAAACGGGTATAGAATCCGCAAGATTTTATGCAGTACTCTTCGGAAAATTTACAAGGAGTATTTGATCATGAAAACTATAGTTTTTGCTCTTGCATTTTTTGCTTTCCTTCTGTTTGCTGAATGCGCGAATTCCCAATGGCACTTCAGCGCTGAGATCTCCGGAACTCCCCGAGTTTATTCTGTTAATGGATCAGTCAGCTACGCAGTTTCTTGGCCGCATGGAATTTACAAGACCACGGATGGTGCAATTACCTGGCAGAATCAATTGTACAATTCACGCACGATCGATTGCTTCTTCATTTCTCCCGATACAGGATGGGTAGCCGGTACATATGGATCTTTTCTGAGGACCTCCATCGGAGGACTTCAGTGTTTATACATTTCATTTGACGGTACTTTCAGATATTCAATTCACTTTCCTACCCTTGATACGGGATGGACTGTCGGATGGGGTGGAGTGATTGCCAAGTCAACGAACGGAGGGACAAACTGGTTCTATCAAACAGCGCCTCCCTGCGACAGACTCAATGATGTTTACTTTGTAAATGCTCAAACCGGGTGGACAGTCGGATGGGCGAACAACTGGAGGACAATTATCTTAAAGACAACAAACGGCGGTGAAAACTGGTATGAGCAAGTTACAGGCAAAACCACTGAAGCATTGTCAGTGCAGTTCATCAACCCTTTGACCGGCTGGGTTGCCGGCCAATTCAGGCTCTTTCTCAAAACCACCGATGGCGGGCAAAGCTGGATTTCTAAACTTGTTGGAAATCACAATCTCTCGTTGAGCTTCGTCAATGAAAATACAGGCTGGATGGCTGTCGAAGGAGGAACATCACTTAACACCACTGACGGAGGGAATTCCTGGATTCCTCTTCCCGTGCCTGATGCGGGATTCTATGCCCAATCCGTCCATTTTTCTTCACCGGCATTTGGACTGTTTGGCGCTTGGATGAATCCATCAAACTACATCGTGGGAAGAATTTACAGGTTTTCAAATCCGGATCCGATTTCACCTGATATGATTCTCACAGGTGAAAGTCAGGACAACTGCTTCTCAGTCTCAGCAAATCCCGCGGGTGATGTCAATGGTGACGGATTTGATGACCTGATCATCGGCGCGCCTGATTTCAACAACAGGCACGGCAGGTCATACATTTACTTTGGCGGAAACTCACCTGACAACATTCCTGATGTTATTCTCAACGGCGAAACAAACTGGTATTCCTTCTTCGGTCATTCATCAAACGGAGCAGGTGATGTTAACGGTGACGGATATGATGATGTAATTGTCGGAGCTTACGGTTGGGGTGGAATGAATGGCAGAGCTTATATTTTCCATGGCGGTGCCAATATGGACAGCAATCCGGATCTGATACTGGAAGGCGAACAGCTGTCTAATGTGTTCGGATTACAAGTGGCAAGCGCCGGTGATGTTAACGGTGACGGTTTTTCGGATGTTATCGCAGGTGCGAGAGGTTACAACAACTTGACTGGAAGAGCATACATTTACTTTGGAGGAACAAGCATGAATAATGTCCCCGACGCAGTGTTTACCGGCGAAGCAACTGATGATCAGTTTGGAAGTGCAGTTGCAGGTGCCGGCGATGTGAATGGTGACGGCTATCCGGATGTAATTGTAGGCGCATACAGGTACGGCAACAATACAGGAAGGGCTTACTTGTATTATGGAGGAAACTGAATGGACAATGTTGCCGATCTCATAATGACCGGTGAAGGCATTGATAATAACTTTGGAGCAAATGCAAACACTGCCGGTGATGTAAACAACGACGGATATTCAGACATAGTGGTTGGTGCAGATGAATTTGATCACAGCACAAACAAGGTATATCTCTATCTCGGAGGAGCTGTCCCTGATAATATTCCCGACCTGATCATGAACGGCGAATCTCCCGGAGACCACTTTGCACCCGTATTTCTGAATGATGACTTTGACGGCGACAGTTATTCTGATGTATTCGTTGGAGCATGGGGAAAGGACAACAGAAAAGGAAAGGCATATCTGTTCAAAGGCGGATCATCAATGGACAATATTGCAGATCTGTTCATGCTGGGTGAAGATACAGGCAGCGCTTTTGGCTCCTATGTATCCGGTATCGGGGACTTCAATTCAGACGGCTATCCTGACCTTGTTGCAGGGGCTCATGCATATCAGAACTGCCTTGGCAGAGCTTATCTGTATTACGGCTCCGGTAATGCATCGAAAACATTGTCAACTCTTGAAGTAAATCCCGAAGTCTCTGTTGCTCAAATAAATGAGCAGGTATGTGTTACTGGAACTGTCAGGAATATACTTGATCTTCCAATGGACAACACGCGAATCAACTTTTTCATCAAAGGTGCCAACAACGGCTATGGCAGCGGATTCTCGGATGGAAGTGGCAATGTACAATATTGCTATGCAGGGAATTATCCCGGAATTGATACAATCATATCGGCTTCCGGGAAGTTGCGTGATACTGCTTTTGTAATTTGGGAATCACCGAATGCATGTATCATCGGACCAACTCATGTCACAGCAGGTTCTGTTAACCTGTATTATGTTGAATCTTTCTTTGATGTCTTCTTTGATCTGTCAAACTTTGATGCGACCGATGCGCGAATAATTTCATCTAAGGAGAATGATTCTGTTTTTGTTGACGCCGGATCCGAATACGGACACTTCGTGCTTTATCTCTCAAATTCCGATTCCATAATTTGCACAAAGCATGTATATGTTGACGATCCCCTGCCCGTCAAGCTTGTTTCGTTTACATCTGTTGTAAACGGAAGAAATGTTATTCTGAACTGGACAACTTCTGTTGAAGAGAATAATTCCGGCTTTGAAGTGCAAAGGGCGATTGCGGGCAGCGAGTTCCATACTGTGTCATTTGTCAAAGGATTCGGCAATTCGAGCTCAGAGTATGACTATTCTTTCGAAGACAAGAATCTGTTGGCGGGAAAGTACAATTACAGGCTTAAGCAGACTGACTTCAACGGCAATTTCGAATACTTCGAACTCACTGAAGAAGTGAATATCGGTCTTCCGTCACAGTTCTCTCTTTCACAGAATTATCCGAATCCGTTCAACCCGGCAACCAAGATCAACTATGATCTGCCTGTAAGCGGATTGGTAACATTGAAGGTGTTTGACAATCTGGGAAGGGAAATCGCAACGCTTGTAAATGAAATCAAGCAAGCCGGATATTACACTGCTGAAATGAGAGGAAGTGATCTGCCCAGCGGAGTTTATTTCTACAGAATATCTGCAGGCAACTTTACATCTGTCAAGAAGATGATGTTGATCAGGTAACATATTTACACCAAGTGTCTTTGAAAGGATACAAGGTAAAGAACAATGCTGTCCGGAGATATAATGTTATGAATTGCAGAATGTTCATAAGGCAAAACAGCAGAGTAACAAATTCTGATTACATTCACGGATCTGTTAATTAAACGACTTGAGGTCAAAATGAAACGCATCATAATTCTGTTTGTTATGATCTTGGGATTAAATCATTCGGCATTCTCACAGAGCGGCTGGCAAAGCCAGAATCCTCCGCCCACTTCCAATGATCTCTACTCGGTCTTTTTCTCAAATGAAAATGCGGGATGGTGTGCCGGTGGCAACGGGACGATCCTAAAAACAACAAACGGCGGATTGAACTGGTCAACTCAATCCGGCGGGACTCAAAATATTCTGACCTCCGTATTCTTTGTCAATGTGAATACTGGGTGGATATCCGGCGAAGATGGAATAATTCTTTCCACAACTAATTCAGGCTTGAACTGGAGTCTCACTTCATTTGGCACTTCTTCTGACTTGGCTTCAATCTGGTTCATTGATGCCAGCACCGGCTGGGCAGTTGGACAGAACGGGAT
>DAIQRO010000013.1:0-2139 GCA_036786155.1 Bacteroidota bacterium
CCAATGCGTTTATTAGCCTGTCCCTTATCTGTGTGATCTCATTGAACGAGTACATTGCTATGTCAATGGACTTCGTTGCTGAGTCAATCCTCTGCATAAGACGTTCCCTAAGATCTGCATCGCCGATTGCGTTGTTTCCGGGCATCGCATAGCTGTTGTCAACAGATTTGTTGAAGTATACTTCCATTTTGCCGGTGGATGAAGCCGGTGATGATGTTGAAAAGTATTTCGGTGCGCTGTTGCTGGTTCCACTGCCGTTGGTTGAATAAGCAACTGCATAGTAGATCTTGCCCGCATCAAGATTGTTCAATGTCAGAGAATGATTTGTGGTCTGCGTACCGCTGAAAACAGAATCCCTGAATACTACTGGTTGTCCCAATGAATCCGAGCGGAAATATTTGATCTTGGAATCACCGGGTGATTGTGTTGTCCAGTTTAGCGTTACGGAGTTCGATGAAATTGAAGCTTCAAAAGGCGATGTCAGAATTACAGGGCCGCCACCTTGAATAATATCGTTTGTAAATCGCGGAAGAAACTGGTAGCCGGTGCTGTAAGGGGCAGAATTATCAAACTGAGAAGCGGCTGCAATGCAGTCGAATGTGCCGGTCGGAATGACAGTTCCAACCAAATTTGTGTTGTTGTCAATTCTTAATTGTCCTGTGCCGGAAGCATCGGAAACATTGTAATTCGTATTTGCCTGAAAATTCCCTGTTGAGCTGATAGTCAGTCCGTTGAATCGAACAAGCCTTCCCTCGAATTCCTCATGTGCATTCCATGCCTGTGAGTTGAATTGCTGAAGGGTGATAACTATGGCATCAAATGTCTTGTTGGAGTCAACAATAGTAAACGAAGGCGTCCCTCCGACAGTGGAATAAACAAGCTCAGTCAGTCCGTTGAAGTGCGAGAGCTTGGCGGTAACGATCACTGAATCACCGATCTGAACTGCGCTCGAAAAATCGTTATAAAATACGGCAATTCCTGCTTCATGATCCTGTATATAGGTAGGGCCGCCAAACTGATTTGCAACCGTCACCACGCCTGCTACTGTCTTGAACTGGCCTGTATCCAGCGGAACACCGTTTGAGTTGTTGTTTGTAATTGAGCGAATAGTAACTACCTGTGAATACGACAACGAAGATATCATCAGGAACAGGAGTATGGTGGTCAGTTTGATCATTTTTATTTATTTAGTTTTGATGCGAAATTTCGGTTGATTGTATTGATTATTAGACCATTCGGATCCTCGGAAAGTTTACGTTCGATCTCCGATTTAAGTCTATCAGGATCAGTCTTGACTGCGTTTTCAAGGACCTGTTTGTTGTAGATCAGGTTGTAAGGCGTGGCATACCTGTATTCATGCTTATCAATGATCTCTTTGAACTTAGGCAAGTTTTTCAAGAATAGAAATGATTTATCGTCCCAGAAAACGAGCTTCCATTCATCCGGCTTCTTGCACATATAGGACACAATCGTCTGTTCCATTTCAGAAGGCTGTCTTACCAGGTCCGGAGCAAGGTACATTGAATAGTCAAAATCATATTGCCTGAGCTTGTTCTCAAAACCCGCCTTTTTTGTCATAAGCGAACTGTATTCGCTGAAAATCTCATCGTTCAGGTTTCTGCTGTCAATGAAATTCCTGGCCTCTGGGAAGTTCCAGACAAGGAACCCGCCCGTTCCAAAGTGGTTTAACGGCCTTTCGCCCGTTTGCGGGATGCGGTTCTCTTTCATGAAATCAAACATCTGAACAGGGATGAAATCCGGATTGATTCCGAAACCAAACACCCTGTAGTACTGAAGCTGTTCAAGGTACAGCTTGTTATTGGGAATGTTAATGATAAGGTAGATCAGCAATCCGCCAACAAGAGCATAAGGCACAAAACTTCTCTTCAGAAACTCGTTGAACTTCTTCTTCCATGCATCATCTATAAGGAAATCCACTGAAACAACGAAGAAGACAAAAATTATGATAAGGTAATCCACCGTGAACCTGACCGCACGAACGGAATACAGCGCAAACGAGATGTAGATAAGGGCGGGAAGTACATCTCTCTTTCTGAATGAATAGTAGAGGATTGTCAGCCCGCTAAACAGAAACACTTTGTAGATCGTCGTCACAAATCCTGAGCCGAACATTGAGTC
>DAIQRO010000013.1:2149-5933 GCA_036786155.1 Bacteroidota bacterium
GAGAAGTCTTAATTGCCTGCTTTCAAGAGGTTGAACAGAGCTCTTTCGGTTGTAGTAGTTAATGTATTCGGCCGTAAGGTAAACGGCAAAAAGAAAGAGCCCGGCAATGATTCCCATGTGTATATTTGCCCATAAAAGAAATATTGCAGGCAGGATATATATGAGCTTTCCTGATCCTCTCCTGAAGTAGCGGTAGTCGCAGAAGATATAAACAAGTGATGCCATGAACAGCAGGGATGCGGCATGAGGCCTTGGAGTCAACCGGTCCATAATTCCAAATGCAAACAGGATCATGAATGCAACGGTGAGAACAGCAGGTACTTTGAATTTTCTGAGAGCTGAATAGTATATCCAGAAGATAGAAAGAAATATCAGAGTGCGGAAGATCGAAAGCGCCTCATAACCACCGAGGTTATAGAGGCCGTATGTAATTATGTCCCATCCCCACTCAAAAGGCATCCATTCCTGTCCCTGCGTTACGAATCCGAATATATCAGTTGAGGGAACATGGCCGGTCTCGATAATGTATCTTCCTGTGGCAAGATGCCAAAATACGTCGTCATCCCCGGTGATCTTGAAAGTTGTGAAGAGCACAACAAAGAGGGCAAAGACTATCAGCAATGCATACTCAATAGCCGGGTTCAGTTCCTTTGCGGGTATTACAGATTTGCTGCGGTTAGGCTGCTTTCCCTTTGCTCCTGACAATTAGTTGATGTCTGTTGACAGTTTATATCTGACTATGCGGTTATTGTCAGTGTCAGCAATGTAAAGCACCTTGTCGAAGAAGGAGACCCCCATGGGGTTGTTGAGTTGCTTGTCGCCGGAGCCTGTGCCTCCGAATGATTCGGGCCTGAGTTCTCCTGCGGCATTGAACTTATAGAGTGAATCCCTTTGGTTATCAACAACAAATATGTTGTTGTTGGGGTCAAGAGTGATTGACTCCGGCGTGCCAAGCTGATATGTGATTATGTCAATATCTTCACCTGGCAGGAACCTTGGATCATAAGTACCCTTCACATTGTCAAATACAAACCATTCAACCTTGAAGCCGAAATCAGTTGTGTTCCTTATCAGTATGAAGTCAGTATAATTGTTGCTGAAGGTGGTGACTCCCGAAGATTTTTCAATTGAGTAGATCCCGTTGCCGGTGGGCTGAAAACCCGACAGAACAGTCACATTGCTGATCGTGCTTCTTCCCGTTATCTTGAGAAGAGCGTTGTCAGCGTCTATCACATTCGAATTGTCCGGTCCGGACCTTGATACTATGACCTTGTTGTCGGGATAAACTGATATGCCCGTAAACTTCCTGCTTCTGCTTGTGGTAGGTGTCGGATAATCGCTCGTTATGTATGTGTTCTTTACAGCATTGGCAAGAAAACCGCCTGTCTCGAATAGGTTCATCCTGTAGACCACGTTTATTGTATCAACTCCTGCCACACTGTCTGCAATCACAAGAAGGTCAAAGTTGTAGTCCTGAGCAATGGCTTTGGGATTGAGGAAGCTCATTGAACCGATTTCCGTACCTGAAAGGTCAAGCTGAACGACCCTGTTGTTCTTTGTGTCAGCCACATAGATAAGAGGTTCCTTGCCGAGGAAAACTGCCTCAGGCTTGTTGAACTGATTCCAGGTAGGGGATATCTGAACATATACAACATCTCCTACATTCGGGTCAGATCCTCCGTTTATAGGAAACTGCGACAGATCCGTCTTGTCTCCGCAGGAAATGAATGCCGCTGAGGTTAACGCAAACATAAGTATCAATGAAATGAATTTGCTTTGCTTCATCATTTGTCAGGCATTAAGACGTTTAATGTGAACCTCTGTGCAAGCCCAA
This sequence comes from Bacteroidota bacterium, assembly GCA_036786155.1. Classification (GTDB taxonomy): domain Bacteria; phylum Bacteroidota; class Ignavibacteria; order Tepidaquicellales; family Tepidaquicellaceae; genus JADJAH01. The sequence continues at coordinate 3,984 of DAIQRO010000013.1, forward strand.
GCGCCCTGTAGTTTGCAATGGAATAGTCAAGGCTTGCGTTCGCAAATGAAATGGGGAACTTGAGCCCGATGCCTGCCGAAAAATTCTCGGCGTCAACATTGACCTTGTATCCGCCCCGGAACATCAGGAATTCCTTGTAGGCATATTCAACTCCAAAGCACAGGTTCTCTGCATTGTCTGTTGGACTGTTCAGCTGAACTGAAGTTGTGATCCTGTTCTCTTTGTTCTGGTACGGTTCAATTGCAAACCCGAGCTGAAACGAAGTTGGTGGCGGAAACTTCTGGAATGAACTCGCAGTACCGCCGTTTACCAGTGGCGCTTCGCCCGAAGGTGAAACCTGTCCGCCGAAATTTGAAATTACAATTGCGAATCTTGAAGTTCCGAGCCCTGTCCTGTAAAATGTTGCGAGGTCTCCCAGCACGCCTTCCATTTTCAGAACCCCAAGTTCCTCACGAACATACTTTATCGTGGCGCCGAATGAAAACTGTTCTGTCATTCTTTTGGCAAAGGATAATCCAACTGCAAGATCTGAGAACTTGAAGTACTCACCGGTACCCTGCGGTTGAAATTCAGTCGTTACCTTCATGTCCTCAGTTTGAAGAGAAGTTACACTCAGTCCTATTGCATTGCCGCCGCCGAACTGATAAACGCCTCCGAAGTTTCCGAGCTTGGTGTCAACAAACCATTGAGTGTATGAGAAAGTGACTCCCATTTCTTTGAACTGCACCAGCCCTGCAGGATTCCAGTAAAGCGAAGTGATGTCATCCGAGACCGCTACAAAAGATTCTCCCATGCCGGTTGCCCTTGCGCTTGTTCCTATCTTAAGGAATTGCAGTGCCGCAGTGCCTGTCCTTTGTCCCCCGAGGTTTGGAAAAAGCTGAGCTCTTGACTCAGCCGAAAATGCGAAAACAAAAGTTAAAGCAAGGACAATCAAACCTTTGTAAGCATGGTGCCTGTTATTTCTCTTCATCATCTTCATAGCTTCACTGATACTCCGAACTTGATCTGCCTTGGTGTAAGGAACCTGGCGGGGTCGTAAGGATAGGGGGTGATTGGCGCCTGAAGGTCGGGATACAGCGGATCATTGTAGAAATTGGGTGTCGGATCACCGTAAACATATGCACGTCCCGTCACCGGGTTGATTATGGTCGAGTTCTCATTATCAAACAGGTTTGTAATGTTCAGACTCACCACAAACTGCAGATTGTTAATATAGAAATATTTGTCGATGTCAAGGTCGATCCAGAACCAGCTTTCTCCCACTTCACCATTGGGATTGTCAATGTCAGCTTCATATTCCGGCCTTCCGTTTTCAAGCTCGCCTACATAGATCTGTTGTGTATATCTTTTCCCCGACTGGAAAAAGATCCTGGACTTGATGGAAAAATCATCGAGAATATTTCTTGCGAATCCGAATATGCCCTGCCCCTTTCGAACATCAAAGAAAAGATTTGCACTTGCCTGTATTGGCTTGTCCCATGAGAGATAATACTCGGAAATAGATTCCTGCGCATTTCTTGAAGCCACTAGATAACCCTGATCGGCGTTGTTGCTCTTACCTGTGGCAACGGAATAAGTGAAGTTGAACTTGCCGTTGAACCATGAGCCGATCCTCTTCTTGAACTCCACTTCCACGCCGCGCAGCCTCGCATAGTCCTGATTGAAATAAGTGATAAAGGACTTTCCGAGATATCTTCCGCTGTTGAGAAGTATTGTTCTGGTAGTTACATAGTCATAAATATTCTTGTAGTAAGCAGTGACCGTAAGCACATCGTCGTTTGTGAACTGATTCCTGATGCCGAGTTCGTATGCGACTGTCGTTTCGGGATTGAGATTCGGATTTCCGAACTTCTGGAAAGTGGACTGCGCGCTTTGCGGACTCAGCATGTCATAAACAAACAGTGGCTTCGGCCTCTTAGAAAAGTGGCCGAAAGAGAAGAAGCGAGTCTG
>DAIQRO010000013.1:5943-8579 GCA_036786155.1 Bacteroidota bacterium
ATTGTTTGTGATCGGATGCGATATGCCGATTCTCGGGGAAATAGACAGCTTCATATTTCTCCCGAAGATCTTGTAAGTGTCCTCTTCATATCCCTGCCTTGTCTGTTCAGGGATCGTCTGTATCGAAGTATCGCCGACTGCATCATCCACGTACTTCCCGGGCAGCCAGTAATCGAGCCTCAGGCCGTAATTGAGTATCATGCCTTTGAATGTAAGGCTCTGCTGAGCATATATGTCTCCAAAGGCAGGGTAGACTTTGTAGATGTCGTAGTTGAGGCCGAGAGGTTTTATCCACGGTTGATAAATGTCAACGAGCTGCATCTCCTGGAAGCTCAGTGAAATTCCGGATTTGATCCTGTTCTTTGTGGATACATTGTAAGTAAAATCGCCCTTGATTGAGTATTCATCAACATAGTGATCGTGCCATGTACAAGGATTCCCGTAATCATAAAATCCGTCACCGGGACTAAGGCCGGTCCTTGTACTGTCAATGTAATAATACTGAAACGGCGGCTTCGTTACGTCAATAGGCTCATTGTACTGATCCCAGTTGAGGCCGTTTGCATCCACACGGAGTGTCGTAAAAAACTTGCTTAGCTTGATCTCGTAAAATGTCTTCGGGCCTGTTGACTGCGACCAGTTCACTGTGTTGATCATGCTGTTCTGCGTATATGTGTTTGCGTTGTCCAGAATCTCCTGAAACTCATACTGATAGCCCGGACTTGGCGGAACATATTCGAGATTTGTCTGAAGTGAACTTGAGTTCTGATTGATCGATACCGATTGGTTGAAAGAATATCCCAGTTTCATAGTCTCATTCATCCTGTAAGTTATCTTTCCCAGCCAGTTCCAGTAGTTGTCTTGCCTCGGCGCAAACTTTGTTCCACCGAAAGTTGAAGAATACACTTGTCTTGCAGTGCGGCCTCCTTCGTTTGCATAGAATCCGTCTGAAATTCCCATGAAGAAACTTCCGAACAATGTGATCTCACCGGGCACCCTAAGTCCGAGTGAATTGAGGATGTACTTTGTCACCGGCTCGGGACCACTGAGATTCATCTCCAGAATGTCTGTGTTGAAACTGCTTCCCGAGTTTTTATCCACTCCGAAATTATCTCTTTGGTAAGATGTGTAAAAGTTGTACTGCTCGTATTTCCCTTCCTTGGTTCTTACATTTACAACACCGCTTGTTGCCTGCCCGAATTCTGCGTTGTAGCCGCCTGTAATGACCTCTACTTCCTCGAGTGAGTTTGCGGACAACTGCAGGCCGTAGCCGGTGCCCGAAAGCGGGTCCTGCACCGACACTCCGTCAACGATGTAAGAGTTCTCGTAGTTTCTTCCGCCCCTGATGTGAATCTCATTGTCCTGCTTCACTACGCCGGCCTGCTGAGATACTACATCCGATACAGTTGTGACAATTGACTTTGATATGTCATCGCTTGAAACAAAGTGAGAACTGCTTGTCTGTTCAATGTCCATTAGCGGGCGTTCCCCTACAACCTCGATATCCTGGTCAACTGTGAATGATGTTGATTTCAGCACAAGGTTCAGCTCAAGATTCTCGCCTTCCTTCACTCTGATGTCAGTGTAGTCAGTCGTCTTGAACCCTTCCGCCGAAACCTGCAGAGTGTAAACTCCCGGCGTAACTTCGTTGATTACATATTTGCCTTCGTAATCTGAAACAGCCCCTAGATATGTGCTCTTGACTTTGATCACAACACCGTCAAGCGGTATGCCCGAAGAATCTTTCACGGTACCGGAAATGGAACCGGTGCCGCTCTGCGCATAAACAAATGACGATGCTGAAAGCAAAATGCACACAAAGGCATTTCTCAAAATTCCGAAGAAGCGCATATGTGTTGTTTTTGGTCTCTTCATATATCAGTTGTAACCGAATTCGCTTATGAACACTCTTCTGAAAAGATCTTTGGATGCCTGCGGATCCCTGTTCATAAAATAGACCGGTATCGTGATGTAAACAATTCGCGGATTGGATAAGGCGTCCTTGAATCCCACAACTATGGGAGAGGCCGTGCAACCCTGACCGTTGAAAAATGTGTATATGACCCGTGCCGGTGTATAGACTCCTTTAACAGCAGGTATCAGGGTACTCGGGCCGATCCCGGGATAGTTCTGATCAACAACAGTAAGATTTGAGTCTGTTATGTTATTGATGAACGGAATTGTACAGCTTGTCACGCTGTCAACCGGTGCGAAGTTTATGAGCTCACCCTGTCCCGTTGCGCTGACTCCCTGAAATCCCGAACTGAAGAACACCCTGCCGCCCGAAAGCAGATAGAAGGGGAGTGACTGCTGAGCAAGGCCGAAGATGGCTGCATTCGCCACTGATCCCGAGCCTCCGGTCCAGAACACAATATCGTAAAGCTCTAAAGTAGCGATCCACATCGGATTTATGATCTTTGGAATCAATGCCCCGTTGTTTGCCTTAATGTCAATCAGGTCATACCTTATGGTATCAAATGCATTTGCGAAATACTGTGTCGCAGCTGAAATGTTGGCCTGCGGAATGTCTCTTACCATTAGTATCTTCGATGTAACATTTCTTACATGCCATGTGCGGCTTGTATCCGGCATGCGTATTATCGGACTCTGTGCACCCGCTTCATCTTCGGCCTTCA
>DAIQRO010000013.1:8589-14393 GCA_036786155.1 Bacteroidota bacterium
CATTGTTGGAATTGACAACTATGCCGCTGTCTCTTGTAAGCGTCAGAAGATTGACGGAAGCAGGCAGTCTCCTGAAATTTGTAGTATCATTGATTGACCAAAGATAATATGCTATGTTTTCATCACCGTCAGGGTCTGTCCCTGCCCACTTAAATGATGCAACCGGGAAAGTCGTATCCGGCAATTCAGTGCCCGCTTCAAATACAACCGACGGAGGAGTATTTATGACGGGGTACAGATTTGTGGCAGGCGTGGGATCCATTAGTCCCTGATTGTCCACCGCCGCAACAAAGAACCTGAATGTACTGTCACTTCCGTTTATGCTGAGTATAAATGTGCTGTCGTTGTTGGATGTGTAGCCCCAGTTCACAGAATCGAAAGAAACCCTGTAACCTGCAATAAAGCCGTCGGGGTCATCTCCCCACCATCGTATTGTCTTTATCGTAGAGCCCGGAGCAATAATGCTGTCAGGCTGAAGTGACAGATAGGTCTGAGGCGGAAGATTGTCCACCTTCACCGATGAAGGATCATCGCATGAAAAGGACACTGCCAGCAGCAAAGCCGTTGCGAAGAACCCGAAGGCTCTTCGCATAACAGCTCCTGATTTAATATTTTCCTGACTCCCTGATCTTGACATGCTTCCTTTGAAGGACGCTTTATTTGATCAATACCATCTTCTTGGTCTCTGCAAAACTTCCGCCTTTGAAGTCGTTGACCTGGATCGCATAGAAATAAGTGCCGCTTGCCAGACCATACGAATCAAATCTTGCCGAGTAAGTTCCGCTGTTCAGCGTTCCGTTGATCAGCGTTGCCATCTGCCTGCCCGTGATATCGTACACCTTCAGCGAAACATGTCCTGAGACAGGCAAGCTGAATTTTATGGTCGTGGTCGGATTGAACGGATTCGGGAAATTCTGCATAAGCTGATAACTCTCCGCTATCTCAGAAACATTTGAAATTCCTACAGGTGTGACTGTACCAAAGTCCGGATTCTTTCTTGGCGTAAGCTTGTAATTGCCGAAAGCAAAATACAGTATGCCCTCTGTGAATGAAAGTATGTCGTTCTTTGTGAGCAATGTGAGGCCTGCATTGTTGCCATTGCCGTCCCAGTTGTTTGTGAAAGTGTGGTTTCCGTCCTGAAGGTCAATTCTTGATTCCACGCCTGATTGGTCAACCACAAGTATCTCGCCGTAATTTCTTCTGAAAGCAGTATCCTGCAAAGTTTGAGTGGATGTGCAGGCGATGCCTAGTCCGGCGTTTGCACAATTGATGGTTATGGGTGTGTTGAATCTGCAGTAAACGCTTTCCCATTTCTCAATCGTTGTATCACCGTCCGTCTTGTTGTTTGCGAGCTGTGCTGTTGTCAGTATCTGCGGAGATGGCTGAGGATTTCCCTGAGACAGCATCACAATATTTGAAGGAACGTTGACCGTCACCCTGGTGCAACCGAAGTCTTCTTCAACAAAGCCCTTTACTCTTACACGGTCGCCTTTCCTCAGCGCATCTGTGGGATTTCCGTAGAGCCAGATTCCGCTGAACGGCCCTGTGCCGTTTTGAATGTAAACCCTTCGCGGCGAATTCTGAGTACCGCCACTGCTTGAGAATGAAATGCCCGGAATATCGGAAGTGTCGGCTGTGACAACTCCCTCTATGCCGCGCACATCGTATCCTTCGTATGCAGACCTTCCACCGTTGTTCGGGCAGAACTGCACATCCTGAATTGACATCGAGTCATTCTGCCTTACTATGTAAAATAGTTTTGATCTGACGGTGTCTGACGGAAGAAGCTTGACTGCGCCAGTGTTGTCCTCAGCCCTAATCAGATACTCAACAAGCGTTCCCAGAGGAGCAGGAGGCATCTTTGCGGAAAATATGTTTCCGGAAACGAGCGACATGTTCTTTTCGCTGTATGAGCCGCCGTTGAATCTCCAAAGCACTCTTACGTTTGTGAGTGTCAAAGGTGAAACGCCGGGATCAGTTGCCGTTACGCTAACCTGTACGCTGTCTGAAGGAGTCGGAACACCCGGGCTCCTCAGAGGAGCAGAAAGCTGCGGCGGCGGATTTCCAAGGCTAAGGTCATTCGGATAAATTGGAATGATCGCATAAGGAAGCTGAGTGCCGAATACGCCTTCATTGTTTGCGGTTATGATAACTCCGCGAATGTAATTCACGAAAGTTCCGATTGAGGGATGAGTCCATTGCCTCAGCGTATCGACCGACGGTGATGTTGAGAAGTAGTTTGAAAAATCACTGAAGTAGAGCTTGTTTCCGTTTTCATCCACTACGCTCCAAGGCTGTCTGTTGCCCACGCCTGCAGCTACGGTAACATTTCGGATCTCCACATACATGCCTTCATACTTTTCTCCGTCAAGGTAGTTTATGCTTCCGCCGTTGGGATAATCACCGTTTGCAAACTGACTGACCGTAACTGATTTCGGGGTCGGCCTCTTTCCTGCATTTCCCAGAATTGAAATTGTATAACCGTCGGCAGTGTCAAGTGCAAGCTGAGTAAGAGTGTTTGCAAAGTTGCTGCTTTGTGTTGATCCGAATTCCTGTATCACACCGCGCACTTTTATGATTGCGCCCGTATCGAGAAGGTCAAGGCCTGTCTAATCTCCTCTTGAACCCTGCCTAATCACAATACCTCCCCAAAGTCCGCTTGCAGTGTCCTGTGCGTAACAGGTCCAGCTGCTTGTGCCTCTGAGCAGAGTTCTGTTGTCGCCGTTCGCGGGTGAAACTCTCGGCGGTGCGGCAACTCTGGCTATTATCTCTACAGAGTCTCCGTTGTAAGGTGATTTGTCCCTTCCGAAAACCAGTGTGTCATTTGAGACTGTCTGGATCTCCTGGAGTGTTCTGAATACGAAGCCGTTGCCCATTATGCTGAAGCCCAGAGAATACGCAATGTATCCGGCCATCAGTATGAGAAGAATGTATCTTGGATTTTTCATTGTTATGCTGTTTAGATTAAACTCATTATTTTACGATCACGAATTTTCCTTTTTTGATCTCACCTGTGTTAGAATCTTTCACGGTGAAAATGTAAAGTCCCGATGCAATTGCCTGGTCGTTCTGAGATATCATATCCCACGCATGTTCACCTCCCGCAAATTTCTGTGTGCCGTCAGAATAAGTGTTGAACCACTCGATATCGCTTCCGTTATAGGTTGATGCATCATGGTTGAACCTGTCAACAAGATCGCCCGAAAGAGTCCAAATCGAAATCTCACATTGTGATGGCAGGTTGTAGAAGTAAATCTTTCTGAGCAACTCCTTCTTATTGCCGGAACCATCCCATACTGCGCTTCCGTAGTAAGGATTAGGATAGACTCCGACTTCGGCATCAGCGTTGTTGTTCGGTGGAGTCCCTACAATTATCCTCTGTGAGTTACCGAGTATACTGCTTTCAAGCGAACCGAGATTCTGAGTGATGTCGCCTTTGTCAATTGCAGTGTCCGAATAGACATACTGAAATCCGTTGAGCTGGGTCGGGAAGTCAAACCTGTAATAATAAGCCGCCGTATCATTTTCGAAATACTTGGGACTCTGAAGCTTTATGAAGTTGAAGCCGGTGTTGTTGCTTACGTTATTGTACGCGCTGTCAAACTCTCCTACGATCCTCAGCTGTGTGGTAAGGTCCTGCTCGAGATTAAGGTCTGCTCCGGGATTTGTCCTGTAGATCCTGTATCCTTCAAAATCCTGAATGTTTGAAATGGGATCAACTGAGCTTTCCGAATTTGCAGCCCAGTACAATGTGACGTTCTTATCCTCGAGCACCGTTTTGACCTTCGGCACGTCAGGCGGGGAAGGAAGCTTGTACCCGTTATCGTATGCGCTTTGCGCCCAACCTGCGGCTGTGTATAGGTTCTGCTTCTGAAAATCCGTGTCGAGTGTTGCCGGATCGGTTCCGTTCTTCTTGGCGCAGATCACGGCATATACAATGTTGATGGTGTCCTGAATGTAATTCAGACTCATAACGGAGCCATCGGTTCTTCTGTACGGACCGTAAGAAAGCAATACTGACCTGTTATTGGGTGTTTGCCTGAGCTGATTGATCTGATTGGTGTCAATCCTCTGGCCGTTCTCAAGATAGCCGTTAAGCCTTACAAACTTCTTCTCATCAGTTTGCGGTGAAAGATATACAGGATCAGTGTTATTTCTGAACTGCCATATTGTGAAATAGGTCTTGTCGCCAATGTCTTCATTGGGAAGTGTGGGAGATGTTCCGAGAAGCTTGAAACCTATGTAGCTGTTTGTGAATCCCGGATCTCCGTTGTAGTCATACTCATAAGCCATCCGTAGAGTGTCAATATATCCGTCTGCACCTTTATTGTAAAATGATGTTCCGCCCGGCACGGTAATGTTCGTGTTCCTTACATCTGCGTCAGACCACAGTCCGATGAAGATGCTGTCGATCGGATCCGTATTTCCGCGGTAACCGATGTTCACGATCTTGTAATTCAGAATCACCCAGTTGTTTGCGAAGTTGAAGTCGTAGCAGTAAGTCTGCAGGAGAACTTTCACTCCAAGGGGATTATGGTTTTGAATCACAGTACCGTTCACGGAAGTGTTCGTATCAAAAAAATCACAGACAAAGTCCTGATGAGATACCGCGTCGGGCCTGAAGTTTGGTGAGTTCTGCAGAGTTGACCTCTCGAGAATGCCTGTTCCCGGTGCGTTAGTGAATTCGAATCCTTCGGTACGGTTTGCATTCGAAACATCCACTGCCGCCGTAGTCACTTTGATCTCATTGTTCTTTGAACCTCCTATCCAAAGGCCTCCTACAAACAAGTGCTCTATACCGGAATTCTTGGGATACTGACAGGATGGCTGGTTCGGGAAATTTACAAAACCGTTTCCGATGGTCCCGTAGTTGGTGACAGTGAGCGTAATGTTCCCGACATTGGTAAACTTGTTATTGACATCATCCTGAATATCGGCAGGGAAGTAAAATGCAAATGAGAGCAAAGCAATGAGCGAAAGCGCGACCAAAAATGTATAAAAACCGAAGTCTGCCTTTCTGAAAATGAATGGTCCTCTATTCTGCAAGTTTCGAGAAAATTATCTTTGGGTTAGGCGCAAAATATTAGTTTGTGAGTTCAAAAGAAAGCTAAAGCATGATGTTTCAATTTGATAAAATTGCAAACTAGACCGGCACATAATTGCAGGCAGTCTGTTCAGGATTCAAGTTACAGAAGATGCCTCCAAACGGCATTGAAAATCACTTGCTTACGGCCTTCTCAAACAGCCTGACATTGACTTTGTCGGGCACAACATAAAAGCTCTTTTCAGATGCCAGCTTATAGCCAAGTCCCTGTACGGCACCTTCGATCGAATCATATCCCTGCTTGTCCATAGAGCTGTAATCCAGTATCAACCAGAATCTTCCGAGCCCCGGTATCTTTCCAAGCGAATCCAACTGCATTCCAAGATTCCAACCCAATACCGATGGGGAGGGCAGTCTATTGTCAGAGTGTCTTGAATGATAATCTATGGACCATCCCATGAAATGCGGCTCAACTACTATCAAGTCACCCGACATGTAAGAGCGCTCTATATGGGATATGACCTTTCTGTAATCATTATTCTTGAACTGGTTTATATAGTTGATCGATACCCCGAATGCGCTCACTGCACACAATAAAAGGCACAAAATGGCCGCTGTCCTTTTTGAGTAATATCTGTAAGAAAAATATACGAGCGAAATGAAAAGATACGGAGCCAGTATGCTCAGGTACCTCGACATTACAATGCTCTGCCTGAATGAAACAATTGCTGCAAGCAGGAGAGGGATAATGAACAGGGCC
>DAIQRO010000013.1:14403-17919 GCA_036786155.1 Bacteroidota bacterium
ACCGCCGTCAGCGCAGGATGCAGTCCCTGCTAACGGGAGTTCACAGTCCTCATGATGCAAAGAAAAAGAAACAGCATCACTGAGAGCGAAACTACACGGGAGACGTAAGATATTGCCATGCTTTCATAAGCATGATACACGCTCAGGAACATATCCTGAAAGTAGGAGAACACAGCGTCCGCAACTTCTCCTACCGACTGTGAGCTTCTCCATGGCTGTCCCTTAAGAGCCTGCCCTATCATGATCGGAAGCCAGGGCATGAACATTGCAAAAGCGAATGCAGGATATTTGAAAAATGGCTTGAGTGAGCTTCTGCGTTCCTCATTCCTGATGTATATGTACGCGGCGCAGACAATTTCCGCAATGAGTATGAACAGTGCAAAGTAGTGTGTGTACAGCGAAAGGGCTGTCGCAAGGCAGTATATGACGCCGGTCCTGACGTTGGGCGCCTTGAGATATCTTACAAAACTATAGACGGATGTGAGAGTAAGATGAAGGTTGAGATTGAGCATACGGACTTCCTGCGAATAATAGATGTAGAGAGGGGACAGAGCATACAGCAACAGCACAAGTGCCGTTTGAGTCTTGTCTGCAAGCAGAAGGAGGGATAATCTCCACAGCAATACCATTGAAGCGAGGGAAAGAACAACGCTGAGCATTCTCATCGAAAAGACGGAATCAGAAAAGACAAATATCCAGATCTTAAGTACAAAGTAAAACAGCGGTGGGTGAATATCACCGGAAGTCTCTGCTACTATTCTTATGAACCCCGACAAAGAAATGTGCCACGAGTAGATCTCGTCGAACCAAAGGTTTTTGGTTTCTATATCATAGACGCGTAATACTGCAGCAACAAGAAAGATCAGGTAGAAGTAAAGATTCTCTTTGATGTGGCTGATCATTCTCCGATAAGCTGTATCACCAGCCTGCGGTTGCGCGGCCTTTCGTCAAAATCAATAAGTACGATCTGCTGCCATGTCCCGAGCATAAGCACTGAGTCGGTGAAAGGTATGCAGACTGAGGCGCCGACAAGCGAAGCCCTCAGATGCGAATGCCCGTTGCTGTCTCCCCAGGTGTCGTTATGAAAATACCTGGAATAAGCGGGGATCAGCTTGTCCATTAGTTTCGGGAAGTCCTGCATAAGGCCGGGTTCATACTCAATAGTAGTGACCGAAGCCGTGGATCCGATAATGAAGACTGTGCAATTCCCTTTATTGATTTTGATTTCATCCAATTTTTTTCCGTATATGTCGGTGACATTGACAATATGGCAATTGCCTTGCGTGGGAACTATGGTCTCCTTTGTGATTATCTTCATGAAGAAATGATAATATTGATTCCCTTCAGAACAAGATATGGGTCACGCAAGTCTATCAGCTTCGTTCTTTCGAAGATTAACCTTGAATAGCCGCCCGTACAGCAAGTAACCACCTGCCCGAACTCTCTTCCTGCTTCCTCGATAACCCTCTCAACTGTGAACAGACTCTGGTAAAGGACTCCTGCGCGGATATTTTCCTCTGTTGTTCCGGTGAATACCGATTCGGGAAATCGCAGTTTCGCTTTCGGCAATGTCGTCTTTGAGATCAGCGCGGAAAAAGACGTTCCAATTCCCGGAGAGATCATCCCGCCCGTAAGAGATCCGTTGCTGACTATTGTGAATGTTGTGGCGGTACCGAAGTCGATAGTCAGGACAACCGGACTGCCGGACAGCTTCACAGCCGCTGCTGAACTGCAAAGCCTGTCAGGGCCGATGGTCTCAGCATATTTGAGCTTGTAAGGAAGATTTGATGCAGGGGTGACAAACTCCGTTTCAGCATTGAGAACTTTCCTGATTAAGCTGTTCACGGTTCTGCGAAGACTTTTATCAAGCAGTGATACTCCGGCAACTGATGGCTCCTCTTTGCAATCCCTGCGGCATTCCTTCATGATCTTCTCAAATTCGCTCCGGAATGTTTTCTTGTTATAGTCAAACCTTCCGGCATTCATTATATGAAGTGAATTCGGACTTGACCAGGCGGTCTTGATCGCTGAGTTGCCTATGTCAATGAGAAAGTTCTTCATAAAAAAAAATGCGTAAAGGTGAACATCCTTTACGCATAGCACAAATCCGTTTTAATTGTCAATGAAAGGGGAACTTCATCCCCGCAGTGATAAGGAAACATGGTATGTTTCCCGTGTTGCTGGCAATCAGCTTGTATTTGCCGTCAACAAAAAAAATGAACGACTTGCTGAAGTTTTTGAATTCGAGGCCTGCGCCTGCAATCAGGCTTGCCTTCGAGAAGTTCAGCGTATCAGAGTCATAGAAATTGACTCCGATACCGAAATCAACATAGGGTGATACAGGAGTTGAAGTCAAATAGAACTGTGACACGACACCCATTTCGAAATTCGTCTGCTTGTCTGCATTCCAGTAAGTCACCTGGGGCAGAACAGAAACCTGCGAGGCTCGGAGCTCTGCAAGCGCTGTAAACGTGAACCCAACCTGTCCGTCAATAGACGCGACACCGATTCCGAAACCTGCGCTTGGACTGATCTTTGGCTTTCTGTTCTTCTTATCCTTATCTTTATCGCCACTCTTCATGCTCAGCTTACCCGGTGAAAGATCAACGCCTGCATTTTCCTGTACCGCAAACTGTGAACGCGAATCTGCCGGAACCCACAACAAAGCAAGAACAAATACCAAAGCAATTAGTCTTTTCAATTTGATCTTTTTTAGATGAATGAATTAGTTTAGGTTCGAGATCTCAAGCTTCCGTATTTCGTCGCGCAGCAGTGCCGCTTTTTCGTAATCCTCATTTGTGAGCGCCTCCTCGAGTTCTCCCTTGAGCTGAAGAAGCTTTCTTTCTTTCACAGAGAGGTCTTTTGTAAGATCTTCAGGCTTTTCCTCTTCGTCCTGTCCGGGTATCTCACCGGGTTGCTGTTCCTGCTTCGGAAGAACCTGTTCTTCAAACTCCGGCTCAAATCCAATCTCATCCATTATCTCGGAACTTACATAGATCGGGGATGAAAATTTGAGTGCGAGAGCAATTGCGTCCGAAGGACGTGCATCAATCTCTTCAATATCGGAGGAGTCGAACTTTATCTTTGCATAGAACGTCGAATCTTTCAGTTCATTGATGAGAACGTGGCTTACCGAATATCCGAATATCTCAATTACTTCCCTTAGAAGATCATGAGTCAGCGGCCTTGGGGGCTTTATTCCCTCAAGCTCAAGAGCGATTGACTGCGCTTCAAACTGGCCGATGATAATTGGCAGTCTTCTCGTTCCCGACACTTCTTTGAGAATGATGGCGTATCCTCCGCCGCTCATTGAAGGCGTCAGCGACAGTCCGAAGATGTCAACCTGTATGTTGTCATTTGAATAATCCATTTGCGATCTTATCCGGCGTACCGGCTCGTAAATTCTTGGTTTGTGATTTGTCCTGATTGCTTATTGAGACACCACTCTTTTCATTTCATCGGTCAGGGCCGGAAGTATTTCAAAAACATCTCCCACAATTCCATAGTTGGCAACCT
>DAIQRO010000013.1:17929-28190 GCA_036786155.1 Bacteroidota bacterium
GAAATATTGGTGCATCCTTGTCTTTGTTTATGGCCACAATGCATTTCGATGATGACATGCCCGCAAGATGCTGAATTGCACCGCTTATTCCGCATGCAATGTACAGAGTCGGAGAAACCGTTTTTCCGGTCTGCCCGACCTGCTCTGAGTGCGGCCTCCAGCCGGCATCAACAACTGCCCTGGATGCGCCCGTAGCAGCGCCGATCGCCGCCGCAAGATCTTCAACAAGCTTGAAGTTCTCCGGTGCTTTGAGTCCTCTGCCTCCTGATACGATCCTGTCAGCTTCAGCTACATCAAGCTTTTCTGAGCTGACCACGACTTCCTTTACAACCACTCCGAAATCCTCTGCACCGATTCCCAGCTCATCGGGTGAAAGCGTTGCCAGTTCGACACTTCCGCCTCCCGTCATTTCCGGTTTGAATACGTTCGGGCGAATTGTTATTACGATCTTTGCTGAATCTGAACTGATCGTGACAATGCTCTTTCCGGCATATACGGGACGCGACGCAATGATCTTGCCATCAGTTACGTCAAGAGAAATGCAGTCATTGAATACCGCTGAACCTGTTGAGACTGCAACCCTGCCTGAGAGTTCTTTGCCGAGAGCTGTTGCAGACATAATAATTACATCTGCGTTTTCCTTCTCTGCAAATTTGCTTATGACTTTTGCAAATGCAGTAGGGGAGTATCTGAGATCGGCAGAACCGCTCTTTGAATTGAGGTCCTTCAGCCCTACTGCCGTAAGTTTCACAGCGCCATACTGTGCGAGTCTGTCGGCCTGTTCCTGACTGATATCGCCGATTGTCAGCACAGTCGTTTCGCATCCGCAATCTTTCGAAAGCTTTGATGCTTCCGATACGACCTCGAATGCCGAGTTCTTGAAATTGCCTTCTTTCAGTTCGGCAAACGCTAATATCTTATTTGGCATGAATTCTTCCTGTTGTTTAGATTAGATTACCTTTGCTTCTTCTCTCAAAAGCTTCACCAGTTCAGCAACATCATCCTTGCCGTTGCTGAATATCTTTCCTGCAGACTTTGCAGGCGGAAGCTTCATTTCAACTGTCTTGACGAAATTTCCTTTGTATGTTGCACCTATCTCTTCTATGGGTTTTGACTTTGCAGCCATTATGCTTTTCAGATTCGGATATCTTGGCTCATTTATTCCTTTCTGAACGCCGATTATAGCCGGCATTGAAAGCTGAAGCACTTCCTTGCCGCCTTCAATTTCCCTTTCTGCGGTCAGGCTTGTTCCGCTGATGTCAAGCTTCACTACAACGCTTGTCGAGGGCATACCCGTCATTTCCGAGATCATTGAAGGCATGAGGAGCCCGTCAAAATCGATCGACTGCTTTCCCATAAGTACAAGGTCGGGGTTTTGCGATTTTATGTAATCGGCAAGATTCTTGGCGGCTGAGTATGAATCGAAGTCTGCAGAATCCGTCTTGAGTAGAACTCCTTTGTCTGCGCCCATCTGAAAAGCCTTTTTTATTGCTTCTTTTGCCTTGTCGGTGCCGAAAGACAATGCAATCACTTCGCCGCCGTTCTTCTCACGCAGTTGCAGGGCCTCTTCCACGGCAAATTCGTCATATGGATTGAGTATATAGCTGACACCGCTGTCATCAATTGACATGCCGTTGCCGGAGATCTTCACTTTTGTTGTACTGTCGGGAACTAATGATACACAAACAATTATCTTCATTATTATGCTGGAGAGATTTTTAGAATTTGAATCTTAGAAATTTAATTTCATCGAATCCCAAAATCAATTTAGTATTTCGTCGCTACTGACGATAATTGCAGATATTTGCCTGATGTTTGGCGACCATCAGAACATTAAACGAACCGGCATATTGAATGATGTGATTGCAGTGATTTTGTCAATTTCCGCTATGCAACCATAGAAATGGCTTTGCCGTGTGGACCAATTTTGTTATATTTGCAAATCGCGGGATGGAGCAGTTGGTAGCTCGTCGGGCTCATAACCCGAAGGTCGAAGGTTCAAGTCCTTCTCCCGCTACGAAGGTTCATCCGAGGCTTCCTGAAAAAAATCAGGAAGCCTTTTTTTATTCCCTTAAACCTTCCGCAAACAGGTTTGTCTTACTTCCAAACACTAACTAAAACCCATAATAACAATGAAAACAGTGATGTTGATCGCAGTGTTGCTGATGACATTCATGACAGGCAGCATATTCGCCCAGCAGGAAGGCAGGCCACACAAGACTCCCGAAGAATTTGCGAAGCACAGTTCTGACATGCTGAAAACTGAACTTCAGCTTACGGATGATCAGTATAAGCAGGTGTACAGCATTTTTCTCGAAGAATCCCGCAGAATTGAAAGCGATCGAGAAAAGATAGGAGGCCTGGACAAAGAGGAAAGAAATGCTTTTCGTGAGAAGAACAGGGAACAGCTGCTTGAAAAAATGAAAGGTGTGCTTACAAAAGAACAGCTTGAGAAGTTCAGTGAAAGGTCCCGCCACAAACACGAAGGCAGGAAAGGCCGCAAGTCAGACAAGTGATTAAGTGAGCCGGCTAAGAACCGGCTCATATTCTATACAGCTTTCTTACCCGCCTTGAGTTTTTCCTGCTGAATCTTTTCAAGGATCCATTCTTTGTTAAGCGTGTTCTTCGACTTCCTGACCTTGTCTTCCAGATACAGCAAGCTTATGTTCCTTGTGGATATCTTATGCAGAATAAGTTTGTTTACAAAGCTGATGAAGTGTGAATGCATCACTCGCTTGTTATCTGAAACCAGAACATTGTTGTTGATGAAGTGCTTGTAGGTATCAATCACAGACAATGCAGAATCATACTGTCCCAGTTCGTAGTAGATCTTCAGCGAGAGGTTTTTCATATCCAGCTTGTATATGAATTGATCAAAGCGGATCTTGTTAAGTAAATCCAGGGCTTTGCCATAATCGCCACGTTCGAATGACAGAAGTGAATAGCTGTAATTCTCCACATTGGCGATCTGATTCGGATTCAGCTTTGATGTGAATTCCTTTATAAACTCTTCCATCTTGTCAAGCTTCTTCAGCGAAATGCAGTTGTAGAGGTAGTTTCTGTAGAGATCAAAAGGAATATAATTGACTGATTCAGTCTTGTAATAACCTTTTCCGATGATCTCTGTAAGGATTTCGAATATTTCCACGTCTATGTTGAAGCTTGTAACCGCTCCGGAGTTCTTCTTGATTACGCAGTAGTCCATTAGCCTCGCAAACAGGAAGTGATTGTCAACCAGCGAAAACTCTCCGGCATTGGCGATAAGAAATTTTTTGAGCTCAAAATAGAATTTGTCCTGATCGAAATTTATGTATGTGAGAAGAAGTTTGTAGTAGGCCTCGACAATCGACAGCCTTAACTCCGAGTTTTCCTTGATGAATCGGACAATTGCGGCAAAGTCAAAGAGCTTCATGAAATCAGTCACCGTCTTCATATTGCCGGAGATGTTGTATGTCCTCGAGTACTTCAGCAGATTGTCATTATGCTTCACGGACTCGATAACAAAATAGCTGATCATGAATATGATTCAGTTTACAAGCTTCTTTGATTCAGACTCTACAAATGATTTCTTAAGCACCCTGACAGACTGTAGGTACATGTAGAACTGATCGGTCTGTGTCCTGAATTTGCTTAGAAAATATGCACTGCTGATCTCCTTGTCCAATCCGAGTTGCCTGTCGGTTTGCCTTATCTTCTCATCGAAGATCTTCGCAAGCCCTCTTTGGGCAAGTTCGTCCGTAAGGAAGAAGCTTGAGTCAACCTCGTTTTTCCTGAATGACTCCAGCTTCAGAAACGTAAGAGCTGCCTGCTGAAGATCTGACATAAGGTTCCTGAAAGTTGAATCATTGTAATTGTTGTTCTTGTATATCTTCTCGAAGAGTTTCTCCTTTGTCAGATTCTTATGGTCATACTCGGGATGGAAAGTCCTAAGGACTTCAAAAAGACGGTTCAGAGTGTTTCTGTTATTGAAATAAGGCGACTTCAGGAACTTGCCAAACTTCATCATTTCCTTATCTCCAAAAGTCCTTAAAAGGTCAAAAAGTGAATGTGTATACATTTTTAATCTTCCTTAATTTTCAAAAATTACGACAACCGGTATTGCAAAGTGTGCAAATCTAATGCAGTAAATGCATAAAATCAACACTATTTAAAGGGTCATCTCGAAATGTCCGGGAAAAATCTGCGACAAAGTTAAAAAAATTTCTTTGTATTAGCGTCAAATTGTATGTAATTTGCATTAAATCGAAAGGAGATAACAGTAATGAAATCCATGACAAAGTCATTCTTAACACTTTTCATTGTAGTTCTGAGTTTCATCGGATTTGCGGCAACAGAAAACGCAAGTGCTTCAGTCAGCAAGAGTATTCAGGTAACTGAGAAGAGCGACTGGTTGATTTTTACAAGGGTTGTTGAGCCATCAGGCATGAGTTACATTTATATTTACACTGAAGGCGGCGTTTTCATCACAAAGTACGAGGAACTCTGATACTGTTGTCTACCAGGCAGGTTTAAAAAGACGAGTTTAAGGCTTTTTTGGGCTAATAAAAAAGATACATCACTCGTTCTCCTTTCACCGTTCAAAATTTGGGGTTGAACGGTCTTGAGCGATGTATCTTTATGATTTTGAGTTTTTTGGGTTAACCTGGTGTAAACTTATGGATATTTGTCCATAATGTAAAGGGAAATTTTTTCGCAATTGTCGGTCAGACTATTCTGTTCTTTGAGATTTATTTTTGTTTTCTCCTTCTTTTTTCCAGATTTGTAGTCTGACAATAAAATTGCCGTTGTTCTTGATCCTTACTGACCTCCATCGATTTATTCAGCGGGCGTAGCATATGCATACGCCTGCTGATTTTTTTATGCCCTGCAATTATCTTCCTTCCAAACAGCGATCTTTCTCTTGATTTCATCACCTCCAATACCTGATGAAGCTGCTTCATCTGCCAGCTTTGGAAACTCGTCATCCGAAGCGAATCTCAAAGCAACTATCTGATTCATTGACAGTCCACTTGGCAATCTTCTTCCGGTTATCAGGAAATATCTTAGCGATTCCTCAGCCCTGATCGCCCTGTCCTGTGCCTTTAGGGCAAAAACCCTGAAATAGAAAAAAGTCAGCAAGAGGTAGATAGTTATCAGCAAGAATGTGATTCGGCTTGAAAGTTCACCTGATCCGTTTATGAGATTCCATACAGAGAACACTAATGCCGCAAGGAGCAATGTGAATGAAAGTTAAAGCCGGGTAAATACTGCTTGTGATTGTTGTAATCTTGCTTCTTCATGTGTTTGATTAAAATTAAGAGCGGCGCCAGAAGCGCCGCCCGAACGTGAATTCAATATGATTTCGAAAGTCAGTTTGCTTTGGTTTTTTCCTTCTCGATCTTAAGTTTCTGATCCCTGTATGACTTCTTGTCGTAGATGGCAATGGCCTTGTCAATGCATTCTTCTGCTTTTGAAAGATCTTTGTTTTGCAGATATAGATCAGACATAATATAGTATGCGCTGGCTTCGTTCACTGTGCCGCTAACATAAGGTATGCAGTCTTTCAATACTGCAACTCCTTCCAGGCGGTCTTTATCATTGGCTTTCTCCTTTTTCGAAATTGTGTATGCCTCCGAGATCAGAAGAAGCCCATAACCCTGCCTAAGGTCAAAATCATCTTTGCCGAACTGGCTGAACGCTTGTGCATAGATTTCTTTTGCCTTATTGAAATCCGACTTTGAACTGTAATATGATGCAAGGTTAATGTTGCCGTCCTTTGCTTTGTTGCTTTGCGGGAATTCCTTCAGAGCGTCACTGAGGGCTTTCTCATCTTCATTAAGATAAGCCAGAAGGAACTTTGCATCATCTGTATAGCCGGCAGCATTTCCCGGGTCGGATGAGATCACTTTTTCAAGATAGGGCTTCGGATCAGCTTCAAGGCCGGTGGAGACTATCTTGTCTGCATACTTGAAATTTGCAGCGGGATCAGTCGGATCGCTATCAACGGCTGTCTTCAGGGCTGCAAAAGTATTTACTCCGGCATGATAATCCTTCATCACTGCCAGGAACTGCTGAGCAGGCAGATAGCCGTAGATCCTGTCAATTTCGGTACCGTCAGGCTGAGTAAATACGATCGTCGGATATCCTTTGACGCCGTACTTCATTGCAAGGTCGGGGCCTTCGCCTTTTTCAGCATCAATTTTCCAGTTGATTTGATTTGCATTTGCCCATGCGAAAACGTCAGGGTCGGTGTAAACTTTCCTGTCCGTTTCTACGCACCATTTACACCAGTCTGTGACAAAGTCTATCATGATTATTTTGTTCTCCTGCTTTGCCTTGTCCACCACTTCGGCATAAGTGCCGTTCATAAATTCAACGTCCGCCCTGGAATCAGCAACTGCAAACACAATGAGGAACAACATTGTGATCATTAGCGCGGGGATAGTTTTCATTTTTTTGGTTTTATTTTGAAATCAACTTATCAATAATAAACCGAAACCTCAACATCTTTATCACAAGATGTTCATTCAGTGTCCGTGTCTATTTGGTGAACTGCTCTTCTTCAGTAGAGCCTGTAAGAGCGGTCGTTGCCGAATGACCGGAAGTAATTGCGATCTGAACCTTGTCAAAGTATCCCGTTCCAACAAAGCTCTGATGCTTTACTGCCTTATAGCCGCAGGTCTTTTCCAGTTCAAACTCAAGCTCCTGAAGCTTTGTGAACGCAGTCATTCCGTCGCTCTTGTATCCGAGGGCAAGTTCGAACATTGCCGTGTTAAGCGAGTGGAAGCCGGCAAGAGTGATGAACTGATACTTGTACCCCATATCCGCAAGCTCCTCCTGGAATGCAGCAATTTTGGCATCATCAAGGTTTCGTTTCCAGTTGAAGGAAGGCGAGCAGTTATAAGCCAGCAGTTTTCCGGGAAACTTTTCGTGTATGGCTGCGGCGAAATCACGCGCTTCCTCAATGTCAGGATGTGCGGTCTCACACCAGATCAGGTCTGCGTAAGGTGCGTATGAAAGGCCTCTTGCAATTGCGGATTCGAGGCCGCCCGTGATCTTGTAAAATCCTTCTTCCGTTCTTTCGCCTGTCATGAACGGATGGTCCCTTTCGTCAATGTCGCTGGTAAGAAGGTGAGCGCTGTTGGCATCGGTTCTGGCAACAAGGATAGTCGGAACTTCCATTACATCCGCCGCCAGCCTTGCGGAGACAAGTGTATTAATGAAATCTCTCGTTGTCACAAGCACTTTCCCTCCGAGATGGCCGCACTTCTTTGCTGAGCTTAGCTGATCTTCAAAGTGAACGCCAGCCGCACCGGCCTCTATCATGGCTTTCATTAGTTCAAACGCATTCAGCGGGCCTCCGAAACCTGCTTCTGCATCTGCCACAATTGGCGCAAGCCAATGTACATCGTCCCTGCCGTCCATGTGTGTGATCTGGTCTGCCCGGAGAAGCGCATTGTTGATCCTCCTTACTACTGCGGGCACGCTGTCTGCGGGATAAAGACTCTGATCGGGATAAGTGTGCCTTGCATTGTTTGCATCCGCGGCCACCTGCCATCCGCTGAGATAAATTGACTTAAGGCCTGCCTGCACCATTTGCACTGCCTGATTTCCGGTAAGTGCTCCAAGTGCTCTGACAAGATGTTCAGTGTGGAGAAGTTTCCAGAGGCGTTCAGCCCCGAGCCGTGCAACTGTATGTTCGATCTTTACAGATCCTGCCAGTTCATAAACATCTTTTCCTTTATAAGGACGTTTGATTCCTGCCCATCGTTTGTCGTTTTGCCATGATTCTTCTATTCTTTTGATCTCACGTTCTTTCATGATTTACTCCCTTTCGTGTTTTAGTTGATTTTTTCGTATGCTACAAGTGTAAGAAATTCTCCAAACTCATCTTCAGTGGACAACTTATTTATCAGTTCTGCGGCAAGCCGGAATTTCCCGTTTTCAAATCTCTCATTGCCGACAATGTTTCGTATCTTCTCAAGTTCGTCTTTGACAAGTTCGTAGTAAAGTTCCTTTGTTACCTTTCTTCCGTCGTTGAGAATTCCCTTTGAGTTGTGTATCCATTGCCAGATCTGGGCTCGGGATATCTCTGATGTGGCCGCATCTTCCATTAGGTTGTAGATGGGCACGCAGCCGTTGCCGTTCAGCCATGCCTCCATATATTGAATGGACACATCTATGTTGGTCCTGAGTCCGTTCTCTGTTATGTCACCATCGGGAACCGCGAGGAGATCTTCTGAGCTCACGTTCACATCATCCCTCTTTACATGGATCTGATTTTCCTGCGGCATGTACCTGTCGAAAATTTCCTTCGCGGCGGCAATGAGGCCGGGGTGGGCAACCCATGTTCCGTCATGCCCGTCCTTTGCCTCGCGCTCTTTGTCTGCCCTGACTTTCTCCATCGCTGCTTCATTTGCCTTTGGATCGTTCTTGATCGGGATCTGCGCTGCCATACCGCCCATTGCATGTATCCCTCTCCGGTGGCACGTCTTGATCACTAGCTGTGAGTATGATCTGAGAAAGTGAGTGGTCATTGTCACTTTACTGCGGTCAGGAAGAATATGGTCAGGATAGTTTCTGAACTTCTTTATGAAACTGAAGATATAATCCCATCGTCCGCAGTTCAGTCCGGCAGAATGATCCCTGAGTTCATAAAGGATCTCATCCATCTCAAATGCCGCAAGAATTGTTTCAATGAGAACGGTTGCGCGGATCGTTCCGACCGGAATGCCAAGCAGGTTCTGCGCTTTGATGAACACATCATTCCAGAGCCTTGCTTCAAGATGGTTCTCGAGTTTTGGGAGATAAAAATACGGCCCTGAACCTTTCACCATCAGCTTCTTTGCGTTGTGATAGAAGTAGATTGCAAAGTCAAAGATCGACGCAGAAACTCTCTCTCCGTCAAGCATGACGTTCTTCTCTTCAAGATGCCAGCCCCTCGGCCTCACCATAAGCACGGCAGTCTTATCGGCAAGCCTGTATGATTTTCCTTCCGGACTTGTAAAGGAGATCGTGCCGTCAATGGCATCACGAAGATTGATCTGCCCTTCAATGCAGTTTGTCCATGTTGGGGAGTTTGAATCTTCGAAATCGGCCATGAACACGTTTGCTCCGGAGTTCAGTGCATTTATGATCATCTTTCTGTCAACCGGTCCGGTGATCTCAACTCTTCTGTCTTTCAGGTCACCGGGAATTTCAGCCACTGTCCACTCGCTTTCCCTAATGCTCTTTGTATAATCCGGAAAGGACGGAAGCTTGCCTCCATCAATCTCCTTCTGAACGGCCTTTCTTCGTTCCAGTAATTCCTTTCTCTTTGCACGAAATTCTGTTTCAAGCGCGGTGAAGAATTCCAATGCTCCGGGTGTGAGTATTTGTTCAAAGCCTTCGTTCATTCTGCCTGTTATTCTGAGTTGTTCGTTCATTGCGTGTATGCTGTAGAATTTTTTTTGGGGAGAGCGGACTCACGGCAGTT
The DNA here is from genome assembly GCA_036786155.1 of Bacteroidota bacterium. GTDB lineage: Bacteria > Bacteroidota > Ignavibacteria > Tepidaquicellales > Tepidaquicellaceae > JADJAH01. The sequence continues at coordinate 27,384 of DAIQRO010000013.1, forward strand.
GCCGATGTATGTGTCCGCTGATTGATGATGAATTATGCAAATATAATTCATTCCTGCTGAAGTTTCGACTCAGTAAATATTACTTTTTGATTACAAACACGATACATGAACCGAATCGAATCTGAGTCCTTACGGGACCTCACTAAGTATCCTGAAGCAAGACAATTTTTTGAGCATTTATTCATCTACCCAATGAGGTATTTTTGTTTCAAAGAATCTATTTATTGAAGATGAAAATCCTTGTAACAGGAGCAAGCGGGCTCCTTGGCAGATACGTTGCAGAGAAGTTGTCGGAATCTCACGAAGTACTTGGCGTATGCAACACCAACAGTATTGAAAGCGCTGACTTCAAAACTGTACGGGCAGACCTTACCGACTGGCGCTCGCTCAAGGACCTCTTCGGTGCGTTCAGGCCGGATGCAATAGTGCATGCGGCGGCAATCTCAAGGCCGGAACTCTGTGACAAACTTCCGGAAAAGGAGGTGATGAAGATCAATGCTGAAGTTCCTTCGAACATTGCAGGACTTGCATCCGATCTTGGAGCCTTGATGCTGTTCACTTCAACCGATCTTGTGTATGATGGGAATGCAGGCGGAATGCTTGATGAAAGCGGAAGGATTGATCCGAAGTCGAAATATGCTGAATCAAAGGTGTTCGCTGAGGAGAAGGTTATTTCAAAGGGATGTAATCACTTTGTACTGAGAACTTCTTTGCTCTACGGAATCGGTTACGGCGGAGCAGTCAACAACTATCAGGCTACTCTCGAAAAATTCAGGAAAGGGGAGAGGGCAAACCTGTTCAATGATC
>DAIQRO010000013.1:28200-29684 GCA_036786155.1 Bacteroidota bacterium
ACGCCTCTTGCACTTCATTATGCTGACGATCTGATAAGCAGACTTACGGATCTTGAAGTCCATTCAATGATCCTAAATTTCGGGGGCCGTGAAAGAGTATCAAGAGTAAGGCTGGGGGAGATTCTGTGCGAAGCCGGAGGATTTGACCTCGGACTGATCAATTCAATTTCAATGAATGAAGCAGATACGGTTCACAAAGTGGCCGATGTATCAATGAATACGGAGAAACTTCAGTCGCTGGGATTGGTGCAAAGATCAGTGGAACAATCGGTAAGGGAAATACTGGAAAGTGAAGATTCAGTAAGGCAAAAATGAATGCCTTAATTGAGGCTTGGGTCGTCGGGAAAGGTTGACATGAATGCATACTTCTTTCCCAACTTCTTCAGCGCACTGCTCCAAAGTCCCGCAGGGTCTTTGTCAAAGACAAAATCCTCGTTCGTTTTGCTCAGGTACCACGAGTCATGTTCAAGCTCGCCTTCCAGTTGGGACGGCCCCCATCCCGAATAGCCAAGAAGGAATCTGAAGTCATCGGGGTCAGCCTGGCCGGTATCTATCAGAAATTTCAGATTGTCAAAATTTCCTCCCCAATAAACGCCGTTGCCCAGTTCAATTCCGCCGGAAAGGTCTTTGGACTTATGAATGAAGTTCAGCATGTTCTGCTCAACAGGACCTCCTATAAAAACAGGTGCATCAAAATCCGGAAAGTCGTCAACAACCTGATTCAGCTTATATTCGGAAACCTTGTTAATTATGAATCCGACTGAACCTTCCGGACTATGCTCAGTAAGCAGTATGACCGACCTCTTGAAAATGTCATTAAGGAACGGCGCAGAAAGTAGCAGGATACCGCTTTCGAGTTTGGTGGTCTTATTGTCCATAATTGTCATTTCATTAGAACCATCTTTTTTGCCTGAACAAAGCCGGCAGTTTCGAGCTTATACAGGTAAACTCCGGATGGAAGCCGCCCTGCATCGAATCTTATAGAGTTCTTTCCTCCCATCACCTTGCCGCTGATAAGCACTGCAACCTCTTTGCCTGTGATGTCATAAACCTTTAGACTAACGCTCTGAGATCTTGGCATGGAGAATTCGATCAGTGTCGAGGGATTGAACGGGTTGGGGTAATTCTGCGAAAGAGAATAATCAACCGCAAACTCATTTCCTTCATTGACAAGCATGAGGTCGTTTGAACTGACTCTTGCATTCGTCTCGATCTCCGCCAGTCCTGCAACACTGAGGTTGTTTACCGTGCCTGTGAAGCTCTTCACATCTACGCGAACGCTGTCAACAGTAGTGATCGTATTCAGAGTTACTGTCATTCCATTTGTATTCAGCGGACCTGTGGATGGAATGTGGCCTACAGTCAAGCCGTCCTCATATAGAAATATTTCGCAGTCGGTCACGTGTATGTTTGTTCCGTTGTTTGAATTCGGCATGATGTCATAGAGCACATATCTTCTCACATCAATCGGAATGTCCCACTTA
>DAIQRO010000013.1:29694-31977 GCA_036786155.1 Bacteroidota bacterium
ACCTTAAGGTCCTGATTGCGCGCCTTCCTGTCAACTGCAGACTGCCCTTTGTAATTTGTTCCGAGGTAACTGCTCTCTCTCACTTTTGCTGATGTTGAAAGATTTGTGAATGATCCTTCAAACAGATTGAAGGGAACGGTGATGAGCGTATGTCCCGCGTGACAGCCGACGCATTTGGTTCCCGAGCCGTTGTTTCCGAAGTTCATCCCGAGCACATGTGAAAAATCTCCGTCGCTGTGCCTAAGCACATGGCCGTTGCTGTCAACCACCTGTTCAAACATGGAAACATTTGCGGGTATATCACCCTGCGCGATCTTGCCGTCTCTGTCAACCGGGATCTCTCTGAAGAGGATCGGCTGATCTTCTCCGAACTCATTCTCTCTCTGGAAATTAAGAAAGAATCTGAACCTCGCATTCTTCTGTATCGGCGGCGCATCATCAATAGGTGCATCAACAGGTGCATTGGAGTAAATGTTAAGGCAGTCGAATCTGAACAGTCCTCCCTGATAGAACGTTGCAGGATTAGTTGTGGGAGGTACTTTGTTTGTGTCAAAGGCATCGAGATAGTCAACCACAGGCGGCACGGGCCTTTCGGCAAGCACTTCCGCATTGAGCTCAAGCGTGCCGGGAATATCAACAACCGGAGTGAGGTTTCCGCCCAAAGCATTGCATGTGTAAATACCGAAGTCGAGATTTATCGGAGAGCCGGCATACGAAAACATGATGCGTCCGTCAGGAAGCGGCATCGGATCGGTTGCATAGGGTGGCTGCATCGTACCTGTAGATGGAGGATTCTGCATAAACAAAGCAGTGGAAGTATCAACACCGATAACTGTCTTAGCCTCAGCAAAGCCCTTGTCATAAATCCTTATACCCGGGCTACCGGAAGTGAGAGTCATTGAGTTATATGGGATGTAAACGCTTGCAAGCCTTCCGTCAGGAAATACTCTTGCCCTGTAAGAGAAAAGGCCTTTGCGGGTCCTGGCATCTGTAGCATACTGCTTGAGCATGTCGCCGTCGGGGTTCACTATATTGATCTGCCAAACGTTGGCAATGTCGCTTGTAAGCGCAAGCGAGTCGATCCTGGTAAAACCTGTTCCGGAAAGATCGCTCGGCCTGTCAATATTGACCCACCACCTTGAATACAGGATCCTTCCTGAAGCAGGATCAATGGAAGGCTTCTCGCCTCCGTTCCTTTCTGTTGTTATCCTGAAAAGATCCGCGCCGGTTGTATCAACAATGAAAAGGTTAGTTGTCTGGTAACCCTTATACACAGACAATGTCGGATATCTTGTGGATGCAAAAACAATCTTTCCGTCGGGGAGGTAGATCGGATCAATGTCATCATACTTCCTGAACTTGTAAGAAGCGTTGCCGAATTGCGAGAGGTCAATGTTCCTGTCTGTCTGCGTGATCTTTACAAGACGCGTGAAGTCACTCCTTAATTCATAGATCCGCCAACTGCTGTCGGGATGCTCAATTCCGGAGAATACTATCTTTCTACCGTTCCAATGGACGCAGGGCTGTTGAACATCAATCAGGTGAATGCCGCCAAAATTCATTGTGCTGTCAATCAGTGTGAATATGTTTCCCGAAGCATCCCGCATGAGGAGTTTGCCGCCTGTAACTGCAGTTCTTGAAAACGGCCCCATGCCGGGTAACAATCCTGCCTGAGGGAAGTAGAAATTCCCGTCGTGCTGGAGATTTCTTGATACAAAAACTATAGGGACGTTAAGTGGTTGCGCAAAGGCAGTGAACTGGCCGGGGATGAGAATTATTAGGAGAAATACAATCAGCAATGACCGTATAAGACTTTTCATTTCGATGTTATTACTTTTGCCGAAACTTATGAAAAATGGACTACTTATTAAATCTGAAATTGTCCCCACAAAGAATTGCAGTGAATTTGAGGTTGATAATGCATATCGGTTTGTATAAGTTTCCAAAATTTTTTCCAACAAAAACCACATCTCAATGAGAAGTTTGCTCATGCTTGTCATTGCCATGGCCATTGCGCTGTCTTTCTCTTCATCTCTTATCTATGCTGACGGCTTCAACAGTGTCCACACGGCGGACGGCAACTATGTAATTGCCGCAGGCAGGGACGGAAGGATATTCAGATCCCTAAACGGCGGAAATTCCTGGGCTTCATACACAGAACCCGGAGCTGAGTTCAAATCTGTTTATGTATTTGGAAACAGCGTCTGGCTTTCAACTGCCGGTGGCAAGATCTACAAATCAAGTGTCGGTTCAACCGTTCTCACTCCTTACAGTACGGGCGTT
>DAIQRO010000013.1:32058-32426 GCA_036786155.1 Bacteroidota bacterium
CGGCAAAGTGTATGTGACCGTAAACGGCGGAGCAAACTGGACTGCTGAAACAGTCAGTACATCACGGAACATTCTTGATGTAAAATATTTCTCTGACGGAATGGCTGTTGCGGGCGAGTGGGGAGTGCTGTTCACCAAACCCACATCGGGCGCATGGAGCCAGGCAACAACAAACATAAGGACAGACATCAGGGCAATAACTGGAACAGCCCTTAACGATATTCATGTATGCGGCGGCGGCGGTTTCATAAGGAACAATACCGGCGGCAACGCTTTGTTCAGGAACTTCGAAAAGAATCCTATGCTGGCAGACCTAGTTGACATCGTATATTACGGCGGAAAAGGATTTGCGGTCAGCAGTCTGAACA
>DAIQRO010000185.1:0-5818 GCA_036786155.1 Bacteroidota bacterium
GCCGTCTGACTGTGCCTTCTTTATAGCATCATCTATGGACTGTGAGAACGCATTCGACGCGAACATAAGCATCAGTGCCAGCGCTATTGCGGATGTTTTGAGATTCATACGAGTTTCAGTTTTGTTATTCATAAAATAGCAAATGCCCCTTTCAATCAAAACAAAATTCCTTTTAGCCACCGGATAAGGATCGTGACAATCCTGCAACTCATTGGCCGGTGATGTGCAGACAATCAAATCCCTGCAATTTTGATGACAATTGAAGATCATTTACATGAGCACAGCACTGTTCTGACTGTCTTATGATCCGCCAAGCCCCTGTTCAGAATTCCTGCATCAGCCTTTGACAATTTTTTGACAATTCCCTGACAACTCTGTGTCAATTGACGGCTTCAGTGTATATAGATTTGCATAGTTTCATTAATCTAAATGCTGACAAAAATGAAAACCTTAATTCTTTTTCTCGCCCTTGCCTGTGCCGCATACGGGCAAGGTACGCAAATAAACGTGCTTCATTCAGGCGATTCGCATTCACATCTCGATGCCTTTGGCCCCAAGGATTGTTCCGGCAAAGGGACCCTTGGAGGATTTGCAAAGGGCGCCTATCTTATCGGAAGCGTGAGAGCAACAGAGCAGAATGTCATGTATCTGCATGCGGGCGATTTTATGGTGGGAGATTTCTTCTTCAACAAGTACTTCGGCGTAGCAGAACTTCAGATGCTGCAGCAGTCCGGCTGTGACGCAATGTGTGTGGGAAACCACGAACTTGATCTCGGGCCGGAGGTCCTTCTCGAGGCGTACAATCAGGGCTTCGGCAACGGGACAATTCCTGTTGTTTCGGCAAATCTTGATCTTAGCGGGATCCCTCAGCTTCAGCAATACATTGCTCCTTACACGGTCAAGACCTTTGACGGAGTTGATGTAGGAATATTCGGCATGACGACTCCCGATCCTCTCAACAATCCTGATCCGATAATTGTCAACGAGAACATTCCCGAGATAACCTATGCAACCGTAATGGCAATGCGGGCAAACGGCGCTGACGTTGTTATAATGCTTTCGCACCTCGGCTGGGGGATTGACAGCGCGCTTGCCGCAAACATTCCCGGCATTGATTTCATCTGCGGCGGTCACGACCATTCAGTGTTTGGCCAGCCGAAATCTGTAACAAATCCGCTTGGCACGCAAACACTTGTAATGCAGGCGGGACCGAACTATGAGTATATCGGCAAACTGAAATTCAGTTACAGCAACGGCGCTGTCACTTTCGACAGCTATGCTCTTCTTCATGCTGACGCATCCGTTCCAGCCGTTCCTGAATTACAGGCGGTGGTGGACTATCTTAAGTCGGACATCGTATCCACCTACGGCAACGTCTTTGGCCAGATAGCCGGATTCGCAATAAGGGACATTGACCACAGCACTTTCCACAGCTTTAAGGACTCGCCTATAGGCAATCTTGTTGCGGACGCTGAAAGATCAAAGACACACACCGATATCTCAATAACTGCCAACGGAATGATCTCCGATAAGATCTGCAGAGGCAGGATAAACGGCGCAGACCTTTTCAGGTCATTGCCCTACGGATTTGATACAACCACCGGACTCGGATTCAATCTTGTAAAGGCAAAGATATACGGTGAACAGCTTGTCGGCGGAATTGAATTTGCTCTTTCGTTCCTCGGTGTAAGTGATGACTTCTTTCTGCAGGTATCGGGAATGAAATTCAGATATGACCCCGACAATCCTCCCGGGAGCAGGGTAATTATGAACTCCGTCAAAGTCGGCGGCAAGAGTCTGAAACCAAACAAGCTTTACAGCATTACAATCAACGAGGGGATCTTCGGAATTCTTATGTCCTCTGGCATTCAGCTTCAGGACATCGAGTTCACGGGCATACCAGATTACACGGCTCTTAAAGATCATGTCAGAAGAATGTTCTTCGTAAGTTCTTACTCTGAGGGAAGGATCATTGAACAGTCCTGCGGCGACTCGGGCACCCCGGAAGATGAAGAAGCTCTGACTTCTGAAAGTGTCAGGCTTGGGGGGAATTATCCCAATCCTTTCTACCCTTCAACACTCATAACATATTCACTGCCTCAAGAGGCAAAGGTGTCCTTGCAGATATTTGATGTATCGGGAAGGCTGGTTGAAACACTTGTCAATACGGTTCAGCCGAAAGGTGAATACGAAGTCAGGTTCAACGCGGGCAATCTCTCAAGCGGAGTCTATTTTTACCGGCTTGATGCCGGAGGATATGTCCAAACAAGAAAGATGACATTGGTCAAATAGCAAAACAACAGTATTTTAGATCAACCTGATTAACGTTACGGTTTACAGATCAGTAGCAACTCCCGTGGTGCAATACTGCGGGAGTTTTATTTAGCTCAGGAAAATTGGGATTGGAAATGCATGAAGCTCAGATCAATGATATTGTCCGCACATTATGCAGATTTCACTTTACGAACTTATATCCCGCCGCATGCATGGTAAGAAAGTACTTCGGTACAGACGGATCCGGTTCAAGTTTCTTCCTCAGCATCAGTATGTAATTGTCAACTGTCCTTGTGGTAGGATAAACATCATATCCCCAAACTTCGTCCAGCAGCTTGTTGCGTGAGATGACTTCGTCAATGTGCCTGATGAAGTACTTCATAAGCTCGTATTCCTTCAGCGAGAGTCTAACGATCTTGCCGGCTTTTGTTGTCACCATTGTCTTGAAGTTCATCACCACTTCACCGAATTCAAATGTCTCAAATACATCCTGTATGGCGCCTCTTCTTTTGAGTATTGACTTGATCCGCGCAATAAGCTCCCTGATGCTGAATGGTTTTGTAACATAGTCATCGGCGCCAAGGTCAAATCCGAGCAGCTTGTCAGATTCTGTACTTCTTGAAGTGAGCAGTATGACAGGCGTATTGACTCCCTCTTCCCTGAGCTTCTTGCAGATCTCAAGCCCGCTCATTGACGGAAGCATTATATCAAGCAGTATAAGGTCCGGGCCGGTATTGTGCGCGGCGGCAAAACCGGCTTCCCCGTCATTTTCCACAACTATCCTGTAGCCTTCGCTTTCAAGGCTTTCCCTGATTCCGGATGAAATTGCGGGATCATCTTCTATCACCAGTATCTTGCTCATGATATGTATGTAGTTAAAGGTTCTTCTAAATTATAAGCGGCTGATCATGGGCAGTTGTATTTCCGGCAAGTCAGGCTTTCTTCCTGAGAGCCGGGCAAACTGCAATGTGATATCATACCGTAATAAGAATTTTTGAAGAAGTCATTCTGCTCAATTTCTTTCGCTGTGCATTGCAAAATAATTCCATCTTGTACGGGAATCTCATTCTGTCTCCTGTTGAATGGAATGCCGGATTTCAAGCCGCGGCATCCTGCGTTTCAACTTCATACGCAGGCAGAATTATTTTAAAACTGCTCCCGATACCCTGTTCACTTTCCACTTCAATTCTGCCCCCGTGCGCTTCAACAATATTCTTCACAATGGAAAGGCCGATGCCAGCACCCTTTATGCCGGATGTTTGTTTGCTGTCTTCCCGGAAGAACTTTGTAAAGATCTTCTTCAGATTCTCACGGGAAACTCCGATCCCTCTGTCTTCTACGGCAACAGCCGCTGTACCGCCCTGCATTGAAGTGACTATCCTGATATGTCTGTTGCTTCCGGAATACTTGATGGAATTCGTGATCAGATTCTCAAGCACTGATGCGAATGAGTCCTTGTCCCCGTTTATGTAAACCGGATCGGGCGAAAGCTGAACTTCTGTTGAAAATTTCTTCATCCTCAGCTCATAGTTCATTCTCGACAGCAGTTCATTTACCGCACAGTTAAGATCCATCTTTTCAAAATTGTATGTCTTCAGCCCCTTCTCAATCCTTGAGAATTCAAGAATGTTCTCAATCATTCTTCTTAGTCTCTCTGTCTCACCCTCAATAATGCCTGCGTATTCCGCACGCTTCTCACTGCTGAGGTTGTCATTGCTCAGCAATTCCGAAAATATCCTGATAGCGGAAAGCGGTGTCTTAAGGTCGTGCGAAACGCTGGCGACAAAATATGACTTCAGTTCGCTTATCTCCTGCGCCTTTTCAAGTTCAATATGCTCTATCAACAGCTTCTCCTGAAGCTCTATCCTTTTCAATGCAAGCGCCGAAGATGAAGAAATTGTATTCAGCAGTCTTATGTCTGAAGCCGAATATCTCATCTCCGATAGTTTCCTGCCGAGCAGGATCGCACCTATTGCTTCATCGGAATTAAGCGAAAGAGGAACAGCTACAGCGATCTTATGATTGTTCAGGATAGCTTCAAGGCTGTCATTGTAATCAACATCAGGCTCGCACATGTGAGCTACTGATAACGGCAGGTCAAATCTCCTTCTGAGTCCCCCCACTTTTAACCTGCAATTGTCTGCATTCAGATCTTCAAATCCCTTTTGGCCTATTATGCTGAGGCTTTCTCCGTTTTCGGCTAAAGCAGCCACTGCAACCGACTTCACAGGAATCAGCGAACTGATCTCTTCAATAAGCATGCTTCCGAGTTCCGTATATCCGGCACAATCCTTTGCCTTTTCGGAAACGGACTGTATTGCCTTGTCAAATTCATATTTCTCACGGTAGAATGTTTTGTCAACGAAGTTTTTGATTCTCAGCCTCAAAGGGTTAAGCAGGAATGCGATCAGTATTGCGGCAGAGATGAATATCAGTTTTGAGTCAATTCCGATAAGGCCGGTTATGTAATTGATCAACAGGTAAGTCATTCCCGTATAGATCATGACCAGAAAGCCGATAAGAGAGAAGTAAACAATGCTCCTCTTTATTATCACTTCAATGTCAAGGACATGGTACTTCACTACCGCTACTGCAAAGGAGATTGGAATGATAAGGAGGAATGTGAGCAGGATTTCTTCGGGCATAATGTATCTGAGGTCAACCAATCCGGGAATGAGCCAGAAGATGACGAACGGCCCCGCACCCATTGTCATCCCCCAGAATATCCACACGATCTTTCTCTTTAAATACGCATGCCGGATCTTGCGGTACTTATACGCGAGTGTCAATGCGCCTGCAATGAGGCTCACAAGAAGAACCAGTTCACACAACCTCCAGAATTTTTCATAAAGGATGATGCTGTCGGTATTCATATCGCTCATTGCTCTCCAACTGATCCATGCAGACAAAGAGCCAAGTATGATTGCACAGGTGTACAAAGATCCTATGATCACCTTATGGAACCCGTTCTTTGCGTTCCTCTCCGGGAAAGAAATTATGAAGTGCAGAAAGAAAATACTGCCGAATATGTAGCTCAACGAATGTGAGATCTTTACTATGACAGATGCAGGATTGTTTGAAATCTGATATGCACCCGGAGATGTCACTATCGCAACTGCAAATGTTGAAAGCACCAGAAACAGAAGCACTGCCGCTTTGTCATTCGGCCTGGCAAGCACAACAAAAAGTCCAAGAAGCAGAAAGGCTGTGCCTGCTGCTGAAGTTATCGCAATGAATGTGTAGGATTTGTAATAATGGACAAGCGTTATATCCGCTTTAAGGGCTTGGCCTGTTGCATTCCTGTAAGTGACGGCAACACTCTCACCGGGCTTCCGGCTGTCTGTAACCATTTCAGCTGAAATTTCCGACCTGACCATGATGCCTTCTATTGACTCAAGTATACTGCCCGATTCGGGAACTCCGGAAGAGTTTATAATGGCTACAGAACCTCCTGATGCTTCAAGGCCGAAAGGCAACCCGGGCTTGTCAATCAACTGCATCACTGCCATTACGCTGATCAACAGGCAGGCCAGCGCATAGATGA
>DAIQRO010000014.1:0-9164 GCA_036786155.1 Bacteroidota bacterium
TACCGCGGATGAACTTGCCAGCGGCGCGTACTTCTACCGGCTTTCGGTAAGCGGCGGAGTGGGAGAGTTTAATGCGGTGAGGAAGTGTGTTGTGGTGAAGTAAACTCTTTGGGCTTCTCATATTCTATTCATTTATTGTAGCCTAAGGATTTTCGTCCTGACGGAAAGAGTGTCAATCGTGTAGGGATGAAAGTCCCGACACCACAACGAAATTTACCCTGCCGGCTAACATCGACTGAGACCGAAATCCCGCGTTCAGCTCCGGGCTTAAGAATTTCTTTTCAAAATGATTCACGGCATATTCTTATGAACAGTTTCCGGCGTTGATTCCGAAACAATCTGCCGGCAATTGAAATCCAAATCCGCATAAGAAATGAAATACAGATCAACAATTATTATCATTGCCCTGGTTCTCGCAACAGCAATGAACAATGATGCGAGATCGCAGTCATATCTTAATTTTCCTCCGGATACGGTTGTAAGCGATGAATATTACAATTACCGCGGCTGTATCAGATATGACAACTCAGGCAGGATCCACCTCGTGAATACAAGGCAGTTTCATACGAACAGCGCAACACGGGAGATCTTCTACTGGAATAACATCTCGGGAACTATGATCCCGTACAGGGTTACAAACAACAATACCGATGACAATTATGTAACTGCCGGATTTGACGAAGCCGAAAAGGTGCATCTCGGATGGGAAAGGCGCGACGGTGCAAACCTCTTTCAGCTTATCTATACAAACAACCGTAATGTCTCCGCAGGGTTCGGAGATTCTGTATGGATAACTTCGGGAGGGCTTAACAAGGCAACTCCCTTCATGGCCGTGGGCAGGAATGACAGCAGTGTGCATTTTGTCTATTTCACTTTTGTGACAGGGCAAGACAATGCATATTACAAAAAGTACAATTACATCACCGGTGTGCTCGGGAGTGAACTGACTCTCGGTCCCGCGGAAGCCAGCAGTGAAAATGACATCTCGGTGGCTGAAGACAGTCTCGGGAAGATCCACATTGTCTATACAACAAATCACCAGGCAGGTACGGGAACTCTGAAGTACTTCAATAACGAAAGCGGATCTCTTGCCGAAGTTCAAACCGGTGTGTCGGACCTCGTCTCTTATCCGTCCGCTACAGTTGACAATGCAAACTTTCTGCACTTTGTTTACAGGCTCTCCGGCGACAACCGCCTTTGCACGATCAACCGCCCGGCCGGTGGTTCCTTCGGCGCTCCGGTTGCGATTACACCAAGTGTGGGACTTCCTTCATACTACAGGGCTATTGATACGGATGATCAGAGAAGGCTGTATGTAACATATCAGAACAGCAGTACTTCATTTCCGCGAGGTACATTCCTTGTACACGGGAAGAACGGAGTGTTCTCAAGTCCCATTCTTGTGTTCGAAGACAGCACCGGCAGTTATCTTGGCAGAGGCAATTCATCCGTAGCGGCCATCCGCAACGGCGAGATCACGGTTCACTATGAAGCTACGGCATCACGCAACGGCAATGTGGTGTCAGATATTTTTCTGAAGCAGGGCATCCTTAATGTTACGGGATTGAATATTCAGTCAAGCCTTGCTCCGGCAAATTTCATGCTGTATGATAATTTTCCGAATCCGTTCAATCCTGAGACAGCGATCAGCTATTACTTGCCAACCGGTTCTTCCGTTAAGCTCAGGGTATTTGATATGCTTGGCAATGAAGTCCGCATGCTTGCAGATGGCTACAAACCTGCAGGCATCCACTCGGTGATCTTCAGCGCAAATGATCTCCCGAGCGGCACTTACATATACAGGTTTGAAGCGGGAGAATTTTCCGAAAGCAGAAAGATGATCCTGCTGAAGTGATCCCGGACAGGCGAAGCCGCTAATGCATTCTCCTTCCCTTGAATACGCGGTTGAGTTGAAGTATTTTGAGCATCCTGAAAATCAAAACACTTTTATGCTTAATACTTTTCGTATTCCGGCAATCATCATGTTTGCAGTCATTATGAGCTCTGCATTTGTGCAAATCGCTTCCGGCCAGGCAACAGATTACTTCGGCCTCCCTTCGGTAAATTTCGACGGCCTTGATCACCGGCTTGCGTGGAGCTCTCACCCGAACGACAATTACTACAAGCATGAGTATATTGAAGAAGGAGATAATGTTGAAAGCTTCAAAAAGATGATCATGATAGAGGCGGTCATTACCGAAAACTCGCCGAAGGAAATTATGGATGCGAAGATTGACAAGCTTAAGAGCCTCAAATCATCCAACCCGTATGTGAACTATGACATGTTTTCCAAGGACGGAGAATACCTGCTGGACTTTCTTCTCACGGACAAGGCGGACTCTCCGGGAATAGTTGAAAGAAATGTTTACAGATACAAGCAAGCCAGAGACGGCGAAGGAAGAAATATGGTCATCCTTTTCGGCGTAAGCGAAAGGGCTTACGGACCGAATGTTGACTCGTTCATTGCCGGACTTAAAGGAAATCTCTCCTCTCTCAGAGACGCTGTTGCATCATACGGCATTCCGGAATTGTCAGTGAAGTAGATCAAAGAAGAAGCACAAAACAGCGCGGTGTTCAACAGTCCCGAACTTTCAACGGCACGGTGTCTTCTGAAAAAATATGTGGAGGAAGACAGGGAAGAGTTTGCAGATCTCTTTACTGACAAGGAGATCAACAGGTATATGGGAGGTAAAGTTGAGAACCGTGAAGAGGCGTATGCGCTTTTTGACAAGGTCTTCGGCATATATAAAGGTGTGCTCATGCCGAGAAGGTTTGAGATATGGGCTGTCAGAATCGGCGGCGGCTATGCAGGGCACTTCGAACTGAAGCAAACAGACATGACCGGAGAGGGCGAACTTGAGATCGTTTACATGCTGAAGAAGGAACACTGGGGTAAAGGGATCATGCCCGAAGTCATCTGCGAGATCAGGCGATATGCTTCGGAATCAGGCATGATGCTGATTGCAACGGCAAATCCGGAAAATGAAAACTCACTCCGCGTATTGCAGAAAGTTGGCGCTGAGCCAGGAACGGCCTACAGGCACGAAGATGGTGATGGCCTGAAGATCCCCCTGAAACCGCATAAAGACTGATACACGCATCACAATCATGCGGTATCGGCACTATCAAAATTCTTTCATCTCAGAAAGGAAGATTCTGCTGTTGGAAATTCGATCTCACGGATTAAATTCTGCTGTTGTAACTTTATTGTCTTCCACGGTTACTACGCTGTTCTCCGGAACAGCTTGCCATGCTTCCTGCCAGTTTCCAATCGGTTCTGAAACAAGACAGACTGCAAAGTCACCGAATTTGTCTTTAAGGCCGGGATTAAGGCGTGTGAGTTCCTGCACGCTCGGACTTGTGAACAATGTCGGACCCTTGCCGTCACTTCCGTAGCGGAATCCCCAAAGCCGCTTGCCGTCAGAGATCGCAAGCGTCATCCAGATGTCGCCGGAAACTCCCGCCCGCTTTCCTTCTGCTCTTACAAGCTTTATCATTTCACCCACAGCGCGGGGTACATCTTCCTCGAGGCCGAATGTGAGCGCAAGATAGAACATCACTTCCGAATCAGTTGTGCCAAGCAGGTCATTGAAATATTCAGGAGAGATCTTTGCCAGAAGCCTCTGCCTCAGAAGTTCGAACTGCGCTATCTGCCCGTTGTGCATGAACAGCCACGTTTCATATCGGAAGGGATGGCAGTTGGTCTCCTGCACCGGAGCAAGCGATGATGCGCGCACATGCGACATGAACAAAGGTGAGTCTATGTGCGAAGCAAGGTCATTCAGATTGGTATCATTCCATGCCGGCCTGATGCTTCTGAACAGTCCGGGATAAGGCTGATTATCGTACCATCCGAGGCCGTACCCGTCACCGTTGGTTGGCATGCGCGGAAGCCTCGCATGAAGGCTTTGGTGGATGAGGTTGTCTTTGGGTTTGATGATGAGCTCACTCATCAGAATAGGAGCGCCGGTATAAGCTATCCATCTGCACATGATGAATTTTGGTTTGATTGTGATTAGTTATCTGTAAGATTGGAATTGCGGACTTAATTTGTAACTCAAGAAATAGTGGTGTTGAGGCGTGCCTGCCCGCGGTCGGAGAATGTGAATCTGTAACACGATGAATGAAGATTGCAAAGCATATGAGGGAGCAAGAACAACAGGCGGGCCTGCCATGAGCAATGTCGAATGGCCGAAGACGGCGCTGCGGGAGGAGCACAGTGTATCTTAAGCGCAACGTCGCACTTCGACGCGTCCCGATAACATATAGAGTTTTCGGGACGGGCCTGCCATGAGCAATATCGAATGGCCGAAGACGGCGCCGCGGGAGGAGCACAGTGTACCTTAAGCGCAACGTCGCACTTCGACGCGTCCCGATAACATAAAGCGTTATCGGGACTTCTCAATGAGACGTTGCTTATTGATAAGTGTGATGTTGCTTTGAGTAGGCGGTGTCTGTTTGAGCAGTCCCGAAAACATATAGAGTTTTCGGGACAGGCCTGCCAAGAGGATTGTCGAATGGCCGTTGTTGGCGCTGCGGGAAACATAGTTACACAAACTGATCCCGCAACTTGCCTATCCGCAATTACTTATCATTTTTTAAGCACCGGAATTATCTTGCACGGTGAATAACACAAAGCGGGAGAATCATATAGCCGTAATTGGCGGCATCAACATTGACATCAAAGGAATTGCAGACAGTGCAAGTTCGGAAGCAGATTCGCATCAGGGGCAGGTTTTCTTTGCTCCCGGCGGAGTGGCAAGAAACATTGCACAGAACCTGTCTCAGCTCGGTCACAAAGTTCTGCTTTTCGGATTCACGGGCGATGATGAACCGGGCAGATGGATCACGGCAACAACAGCAAACGCGGGAGTTGATGTAAGCAATGTGGTTGCCGAGAGAAAAGTCAGAACTTCTGCTTATCTGTCCGTTACCGGCAAAACCCGCGAACTTATGTATGCCGTGATTGATACGCAGGCAACGGCGGGACTCGTAACAGCTGAATACATAAGGCAGAATTCGGACAAGCTCAGGAAAGCACGAATGATTGTTGCAGATGCAAATCTGAATGAAGATGCCTTGAATGAGATCATCACAATCTCAAATGCAAATTCTGTTCCTGTGTTCCTGGATGCAGTGTCTGCCGCAAAAGCGGTCCGGCTCATTGATCTGCAGGGAAGGACAGATTTCCTTTCTGTGAACAGGGCGGAGTTCAGGAGCATGTTCGAAGATGAAATGATCCTTAGCGGCGGAAGAGTGAGCGGAGCGGAGAAAGTCGCGGAAAAATTCAGCGTTATCATCAGAAAGAAAGACAGGGACGGAGTTGACCTTATCATGACAGGTTCAGGAGAGGCAGAAAGTTTCACCGCGCTCAATGCGGAAGTAACCGAACCAAACGGCGCAGGCGATGCATTCAATGCAGGCTTCATACATTCTTACTTGTCACGCAATTCCGGTGAAAAGAATTTGCGGGATGCCGTCAGATGCGGAATGTGTGCTTCACTTTTTGCGCTGGCCTCACGCGACTCGGTCTCTGCTTTGCTCTCACAATCTTCGCTTGAAGAGGCAATTCGAAAACATTTCAAACTATGCACATGAACAAACGGCTAATACTCTCTGAAGAAGTAAGGTCTGCAGTTCAAGAAGGAAAGCCGATCGTAGCTCTTGAGTCAACCATCATCTCGCACGGGATGCCGTATCCGGAGAATCTTGAAACGGCTGTTCTGTTGGAAAACATTGCGCGCAGTTCGAAAGCCGTGCCTGCTACGATTGCAATCATAAGAGGAGAAATACGCGTGGGACTGACAAATGCAGATATCGATTTCCTTGCAAAAGACAGTAACATACTGAAGGCATCGCGCCGCGACCTGCCTGTTGCAATTGCAGGCGGAATGAGTGCTGCGACAACCGTTTCCGCCACCATGATCTGCGCATCAATGGCGGGAATAAGGATCTTTGCAACAGGTGGAATCGGCGGAGTTCACAGAAATGCACAGCAAACGTTTGATATTTCCGCAGACCTTACCGAACTCGGCCGTACTGATGTTGCGGTTGTTTCAGCCGGGGTGAAGTCAATTCTCGACATCGGGCTTACCCTTGAGTATCTTGAAACACTTGGTGTGCCAGTGATCGGCTACGGCACTGATGAATTCCCTGCATTCTTCACGCGGGAGTCCGGCTTCAGAGTGAACTGCAGGCTTGATATTCCGCAAGATGTGGCTGAAGTGATCCGGGCAAAACGGGAACTCGGCCTTAGGAACGGAATGCTGATAGCGAATCCTGTTCCGCAAGAGTTTTCATTGGATAAATACATGATAGATGATGCAATAAAGGAGGCGCTTAAGAGGTCGGAGTCTGAAGGGATCAAAGGAAAAGACGTTACTCCATACCTTCTTTCGGAGATAACGAAGATCACAAAGGGCGGGAGCCTGAGATCAAACATTGAGCTGGTAAAGAACAATGTGAAGCTTGCGTCGGAAATTGCATGCTTCATGTGAACGGTATCGATAATTTTTGGAATCTGGCTTACGATGAGTCACCCCGCCGGTATATAACAATTACAGTTAATGCAGATAAATGATGGCATAAGAGGCAAGAAAGACATCAGCAACCGCACGCTGATGATAGCGGTGATACTTGTACATGCAGGATTCTTTATTTACTGCTTATTATGGGGAAACATCTATGTTGGAGATTATAAGGAATACATCGCACAGGCGGAGAACATCATGAACCACGGCAACTGGTATGCAGGAGATCTAAATGAGAAGATCAACCCGGACCTGTATTCGAGAAGGCCGCCGCTGTACGGGTTCGCAATATTCGTAATAAAATCCGTCGTGAATACGGATTATGCAGTCACATTCGTTCAGTCATGCCTCAGCATCCTCAACATTGCCGGCCTCCTGAAGCTACTGAAGAACCACCGTTTCGGAATTCCCCGCAATAAGATCCTGCTTGCAATACTGCTGTTCTATCCAAGCCAGTTCATATACTGCAACTTCATCATGTCTGAGATCTTCTTTCAGACTTTACTGTTCTGGTCATTCTTCTATTTCGTCAGATTTATCAGAGACTGCAAGGCAAGCGATGCATTGGTCTTTAATATATTGCTTGCACTCGCGGCACTCACAAAGCCAGTTCTCTATCTGTTCTGGATCCTGAACACGGTTCTCGTCCTCATCTTCATACTCAAAACAAAAGGCAAATTTGCGCCGGCTCTATTTTCACTAATTCCTCCTGCGGCTGTGCTCGCAATTTGCCTGTATAACTATGCAAACACGGGATACTTTCACTACTCCAGCTTGCGGCACAGCAACATACTCGAATTCCACTCAAGGTACCTGATCATAAACGAATCGGGCCTCGACTCGGCAATCAGAAAGAACGAAGCGGAGATTGCCGCGCTTGATACGATCACCGATCACAGGACGAGATCACTTGAGACGGAGAGGCTTGGCAGGGAGGTGATAATGGATAACTTCGGCAACTATATGAGATTCTACATTCGGGGCGGCATAAACTTTTTCACTGACCCCGGAAGATTTGATATCGGAGAGTTCTTTGGAATTTCACCGCCGAAAGGAGCCGGAATCTATTACAGGTATCTGAAGGATGGCTATAAAGGAGTGATTCAGTACTTGCTCGAACTTCCATTGCTGTTTATTGCATATCTCGGCGCGGTGTTTCTGATCAACATGCTTCTCATCGCATCATCGGTTTCGTTTGTGTTTGACAAGCACAACAACGTTTACGTCAGAATGTACTTTCTGTTGCTGATCCTCTACCTGTGTGCAATGACGGGAATTGTAGGTGCGCTCAGATACAAACTGCCGGTGCTGATAATGATGCTTTATGCAATACCGTTCTTTGCTGACCGCTTGTTTGCTTACAACAATCGCAGGAAGATCTCTCGGGAGCGGTCCGTTTGAACATCGCACTGCATATGGTTGAAGGATCATGCAGATCCAGCCGCTTTGCAAGACAAAAGTTAAGCGCTTTCGTGAATAATATCGTAGGACCTTCTGATGCCTTTGAACACGCCGACTCTGCATGCTTTTTCATACTCAGAGTATTCCGGCAACCTCTTTTTCTTTTCAACGATCTTCTTGAGAGAATCCGTCAAGGGCGAGAGCATCTGCCAGGGCGTGAAGTGGTATTTAGATATGATGTTGTCCACAAGTCCGGCCATATACATTGCGCCGGCATCGTTTCCTTTTTTGAAGAGATACTGCGATATCACTACCAGCGCGTAACACACGCTTTCGGTTGAATCGCTGTCTCTGTAAAATGCCATTCCCTCACGGAAATACTGAACAGCGTTTGCATCATCCTTCTGCATGAAACTTATCCAGCCGCGCATTATCTTTATATGCGCCAGTTGTGCAATACTGCCTGACCATGACGATAGTCTTTCGAATTCATCATACAGCTTCGTCGCTTTTGAATAGTGCTTCAGAGAAGTTTCAAGAGCGGCCATGTTCTGTATGACTCCGCTTTCACCCCAGTAGTCGCCTATCTCACGAAATACCTTCAGAGAATTTTCAAATGACCTTATCACATCATCGTAATCCTCCTTCCTAAGTTCTGCGGCGCGTATGGAAGTTATGAGATGTGATGCCCACGCCCTTCCGCTTCTATTATCCGTATCCTTCAGATAATGCTCGGCCTGTGCAAACATGTGTTCGGCCGCGGGAATGTCACCCTTTGACAGCGCGCTCGCTCCCGCGAGCCAGACGAGTTTTCCCCTCCCTTCATCATCAAGATCTTTTGCTTCCGTCATTATGTCGTAGATGTTAACCTTCTCAACAAGGTCGGGTTCATAGTCGAAGATCCAGAACAACTGCCAGAGTGAATAAAGCAGATTTACAAGCTCAGGATATTTTTCCGCCTTCATAAGAGTCTCCGCCGCTTCAATCACGTTTGCGGCATCCAGGTCCCATCTTGCCGAACCGGATCCCTTGTGAACAGCAGAGAACTTTGCATCATCTTCAAGAGATCTGCGGAGGTAAAAATCTGCGTGCCGGAGTTTGATCGCATTCATCTCACTTCCGGCCTCAAACTGCTCCTTCGCATACTCGCGAATAAGATTTGCCATCTTGTATCTTGGGACTCCGTCAACATCGCCAAGCTTTCTTATGAGGTTCTTTGTAACGAGCGATTCA
>DAIQRO010000014.1:9193-11829 GCA_036786155.1 Bacteroidota bacterium
CCTTCCGCGAACACCGCAAGCCTGATGAACATCTTCTTTTCGGAATCATCGAGAAGTTCATAGCTCCATTCTATTGCGGCCCGCATTGTCTTATGCCTTTCGGGAGCATCCGCGCTTCCTCCCGAAAGCACATTGAGTTTTCCTGCAAGCCTCTGCAGGATCACCTTCGGCGAAAACGCCCTCACCTTCACTGCGGCAAGACCGATGGCAAGCGGAATGCCCTCAAGCATCCGGCAGATACCCGCAACATCGCCGCAGTTTTCTACGGTCAGCGCAAACTTCGGATCGGCTCCGGTGGCTTTGCTCATAAACACTTTTACCGACGGCGATTCTGCTATTGCATCAAAGTCGTCAGTAACTGACGGAACGCCGAGAGACTTCAGCAGATAGATCCTCTCGGCGGAGATATTGAGAATACTCCGGCTCGTGATCAGTATCACGAGGTTCGGGCACATGCGGTTCAGAGATGCGATCGCTTTTGACGACGAAGCAAGCTGTTCAAAGTTGTCGAGCACTATAAGTATCTTCTGGAACGAAATGAATCCCGCAATATTCTCAAGCGCGTCTTCCGATTTGGAAACATGGATACCGAGAGAGGATGAGATTTCCGACAGCACCAGTCTGTCTTCCTTTATCTCGGACAGGTCAATGAAGTAAACGCCGTCCTCAAACTGTTCCGAAAGAGAATCAGCAACTGCGAGCGCAAGCATTGTCTTTCCTATCCCTCCGGGGCCGGAAACGGTAATGAGATGGCTTGCTTCCTCAGTGATCATTCTGCAAATTTTCTCAATGTCTTCCTTCCTGCCGATCACTGCCGGAAGATGTGCGGGAAGATTTGAGTGGACATGAGGTTGTTCGGGTTCGGTCTGAACAGGAGTTTCAAAGGAGTAGAACCTCTCGCTAAGCATGATCGCAAGATCTTCCGTGAGATATCGCGCAAGCTCATCAGGGTCCCTGAATGACTTGTACGACACGCCGGCATTTGACCTTATGTCATCAAGCATTGCTTTGAGTTTCTCTTCTCTTGCGGGCGAAGGTTCCTTTACATATATGAGACGGGGAAATGCGCCGGAAAGCCGGTATTCATCTTCGAGTCCCGAGATGGTCTCATTCTCCGCAATCCATCCGTAGCTTTGCCAGTATATGCCGACGAAAATATCGCTTTGCCTCAGGTATGCCTGATAGAGGTCTTTGGGCGGATGCGGACGCGCTCCGAGTTCGAACATTACCGGTATCATGTGCATTGACTCGACCGCCGACCTGACGGCATTGCGTTCGTCTGCAAGCTCTCTCAGTGTTGAGCTCACAAACACCCTCAGCTTCTGATCCGGTGTTCTTATGTTCTCTTTTCTGTAATTCATTCTTCCCGCTTACCGGTTTTGTGCGTAATGCCTTTGAGTGATTATTGATGTGAGCAAAGAACAAATTTAAATCCTGATTTTCAATTCATGAGTTTGTGATCGTTGATCTTGCAGACCAAGGCAAACAGAAGAGCCGGGAAAGGAAGTGTCAGATCCGGTCAGGGCGCAATCTTTGAGATGAAACTGTAAGCGTTGTTGTCGGCAAGTGCATAATCGGTACCGTCAACAATGTAGTCGATGTAAGCATCAGTTGGAACGAAACCGGTGACAAAGTTATATGCATCGTTGTCAATAAGTTGAAGGTCTGTGCCGTCAATTGTTCCGTCCTGATTTACATCCCCTCCGTACAAAGCAAATCTTTGTGGAGATGAGTCAACCTGCACAAGATTGTCTCCGTATGCAGATGTTGCAAGCTGTGTGAATTCAGCATGCTGAACATTCTGCGTATAAAAATCCCACGGTGTTTTGCTCCAGGTTTCAAGAGAGTTTCTGTGTTTCAATACGATGTAATAGGACCCTGTCGGCGCATTGCTGAAGAAAAAATGACCCATGTCACTGAGAGAGCAGACAAAGTCTTCTGCGGAGTCAATTATGTTGTACGGAGCGAAACTCTTCGCAAGATACACTTTAACTCTTTCATCCCACCGGTTGTGATTGACTGCATCATCATAATTTCCCTGCATCGAGACTTTCACCTGTAAGCCGGTTATCAATTCATTGCCCCGGTTTGAATAAACAATATTGGGTCCGGAGCTCACTGAGAGTGTGCTGTCTCCGGCAATGTATCTGAACCCGGGCTTTGGTGAAGCAAGCGAATTTGTGTACTCATTGTTAAGTCCGGGAATTGCCAGATACAGTGAATTAAATTCGCGTATGTACATGGCTGAAGAATACGAAAAGTTACAGCCGACATCGTTCTTGTATGCAATGCAAAGACTTCCGCTTGTGTTTCTTCTCCCAAGTATGTCGGGGTTCCGTGAACTGTAGCGGGCGGACATGTCAAGCAGATATGCTGTATATGTATCTGCTCCGTCTCCGGCCACATCCATAATGGTGTACAAGATGTCCCAGTTGCCGGAATTTAGGTAATTGTTGGCAAATGTCCCCATAAGCTTTGTTCTTCCTGCCCCGTCATTTGCAGTAATTCTGAACAGCTCTTTCTGATCGGCGACATACGGTGGTGTATAGATATCGTATGAGAAGTACGGCATGCTCATGAGTGTGGCATCACATTTGTAAGCAGTGAAGAAATATTCAGAGCCGGGATAACCGCTT
>DAIQRO010000014.1:11954-17090 GCA_036786155.1 Bacteroidota bacterium
AAACATTTTGTTGCTTACGCCAGTGCCTGAATTGATATGCGCAAGATCAATCTGTGCATCATAACTCACCGGGGAATTCTGAATGCTTCCCATCGGAGCGTAAATGCTTTGGGACAAGTAGGTGAAGGACGGGTTTGCGGTCTTTGGGTTCAGCACCCTGCAGTACTTTGACATGTAATATTGACTGTTGCCGGCAACCGAATCCTGCATAAGGGCAATTGTCACATAGGGGGAAACGGGATAAGTTCCGATATCAGATGTGATCCTCGGCCTGAAGTAGTGATTTCCGGAATAAGAAGAGCCCGGGAAATTCAGATTGAAATTTCCGACCGAAAGAGGATTGGTCCTGATAACTGCGCATGCACACTTTGCGACGCCATTGTAACCATTCTCTGCATAGTTGTAGACAATGTAGAGATAAGACGTGAGGTCGGTTGATTCTATGATCTCCATATCAATTGCATCATGCGGGTAGAATTTGTTTGCAGAACCTATGGAAATTCTGGCAATCTCTGAGAAGGAGTTTCCTGTATTGTCAAGCGACCTGAACACGGCAAGCGTATCCGCCTCGGATGAAACTCCCGTATCAAGCGAGCCGAATCCTGCGGCAATGAAGACAGTGCCAGCTCCAACAAAACTCTGCTGTGTTTGTATAGCAAGGCACTTTATCACGCTCCCTGAATAGACAATCCCGGAGTTGAACTGATCGCCTTGGCTGATCTTTCGGGCATTCGGTGACTCGATCTTTCCGAAGCTTTCTCCGGGCAAGGTTGTACTGGTTCCGTCGATCGCTTCCAGCTTTCTCTGAAGTCCCGTAATGCGGTCAGGCGAGTTCAGCAATGAATTCTCCCGCGATCTCTTCATTTCGTTAATTATGTCCGCCTCTACGGATCCGGGAAATATTTTCTGATCGGCCTGAGTGTAACTTCTTTCATTACGGATGGACACCGGCCCCGCATCCGACAGGGGCGACATTTCCTTGCTGTAGCTTTGCGCATGTGCGGCAGGGCGCAATGCCGTCATCTGCAAAGCCACAAGCACCAGGATCATGCAAATTTTTTTCAAGAGCTTCATTTTGAGGATTTTGTTTTTGATTAATGTTCTGTTTCTGCAAATCTATCCTTACTGGTTTAGGATCTGCAAAGAGAAATTTTCCTGTTTTTCTTTTCCCTGCTCAAAATGAACTGTACTAAATTTGTCAAAATTCGCCCATTTTTTGCGTATTTTGCGATCCCGGTTCAATATCACCATTCAAAAATTTCTTTCTGTAATGAGAAGAACTTCTCTGCTTCTGTTAATGAGGTCTCTTGGCAATGAGCAGATCAAGAGACTGCATGACTTCGTGCGCTCACCGTATCACAATAAGAAGTCAGGCGTGATTCTGTTGTGTGACGAATTGTCCAAACACTTTCCCGATTTTGACTCTCCCGCTTTAGATAGAATGAACATCTGGAATTGCATGTTTCCCGGTGAAGAGTTCAATTATGCTGTATTCAAGAACATGGTATATGATCTGAAGAAAACCGTAGAAAAATTCATTTCCATTGAAGGCTTGTTGGCGAACTCAGAAGGAATGCACCTTGCTTTGCTTGAACACCTCAGAAACAGCGGAAGCAGGAAGCTCTTCACATCGTCATTTGAATCGCTGATCAACATTGGTTCACCCGGACATTCAACGAACGCTTTCACGTTTCAAAAATACTACAGACAGCTTTTTGAAATGTACTTTCACAAGGAGCATTTTGAAGGACTGTATGTGCACAAAAGCAAAAGGGGAGATGAGATAAGAAAGCTGGCGGACTATTTTTTACTGAGTGTACTGATTGAAGCGTTTGACATGTACAATATGGTGAACATCAGAAATGTGGAACTGAACACACCCGAAGAAGAAATACGGCTCACATCAATCCTCCGCGTTCTGGATGAATCGGGATTTGTTAATGACTTCATAAATAACCTTGACAAATATTCTAAAGCCGACTCCAATATCCTCAGCGTTTATTACGAAATGTACAAAGCTCTCAGGGAGAAATCGTCGGCTGAAAACTTCAAAAGGTTTGCGGTGGCAATAGAGGCCGCAAAGCCTTTCCTGACGCCGCATGTGCTTTCTTCACTGTACATCCTGCTTTTGAACTCCCTTGTGAATCTGCATGTGAACATTGAATTCATCTGTAGTAATTATGTTGAGATTTCCCGCAAAATGATGAATTCAGGAGTTTACATCAGCCCCGACGGCAGGTTGAGAGATCAGTTGTTTGTGACATACATAAGCTTTGCATCCAATCTCCTGATGCCTGAAGCAATAGCCGAATACATGAATAAGTACGGCGGTTGCCTGCAAGAGAAATCAAAGGAATCCCTTATGAGGTTTGCGGAAGCGAATTATTATTTTGCTTCGGGAGATTTTGACAGGTCACTGCAGATCAATTCTTCGATAAGGCTCGAACTGTTTCCCCTGAAATACTACATCAAGAATCTTCAGATCAGGCTATATTATGAGATAGGAGACTATGATGCCTTCGTCCTGTCAATAGATGCGTATCGGCACTTTCTCTCCGACAATAAGGAATTGTTTAAGAAGCACTACAAAGTTCAGGAGCTGTTCTGTTCGCTTATCCTCAAAATGTTCAGACTAAGACTGAAGTACGATCACACGGAGGCTCTGAAAATTCAAAAGAAGGTTAGCGCAGAGTTCGGCGACAGCAAAGTGTGGATGGCGAAAAAGATCAGGGAGCTTTTGAAACAGGGCAGGTATTGATTTGCAGGTGAATATCATAAAAAAACAATCTGCATGGAGAAATAACCACACACGAATGTAATTATCTACTGCAAGAGATGCTTCTCACCGGATAACAATGTTCCGGCTTACCAAAGATCTGCGGATTTCCGGTAATGTTTCTTCCCTTTCACCTGCATTCAGCATGAATACTCTGATTCCGGATGGATCTGTCTCGTCAAAAACAGGAATGGCAAAAAGCCCCTCAAGCTATAAGAATTTAAGCATTTTTGCGGATATAACAGGATGAGGATTGTCAAAAATCGCCCGGAAATTTTTTTGGTTGGCGCGTTGCACGGCAATAGTTTTGTAGAAATCTTTTACAAAACAAAAGCAGAACCATGCATTCAGCAACAATCAAACTTTCAGCCGTGATCTTCATTATGATCCTCATTGTAACTGTCTCAAATGCCAATGAGCTCACAGAACCTTTGAAAGGCCCGCTCAGCAATGAAGAGGCCTTGCATACCAGGCACGAAGAAGAACTCCCTGATGAAATTCACAGACTCGAACAACTTCACAAAGAGGCATCCGAAAGAAATGATCTTAAAGAGGCGGAGTCTATCGCCGGAAGAATAAATCAACTTATGCCTCCTGGCAGGGTGACCAAATCGATCAAAGACAACACGCAGGAGATCTTCATTGACAAAGCCCCGGAAGAAATGGAAGGTGAATGGCTTCAGCAGAACAATTCCGTTTACAACGGACTTCTTGGAAGAGCCGAAGGATATCACAGGATCGTTGATATGAAAACCGGTGAAGACGGAAACCTTTACCTTGCCGCAATTTGGAAGAACGCAAACTATCCGACCGGGCTTGTCTCATACAGGTCAACAAACAACGGATTGAGCTGGCAGTATATTTACGGTGTCTATATAAGCAGTACTTACATCGGAAACATCTCTCTCCTGGTTGAGTCAAGGAACAACAGCGTGGCGGATTCAACAAGGCTCATCATTTTCTACAACAAGAGCTCCAGCAACAATATGGATAATGCATCACTTTCATTCGCGTCATGGAGAGTGAACGGCACCGGCTACTATTCCGGAAGCATTGCATTGCCATCTTCAGGAAATGAAATGTCGCACATCTCCGCTGTAAGCGACGGCGCATTCTATCAGGGTGCTACTTACTTCGGCGCGATATTCACGGAAACGACGAATGATCTTAAGAACAAGGTAAAGATGCATTACTGCAGAACTATGGACTGGGGCGCAACATGGACAAGCGTGGCGATTCAGACAAACTTCAACGACTTTTGCCCGAGTGCCGATCTTAGAAGAGGCTCGCCAGATTCTTTATATGTCATAATGGAAAGACGGTTTGATTCGACAAATGTAGCTCTGAGACTTATGTCTATACCCTTCTCTCCGTCTTCATCATATTTTACTTACTACCTTGCTGGCGATAACGGAATTCAGTACAGGAATCCATGCATCACCATAAAGCAGAACACTCCTGCCGATTCAATGATGATCTCCTGCACGAAGAATCGTCGCGTTGTCACATATTCGTCATCATCGCCCGGATTTACCGACTCGTATGAATATCTTATGCCCGGGGCTTCTTCCGTCTATGCAGGATATACACATTGCTCCTCATCGCCTCAAGGAAACAGGCCCTTCTCATTGGCCTGGTCAACTTATGACGGCGATACAATAAGTTCCACAGCAGGAACGAACGGAAATCTTCATGCTAATATTAAGAAAAAATTGAACAGCAGCAATTGCTTTGCATCGGCAATGCCGGTTTGCGCAAACTTCAGCAGGAACGGCATAGGGTACACTGCGACTGCATATTCGGGAGCACAGTCGCAAACAGTGCCGCAAAATATATACTCAAATCAACAGGGCCTTGGGATACTCAACGTGAAACTCATTCCCGAAGCATTGTACAATCCGGCAACAGATATGCTGAACCGGGCAGACACGGTCACGGCAATTCTCCGCAAGCCGGTAAGCCCCTATGAACCGATTGACACTGCAAAAGCCGTTATCAGCATCAGCGATTTTAACTGCCGCTTTGTGTTCTCTAAGATAGTTTACGGAAGTCTGCTGGTCTCTGTCAGGCACAGGAACACTCTCGAAACATGGAGTAACTCAGCTTACTTCATTGAATTCAACAATACCGATTCAACTTCCTACAACTTTGAAATACACCAAGGGTATGCATACAATTACAATCAGGTCAAGGTGCGTAACAGTCCGGCCAGATACGCTTTCTATTCGGGCGATGTGAATCAGGACGGAACAGTTGACGGCAGTGATCTCAGCCTGATTGACAATGCCGCCGCTAACTTTCTTTCCGGCTATGTTAAGGAGGATATTACCGGGGATGATTTTGTGGATGCGACCGATTTT
>DAIQRO010000014.1:17147-31624 GCA_036786155.1 Bacteroidota bacterium
CATTTGCCGACAATAATGCCGCAAAGTTTGTCACGAGTTCATTTCCTCAGTGAGGCATACTCAAAATGAAGCCCGCGTAATACTGCGCGGGCTTTTACTGGTCTTCGGAAAATATACTACGGCCTTATCACGCCGATAAAATTGGCCGCATTGTTGTCAGCGATCAGAAAATCCGTGCCGTCAACAAACAGATCTCCTGTCAGATCCGTCACAACATAACCGCCGGTAAAATTTGCGGCATCGTTGTCTATTGCGCCTACATCTGTTCCGTCAATTGCCCCGTCCTGATCAATGTCTCCCGAATACACGGCAAACCTCGGAGGTGAATTATCCGCCTGCACAAGATTGTTTCCGAATGCGCTTGATGCGTAATGCGTGAAGTCGTAAGCAAGATCATGAGATCCGTTGTCAATTGGCCCTGCAGACCATGTCTCAACCGAATTCCTGTGCTTTACTGTCAGCAGTTTGCAGCAGGTCGGATATGACGGCGTTTCGCGGCGAAATCTGAAGTATGCGTATCCCGAGCTGTCAAGCACACCTGCGGCTGAATCAAGAATCTCATACGGAGCGAGGTGGTCCCTCATAAATGCCTTAACGGTATCTCCTGCTATCATGCGGTCCGCATTCGGATCATACATTCCTTCTATCAGCATGTTGAGCCCGAGAGTCCACTCTTCAGGCAGAATTATGTCTTCTTCATGAAACGCACCGTATCCTCCTTCGCAAAAAACGGTAACGGCAACACTGTCGAGACTAACTGAAGTGTCAATGTCTATTACTTTGGAGAGGGAACTCACGGGAGTGACTGTAAAGTCGGCAAGCAGACCGGTTGAATCAGGCACTATTGTAACATTGAAGTCGGAAGATGAAAATATCCCGTCTGTAACAAGCTGGCCAAACTCTATGCTGACTTTGCTTCTGCTGAGTACCTCGTTTTCATTGATAACAGAATCGGTTTGCGAATCCGGAACCCACACGACATAAAGAAGCGTACTTCCGTAGTTAGTGCCATGCGTTGCCGAGATGCTTCCGTAAAAATCACTTAGTACAATTGAATGTCCGGCAGAATCAAATGTGACTGTTTCTCCGTTATCGCCTTTTGATACGCCGAATGAATCAGACGGCGCAGTTTCCGGAATCCTGTATCCCTGGCCTGCAATTGCATTCCACTTCGAAACGCATGAACGATACGGAGGATAGTTGTTGCCGACACGGGCATAAGCGCTTCCGCCGTTCGCTGAAACCTGAGAAATGGCCAGACTGCAGTGCCGTCTGTGGTCGTTGTATGTATAAGGCCCATAGATTGACAGCTCCGTAACTGATGCGCGTGCGTCATATCTCAGTACAACGGGAAAACATTTGTTTCTTGAACCTGTAACGGCTCCCGCGATTGCAAGCGATGTTCCCATCAGGCAAATCAACAAAAGAGCAATTGATGTTCTTCCTTTCATATTCCTCCTTTTGTAAAATAATTTTAATGCAACTTAAACAAACTCAATTGCTTTGTCAAACCTGCTGATGAGACCGCTTCAAGCAACACCTTATTATTCATTTTATTTTTCAGAGGAATTGAAAATCATAAGCAATATCTTTCGCAAATACATTCACTAGTCCGGACCGGATGCACTGCAGATACTGAAACATCGTAAACAAATTTCTCTTAAACTCTGCCGGTCAGATGGGGGAAGCTTTCGGAATTCAGTTCAAGTTTGTCAGGATATTTCCAGCACAATCAACTACGGTCACTTCGCTGAACATTGCAAATAAGTATTCTAAATAAAATTCGTTGTCATGAGTTTCTCAGAAGATAATTACAACTTCAGATTTACAGTAATTCTGTTTTGCTTTGCATGTCTGCTTTGCAGTTCATGCGGACAGGAAAACACTGCAAACAAACAGCAGGATGCCAAGCCGAAAGATCAAACCAAAGGACAGGCAACAGTAAAGGGAAAGATCCTGAATCCCGAAAGGAATTATGTTGTGCTTCGCAACAGGGCTAATATGCAGGCAAAGAGGGACTCCGTTGTTCTCGGCAGTGACGGGGAATTCGAGTTTGCCGTGAATGTTGACACTCTCACCGGCTACAGTATCATGTTCTCCGACCCGAAAGCTCCGATTCCAAGGACTCCCGCGAACCCTGATCCCGAACCCGATCTCAGCATCAGCGAGATGTCTATCGTGCTTGACAAGAATTACGACCTGCAAGTGACAATTGACGCAAAAGACCCTTCGGGTAATTTCAGTGTTTCCGGCACAGGCGCGGAGCTCGCAAAATATGCGGCGAACAAGGCATTCAAGGGAACCATCATGAACAAACAGCAGTCTCGCAAGCTCAGAAGTTCGCCGGAGGAATACCTTGCATTCATAGATGCGTACTATTCTGACATGAAGAAGCTAATTAACGACATTCCTTCAGGCACGAGCGATGTACCTTCAGGATTCAGGGAAAGGGAAGATGCTAATCTCAATTACTTTTACTACAGGTTGAAGATGAATCTTGCTTTCGACGACCTTAAAAAGGGCTCAGAGGGGAAGTATGCAAACGATGAAAGCTTCATCTCGTTCATGAAAGAAGTGCCATTTGACAAACCTGAGGAAGTCTCCAACTCTGCATACAACAACCTCATCTCATCCTATGCAGATTTCATACTTAGAAAAGGCAACCCCGGGAAAGTGTTTACGATCGATGAAAGACTTTCAATGAAGTATGATCTCTACAAAGAGCTGTTCAAGGATCCGGCAACAAGGGACAGGATGCTTTACGACTATCTTGTAAAATATGCCAGCCTGAATAAACAGCCCTGGCATATCAATGCAGTTCAGGACTTTGAAAAGACTGCCGCCTCCGATTCTCTGAAGAAGGAAGCAGGGAAGATCAAGGACATTGTTCCGGGAAAACCTCAAACCGAGGAACAGGGGAACTGATGCCGGAAAAGATACTTGTGATATTCGCTCATCCGTTGCTTGAGAAGTCGCGCGTGAACAAACAGCTAATAAAATTCTACAGAGAGCGGGGCAACGTCTCACTGCAGGACCTGTATGAACAGTATCCTGACTTTAATATTGATGTTGAATATCAGAAGCAGCTTCTGACGGATCACAATCTCATAATTCTTCACCACCCTTTGTACTGGTACAGTTGCCCTCCCATTATGAAGCAGTGGATTGACATGGTGCTTGAAGTCGGATGGGCATACGGCCCGGGAGGAGATGCTCTCAAAGGAAAGCAGATGATGCAGGTGATCACGTCGGGTGCGAGGAAAGCCGCATATACCGAGTCGGGCAGGAATCATCATTCACTGCGCGAGTTTCTTTTGCCATTTGAGCAGACGGCGATGCTTTGCGGAATGACTTATCTCCCGCCGTATGTAATCCACGGCACACACAGGCTTTCGAATGAAGACATAAGTACATACTCTCAGGAGCTTTCGGCATTGCTTGATCTTCTTTCCGCCGGAGTACCTTCGGGTGATGCAACTTCCGGCGCAGACTATTTCAACGAACTCTTAACAGAAGACGACGGCATATGAGCGGAAGCTTCCTGCTTCAGGCGCTGGTGTTCATGGCAGCGGCGATAATTTTCGTACCTGTTGCAAAGAGACTCGGACTCAGTTCAGTGCTCGGATATCTCATAGGCGGCATTATCATCGGGCCCTTTGTATTGGGATTCATCGGATCAGAAGGCGCTGACATTATGCATACCGCTGAATTCGGCGTGGTGCTGATGCTGTTTCTTATTGGCCTTGAACTTGATCCGAAGAAGCTTTGGGAAATGAGAAGGGCTATCGCAGGACTCGGATCATTACAGGTAGTTGCCACTTCGCTGATCGTGTTGCTTCTGTTCATCTTCATCGGCTATGCATGGCAAGTGGCCATTCCAATAGCCTTGGCATTCGCGATGTCATCAACTGCCATAGCGCTTCAGACACTAAAAGAAAAGAGGATCCTGAACACTGCCGCCGGAGAAGCATCATTCTCCGTATTGCTGTTCCAGGACATTGCAGTAATTCCTATTCTTGCATTCCTTCCGATCATTGAAGTTTCAGGAGTTGCCTCGCAATCATCGCACACTCAGTCTCTGCTTTCCGGACAACCGGCAGTGCTTCAGATCGTCATCATACTTGCGGCTGTCGCCGCGCTTCTTGTGGCCGGAAGGTACTTAGTGGTGCCGTTTCTGCGATTCGTATCCAGAGTGGCGCTTAGAGAACTCTTTATAGCTTCCGCGCTCTTTATCGTGATCGGCGTTGCCGCTCTTATGATAGTCGTGGGGCTAAGCCCCGCTCTCGGGACTTTCATTGCAGGCGTGGTGCTTGCAAACAGCGAATTCAGGCATGAGCTCGAAAGCGATATTGAGCCGTTCAAAGGACTTCTGCTCGGGCTATTCTTCATGAGCGTTGGCGCTACCATCAACTTCAATCTCATTTCGGAAGATCCATATTTCATTCCGGCGCTCGCGCTTGGAATTGTTGTGATAAAGTTTGCAGTCCTGTTTGCCGTCGGAAGGAAGTTCAGCCTCAGCAGTGATCAGAACTTCATCTTCTCATTCGGACTCAGTCAGATCGGCGAGTTTGCATTTGTGATCCTGTCATTCTCAAATCAGCTCGGCATCATCAGCAGTTCCGACAGTTCAAAGATGATGGCCGTTACTGCCATCACCATGCTTACAACTCCGTTGCTGATGCTGATAAATCAGAAGTTCATTGATCCGAGATTCGGCGTGAAGGAAACTGATGAAGACAAAGATGCGGATGAGATAGACTCGCGCCACAAGGTTATCATTGCCGGCTTCGGACATTTCGGAAGCACAATAGGCAGGCTTCTGCGGGCAAACGGTATTGAAGCTACAATTCTGGATAACGATTCTGACAGAGTTGACCTGCTCAGAAAGATCGGGTTCAAAGTGTATTACGGTGACGCAACAAGGCTTGACCTTTTGAAGTCCGCCGGCGCCGATGAAGCACACTTGCTCATCGCGGCGATCGATTCACCGGAAGTCAACTATCAGCTCATAAGCGTTGTGAAGTCAAACTTCCCGCAATTGAAGATAATGGCAAGGGCGCGCAACAGGTACGATGCTTACGAACTGCTTGAAATGGAAGTGGACAAGATCTACCGTGAAACTCTTTACACCGCCGTTCATCTCGGAGTTGATGCGCTCACCGAGCTTGGCTTCAGAAGATACACGGCGCTCAGGCAGGGGCAGAAGTTCATCAAGTATGATGAACGAGCTCTGAGGAAACTCGCCGCCAGCAGGCACGACAAGCAGGAGTACATTCTCAGCGTAAGGGAGGAAATTGAACTTCAGGAGCAGGTGCTTCAGAACGACCTTCAGCAGAGCATGGAAACCACCGATTCGTCATGGGACAGTGAGAAAGTGAGAAAAGCTTTGGGTACCGAATGAAAAGCCTTTGCGGCGGGTTTGGGATCACATCAGAATAACTGAATTACCGTTTACTACTTTGCACTCAACTGTTCTTCTATACGCTTCATAAGCCATTTCTTTGATGAAACGGGCACTTTCCTTACGGCTTCCAGCAGAAGCGCGGTTTCGGCTTCATCCTTCTTCTTCAACCGCAGGTTCACAAGTCTTCTCAGAAATCTCACAAAGTTTGCGTGTGAATTCTTGAGCGCTTCATTGTGCATGCGGGAGTTCTCAAGAAGTTTGGAATAAGCATCAAGGTGGGAAAGCAAAGGCTCGAAAGATTCCGTTGAGTAGTATGTCTGCGCAACGAGGCTTCTCATGTCAAGCTTGAATGTGATCTGATTTATGCGCACGCGTTGTGCGAAAGCAAGCGTGGAGTCATGATCTCCGCGTACATGCGCAAGCCTTGCCCTGCAGTAGTTCGTTAGACTCACCCGTTCTGACGGCTGTATCCTGTGTATGTATTCTTCGAAGTACTTTTCGGCCCACTCCGTTTCTCCGAGTGAGAGCGCCTCAATGAATGCCGTCCTGAACTCGCTGATACGGAGTCTCTTGTGCAAGGAAAACAGGTAGAGATTCTCATCGTATATCTTGCGCCGCAGTTTGTGCGCTTCCATCAGGAATCCCGGTTTGCCTGCAACAGACTTTGAGGTGCAGATCACGCTTAAGCTGTTCATCATGAATTTTCTGAAATCAACATCCAGCTTGTCCATGTTTGAATAGAAGAAGTCCTTCACATCATAGTAGTAATCGTCATTCTCCGGCGAACGCATTGCCAGCCTAAGTTTGTTGAACGAATTCAGCACAGCGTACTTTCGTGGATCTCTCGTCTTCACAGCATTCAGCAAGAGATCGATCGTGCCGTCATCAAGTAATTCAAACAGACTTTTCCCCCGTGACTCCGAACTCCAGAAGTTTCTCTGGGAATAGATCGAACCCTCAGTGATAAGGTATTCATTGAGGAATGCGCAGACGATATTGGAATGATAATCAAACAGTCTATCGGTAAGCTCATGCCTCTCGTTGAAATTGACAAAGTGATTGCAGACCGAGTCCAGGTAATCCCTGATCGTGAGAAAATCCAGAACGCCTGTCTTCTTTTCCGCAAAGAATTTATCGGTCTTCCTTATCATGCTTTCCGAACGCTCTCTCAGACCGCGGTCGCTTGCTTCCGTAATGAATAGTCTCTCCTTTATAAGATGATCGTTCTTTCTGAAAGCGGCCTGTATCAGAAACTCTTCCGCAAGCTCGTCAAGGCGCGAGAGCATGCTCTTGATCACATTGTCTTTGTAAGCCTTTCCGGGAAAGAGTTTGGAATAGAGATATTCCTTCGTGAGATTCTCGTCTCGGAAGTCAGGATAGAAATCCCTCAGCGCTTCAAGCAGAGGAATGTGATTCCTGCCCTTGTTGAAGAAAGGAGATGCAGTGAACTTCTCGAACTCTTTCCACTCATCACGGTTCAGAGTTCTGAGGATACGGATCAGACTGTTCTCGGCAAGTCCCTTTCCGTGCTTCAATGCCGCTCCTTAATATGTGTTTGACGAAGATGCATTTTGATCTGCAATTTACATGCTTCCTGCCCTCGGCGGCAAGTCAAACGGGAATTTCCCGGTCGGCAGGCAATTCACGGCAAGTCCGGTGCCGCATCAGCATGAAATGTTTCTTTAAATTTGTTTGGCATCACTGCGTGAAGTGAAAACACTTATGAAAGGGTTCAAAAATGTGGCTTACTATACGGCAATGTTCGACGCCCGTTCAGACGGGCAGGGCAGTTCGCTTGCATCGGGCTTGCACATTTGTAGAATTGAGTGCGGCAGTTTCGTTGCCGGAAAGAGGATGATATTGCTCCAGTGAATCGCTTCACAGAGGATATTCAGTGCACCGGATTGGGAGGCACCCTGTTTCCGGCGCAATGTCCGTAAGTTATCCCGATTGTTTGCCGCTTACTCTGCAATACACTTATGGAATGCCTTCACTTCTTTCCGAAAGTCCCGCCGGCGGCGAAGTCAATCATAACGCAGGGCTCATCGCCAACCACCCAAGCATCGTGCCCGGGAGGGATATCGGCCGCATCGCCCGCTTTGACCTCAAGTTCGGTTCCGTCATCAAGCACTATCTTCACCTTGCCGGATAAAACATAGTTGATGTGATGAGCCTGACAACTGTCTGTACCGGCTATCGGCTTCATGCAGTCAGACCATTTCCATCCCGGCTCAAAGGTGGCTTTCATGATCGTTGACTCTCCGACCTTGACGATCTCGATTTTGGATTTCGGCGGTGTGCGGACTTCTTCCGGATTGCTGAAATTTCTTACATACATGTTGACCTCCTTTAAGTTTCTTAAAGAATAGTCCGAATGAAATTTAACTTCAATCCTAATTGAGTAACTTATTGAGGATCAACCTGATCTTCACCGTTTCCCGAATCAAATGAATCTAAAATTGCTCTTTCATCTGCAACTGATTCATGTTAAATTTGCCGCCACTCACATCCCGGAATTCTAAAACAAAAAACCAATCTGCATGTCAAAGTGTTTTGCAACCCTGATGCTGATCATTCTTGCTTCGTGTTCACAGCAACAAAAATCCGAGGACAAAAAAGATCCGAATGCGGCAGTCATGTACTACAATGGCGACATTCTCACAATGGAAGGTGACGAACCAAAGTATGTGGAGTCTGTTGTGGTGAAAGAAGGAAAGATCCTGTTCGCCGGCGACAAGAGTGAAGCAATGAAGCAGGCCGGCAAAGGCCACATTATGGTTGACCTGAAAGGAAAGACTATGCTCCCGGGATTCATAGACGGCCACAGCCACATCCTCATGTATGCGGCGGAGTTAATGAACGGAAAGCTCAGCCCTCCACCGATCGGAAGTGTGACCTCCATAGCGGATGTAATCTCTGAAATGAAGAGAGTCAAAGCTGAACTGAGAGCAAGCGACACAACCTGGCTCTTAGGTTCGGGATACGATCAGGATTTCCTTGCAGAGAACAGGCATCCGAATGCGGAAGACCTTGATGCCGCGTTTCCGACCAACCCTGTATTGCTTCTGCATTCCTCAGGGCACATGCTTGTGGCAAATTCGGCGGCGCTGATAAAAGCCGGCATAGACGAAAACACAAAAGATCCTGACGGCGGAACGATCATTCGAAAGAAGGGCACAAGTATTCCCGAAGGCCTTATTCAGGAAATGGGCATGCTGCCTTTTTCACAATTCATGAGCAACTCCCAGGGTATGGCAAAAGACACCGAACTGCTTCTGAGGGCTGTTGATTATTATGCATCCTGCGGAGTGACAACAGCAAATGAAGGAATGCTTCTTGAAGAAAAGCTTCCTCTGATTCAATCGGTTGAAAAACAGGGGAATATTAAGATCGACATTGTTGCACTGCCGGCATTCACTTATGCAAAAGATGTTGCAGGCACCGGCAAGATTACATGGGGCAAATACAACAATCATATAAATTACGGTGGCATCAAGATGTCTGTTGACGGTTCTCCGCAGGGCAAGACAGCATTTCTCTCGAAACCTTACCTGACTGAAGTTCCCGGCTGTAAGAATGACTGCAGGGGATTTCCGAACCTTTCGCAGGAGCAGGTCAACGAGTTGTTCCTGCTTTGCTACAGGAACAACATACAGCTCTTCTCTCACTGCAACGGAGATGCTTCTACTGACATGATGATCAAAGGGCACGAGAGCGCGATCAAAGTCCTGAACGACAGCGTTTCAGACAGGCGCACCGTAATCGTGCATTCGCAGATCATACGTCCCGATCAGTTGGATTCATACAAGCGTTATAAGCTCTTCCCCACATTTTTTACAAACCATACTTTCTACTGGGGAGATGTTCATATCGCAAATCTCGGTGAAGAAAGAGCATCATTCATAAGCCCTATGAACACTGCTGACTCAAAGGGAATCATCAGTTCAAATCACACTGACTGCACTGTCACTCCTATGGATCAGATGAATTTGATATGGACCTCAGTTAACAGAGTAACACGCTCCGGCAAGGTGCTTGGCGAAGCCGAGAAGATTTCTCCTTACGACGGGCTGAAGGCTCTTACTATCAACGGAGCATACGAGTACTTTGAAGAAGCATCGAAGGGCAGTCTGAAAGCCGGCAAGCTTGCCGACATGGTGATACTCGACAGGAACCCGCTCAAAGTTGACCCGATGAGTATCAAGGATATCAAAGTGGTAGAGACTATAAAGGAAGGCAAGACCGTTTTCGAAGGAAAAGCCGGAAGCTGAACTACGCAAACCTGAAACATGAAGTGATGCGTTTCCCTCTCGCTCTCAATCTTCCGGTTGTGAGCGAGAGGTCCTCCGATGGAACACATGAACTTTGCATATCCTGCCGCCGGGAATTTTGTACACGTCTCAGCTGCACTTCCCGGCTGAATCTAAAACCTGACGGATACCCCGAGGCCTCCGGACATATCATGCTTCTTAAGAGCACGGTTCCTTTCCTTGTTGATCTGATTTGCGGAAACGGGCGCGTCAATTACAGACCATAGCCATGTAGCTCCGCCAACCGCAATTCCCGCTATTGACAATGGAGGCAAAGGCTCGCCGTCAGATTCAAAATTTACATCGGCAACTGCCATGTATAAACTGCCCGCAAGAAGAGTCCACTGAATTCCCGCTTTGATCCACTGGCCGTTATATGCCTGGCCTGTTCCGGGAAGAAACAGTGACAGTACACCTGCAAGTACCGGAGATTTTTTCGACGGAATATCAGAACTGGTGATCTCTTTAACTGACTTTCCGCCCGGATGTGTGAGCAGAAATGAGGAGAGGTCTCCCCTTCCTATGATTTGGGCCATGTTCCGTATGGAGATAGTTCTTTCTTGTGATACAGTCAGCCAAACGCCGCCGGAGCTTCTCGTATTGAACGAACGGGAGGTATGGCTTAGTGCACAGAATTTACTTTCCTGAGAGGAAGCATAGAGGATTGTAACTGATAGTGATGGAGCAGTCGGGTCAATAAAGCAACCTGAAGCACCGGCCGCTGTTTCCGATTCAAAGGCATTAACAGTTATTTCTGAGGAATGAGGACACAAAGCAAACAAGTTCGAATTGATTCCTGAACTTGAATCGGCTGTTTGCGGATACAAATAATTGCAGATCAGGAATACCAGCAAGAACGTGATCATCGTTTTCATATCTCATTTGATGTTTGGAAGTT
This sequence comes from Bacteroidota bacterium, assembly GCA_036786155.1. Taxonomy (GTDB): domain Bacteria; phylum Bacteroidota; class Ignavibacteria; order Tepidaquicellales; family Tepidaquicellaceae; genus JADJAH01. The sequence goes on from DAIQRO010000014.1 coordinate 27,760, forward strand.
AAAGAACAAGCAAATCAGCAAATGACTGCTGATTGAAAATTTTCGGACAGGTGAACAGGAATTAACTAAGCAAATCTAACGCCTGAGCATTCGAAAGTTAATTCAAAAATCGCTGTGTTATTCTTGTGAAATACATTCCTGTCCAAAAGGTCTTTCTCATTCTAGTGAATGCTGTTAGTGTCTGAAAGATACGGACGACTCGTCTGCGGTTTGAATCAGATCCCTTAATCTGCAAATTAGTTAAGTTTGTCGTTGCTGAAAGTGAGCGGCGTATGTCTGAGCAACCGGAGTGACGAAAGGCATTCCTTTGTATCATGATTTTTACGATTGCGACAGGCAGTTTTGCAATCAATTTACAAACAGTCCCTTTATGAGTTTGAACATAGATTCACTTGACGGCGGCATTGCAAGAACCATGAAGAAGTACGGAGTTCGCGCGCTTCAGATCTCGCTTGCTGTGATCTTCGTCTGGTTCGGCGCCCTTAAGGTTGCGGGGCTTTCGCCTGCGGCTGATCTTGTTCTGGCAACCGTAAGATGGATGCCCTTCTTCGCTCCGGAAACATGGCTGAAGATCATCGGCTGGTGGGAGGTAATAATAGGAGTGTCATTTCTTTTTCACAGAACAAAGCGCATTGCGATCGCACTGCTTGCCATGCAGATGGCCGGAACATTTTTACCGCTTATCATCCTGCCTGAGATTACGTTTCAGCCGGGACGCTATCCTTATGCACCGACAATTGAAGGCCAGTACATTATCAAGAATTTGCTGATTATTTCCGCCGCAATTGTTGTCGGCGGCACTGTAAGGCCAACGGACAAGTCGCTTAACACTGAGTCAATTTACTTTGATGACAGGAAGAATAACTGAGTGGATTTGCACATAATGATTAGCAAGCACAGAAGATCTTTCGGATCCACAAATAATAAAGGCCTCCGGATCTCGCCGAAGGCCCGGCTGATAAATTCCACATATTGCCTTTGTTGCTTCATCACTGTCATTCAGCAAACAGTCTTCAAACCTCTGCAGTCATAACATAAACTTACTCTCCGCTCGAATGCTGTGAGGCATTGAATACAAGCGTATGGTATCCTACGGACATTTCAATATGATAATGTCGGAAACATGTTGCTGACGTCAATCGTCTTTCAAGTTAAAGTCAGGAAATCAACTTAGTTAAATATCTTGAATTCTTGATTCGGATTCTTCGCAATTACAGTCAACCCTTACGGAACACCCTTGCCGATATAATTCAGCGCGCTGTTGTCGGCAATCAATACATCCAGTCCGTTCACAAAATTGTCGCCGTTAAGGTCTGAAACAAGATGCCGTCCTGTAAGCATTACCTGTGAATCAGTTTGTACCTTCGCCGCATCCGAGCCGTCTATGAATCCGTTCTGAACAACATCGCCGGTATGCAGGCAGTACTTTCCTCCCTTGAGCTTCAGATTGTTTCCGTACGCCTGCGACAGGGACGACGTAAAATCATAAGTTTGAATTGACTGATTCGCCTTTAATGTGTCTCCTCCCTCCCTGCTCCATGTTTCGATGCTTTGAAAATGCCGGACGACAATGTAGTATTTTCCTGTCGGTGCATTTGAAAATGTGAACAGTCCCGAGAATGTCACAGAGTCAATTATACCTTTTGCCGAATCTATTACTGAGTAAGGAAATTCAGCATCTCTCAGGTACACCGTCGCGGTGTCTCTCGATGACAAGTATCCGTGCTCCTGGTAATACTTTCCGTGGAACAATACCGAAAGACTCAGTCTTATGCCTTTCTGATTTCCCAAACCTGAGCTGTCAATAAAGTGTGTGGCGGGAGTTGAGATGTCGGCCGGCACAAAATTCTCAAGGAGTGCAAAGACTTTTGTGAAAGGATTTGGAAATGTATTCCTCCATTCAAGGGAGAGCGGAACGTTGCTCATGGTGACCTTCTTATTCCAAAGTTTCATTCTCACGACCTTCGTGCCGGGATATCCGTTGCCTGTCAAAATATATCCTCCGTTTGACATCAGCATATTACTGGATAGAAATAAAGCCCCGCTTTGATCACTGCCAATAGACCTTATTACTGAATTTCTGGGATGAAAATGGGGCACGGTAATATCCGAACCAATGATCTTATAAGAATATTCAGATGTGTCGGTATCTCCCGCAGGTGGCCAGTGCCCTGTGAGTATATGCCGGTTGAAGTTGAAGTGATACTGACCTCCAAGGTACTCAAAAATGACAGGGGGGTTTGTGTGCTCGATGTAAATGTCGAACTCGATCGCATCATTCGGATAGTTGATGCTTTTGTACTCGAAGTTCATTGCCCGCAGGTTGTATTGTGGAAATGTACGTAATTGACCGTAAAGCGGTCCTGAAAATGTAATTATGAATGACAGAGATATGATGATCTTTGATATCTTTGCTGACATAAGTCCTCCTGTTTGCATGGCTTACAGCCCGTTAAAAATTAATTGTAATTTGTGAGATAAAACAGCCACCCGCGGAGTTTGAGTGGATTCTTTTCCAGCTCTTTGCCAAACTCCGGTTTGGCAACGCAATTGCTCCTGAAGCTCTGCTTCAGAATTGAAGCAGGTTGATTTGCGGAATGCAAATTGCAATAGGTGGTACACAATTTTGCATTTCTATTCCGCTGTTTGAGACCGAAGTTCTCGATGAACGAAAGCAGTACGGACTTACTGTACGCTTTCTATACAAACCTCACTTTGCCTGCCGCGAATAACGGGTGTAGAATCCGTGCAGTAACCTTTGCCAAAGAAGCATACAATCATTACATGGATGTATGCTTTCATAAGCATGAAACAGGTCTTTCTCAAACATCAGAATTGAGCATATTTACTAACCACTATTAATCAGAGGTTAACATAATGAAAAGGTTCATTGCAATTGTTATTGCTTTTTCTTGCCTTAACATTGAAGCAAACTCGCAAACCGGCTGGTTTCCTCTTTCAAGCGAGACAACAAGCTATTGGCTAAACTCAGTTCATTTCGCTGACAATAGCACTGGTTGGGCTGCGGGACGATTCGGCACAATTATAAAGACAACAAACGGCGGAATTAACTGGACTTTGCAATCGAGCAACACAAGTAATGACTTGGAATCAATTCATTTCGCAGACAACAACACCGGTTGGGCTGTGGGAGATGGAGGTACTATACGTAAAACAACAAACGGCGGAACACACTGGGCAATACAAATAAGCGGGACAGGCAATTGGCTATATTCGGTTCATTTCACAGACAATAACACCGGTTGGGCTGTGGGAGGCGAAGGCACAATCATCAAGACAACGAACGGCGGTACCAACTGGACAGTTTTGTCAAGTGGGACAGGCAGTTGGCTATTTTCAGTTCATTTCGCAGACAACAACACCGGCTGGGCAGTGGGAACCGGGAGCATTATTATTAAGACAACAAACGGCGGAACGGAATGGGCTCAACAGGCAAGCGGCGTATCTTGGTGGGTTTGGTTAGAATCCGTTTATTTCGTTGACAACACTAACGGCTGGACAGTGGGAAATTGGGGCTCAATAACCAGAACAACCAATGGTGGATCTAACTGGACACCACTGACAAGCGGGACTGATTGGAATCTTTCTGCGGCTCAATTCGCGGACATCAATACCGGCTGGGTCGTTGGAGGCGAAAAAATTCTCAAGACTACAAATGGCGGAACAAATTGGGCGATACAATCAAGCGGAACAAATTTTCGCTTCATTGAGCTGGATTTTATTAACAGCAATGTCGGGTGGGCTATAGGTGAGTATTGCTGGACACTTAAGACAATAACAGGTGGCGATCCTTATCCACCCTCTTGTGGTCCTGGGAACCACTTTGTAGATATCTGCTCTGCCG
>DAIQRO010000186.1:0-5191 GCA_036786155.1 Bacteroidota bacterium
ATCAGCTTGAAAGGATCAATGAATATCTGAATGTGGGGAAGAGGACCCTTGCAGACGGCAACATGGGGCAACTGGGATCTTTGGGGTACTTACACATATACAACTGATCCCAATCACAAGGACTATCCTTATAGCAGAGTTGCGCCTGTGGAAGTGCCCGACTCAATGGGTTTGCTCAAGCCTGATGTCTCCGCGCCGGGAAACGGTTCAACTTCAACTGCCGGATCAGGAACTGGTTATCAGTCATTCAGCGGAACATCATCTGCAACTCCGCATACCGCAGGCTGTGTGGCGCTTATGCTTTCCGTCAATCCGGAGATGTTGCCTCAGGATGTCAGCAAGGTGATCGAGCTCACATCGGTTGAAAAAGGCGCGCCCGGAAAAGACCCGAGATACGGAACGGGAAGGATCGATGCGCTTGCCGCAACCACTTCTCCTAAGTTCACGCTTGAAGGAATAAACGGTGGAAGCAATATGCAGATGAACAATACGCTTGTTGCAGGCGACACTGCGCGGGAGCTTGCAGGAATCAGGATCGTCACCAATGTCAATCCGGGAGTAGGTTCGCTGAAGCTGCTCACATTCGGAATGTCAACGAATGCCACCAATTCGCAAGTAGTGTCATTCGACCTTTACTGGGACAAAGACAGGAACAATGTTGTAAGCTCAGGAGACATCCGGCTGAGAAGCAATCCCTTTGCCAACGGCCCGGTCATTTTTGATTCTCTGAAGTTCAAATTCCTTGATACATCCAGAACTCTGATACTTGCGGCAAGGACCACGGCATCGGCTTCAGGCCAGAACATCAGCCTGGGAATCACGGATACGAATCAGGTGCAGGCCTATTACACAACAAGGCCGTTTTCAACGAATTTCCCGTTCGGTTCAGCAACAGGTGTTTCAAGCTACAATACAGAGGAGCTTTCATTTAATCTCGAACAGAACTACCCAAATCCTTTCAACCCGGTTACAATTATCAGGTACACTGTCCCGGCTGACGGCAAGGTTAAGCTGAATGTGTATGATGCTGTAGGCAGACAGGTGGCAGTGCTTGTAAACGGCAACAAGATGAAAGGAAATCATTCTGTTGAATTTGATGCTAGCGATTTCAGAGGACTTTCAAGCGGCGTTTATTACTACAGGCTGGAAACCGGAAATTACTCTCAGATCAAGAAGATGCTACTCGTGAAGTAAGTATCTTGAGCTGTATAGATTTACTGACTGTAATCTTTGCAGGCTGATTACCTTAAGCGAAAGCAGGATGAAGGAATCTAATTTATGCTAAACAATGCATACATCAATGGCCGCATGTTAATTGCGGCCTTTATTTTTGTGATTGCCTGCTCACAGCTTGTCAGCGGCCAACTGAGCAGAGAATGGGTGCAGCGGTACAACGGCCCGGGGAACAGCTATGACATAGCATCCGTGGTTCTAAGCGCCCGGGATAACAGCATAGTAGTTTGCGGATCTGAAGTCGGTGCCGGTACAGGAACGGACTTCGTAATAATCAAGTATGACAGGCTTGGAAACAGAATGTGGAGTGTAAGTTTTGACGGTTCCGGGAGCCAGGCTGACCAGGTGACCAAAGCTGTTGCCGATGATACCGGTAATGTTTATGTGACAGGTTTCACTACTCTGGCAGACGGCAACATTGCATTTGCAGTGGCCCGGATACTTAAGAACGGGATCCTTCATTGGGTCAGAATACTTGATGATCAGTCATTCTCTTTCGGAAGCGGAACGGCAATCTGCATTACAACTTCAGGAATGATCGCCGTTGCTGGCAATATGAGGACAACTCTTGATAACGACAAGATACAACTGGCTTTGCTGACTCCTGACGGAAATGTAATTGAGAAGCAGATCGTGAACGACCTTCCGCTTACCCGTGCAGTGGATTTGAGCCCGGCGGAAGAAGGTTCGTTCGTTATTGCATTTGATGCCGAGATGGGAATAAGTTCAACAGACATTGCAGTTGCAAAATACGATGCAAATCTTGACAGGCAATGGCTAATGTCATTCAACGGAAGCGGAGGATTCTCTGCAGACTGGTGCGCCGATCTTATCACGGACAGGACAGGGAATTCGTTTGTGTGCGGAACCCTGCAGAACAGTCTCACATCCTCTGACTACTTCATCTGCAAGATCTCTCCAAACGGCCAGCTGATCTGGGAAAAAATTTACTCCGGGCAGTATAACGACATTCCTTCTTCAATTGCAATCGACAATGCAGGCAATAGCTATGTTACGGGATTTTCGAGAAGCGGTTCTTCGATTGGAACTGAAGACATACTGACGCTTAAGATAGGCGAAACGGGAAGCACAGTATGGAGTTCGGTTTACAATGGAAATGCCGGGGGAATTGACGGCGGAAATTCTGTCGCTGTGGATTCTAAAGGAAATGTGTATGTGGGAGGATATTCAGACAGAGGAAATGTGCAAGTGACTTTTGCAATGCTGATGATCGATCAGTCCGGTGCACTGCGGTACTTTGACAGTTACTCGGTTGCGGGAGAGCCGGAAGACTTTGCCTATTCAGTTGCATCTGCTGACAGCAGTGTGTACATGACCGGCATAAGCATTGGCGTGGACACAGACTATGATATTGCCACGCTGAAGTATTCAACAACAGTTGGAATTCACGGACAAAATACCGGAGTTGCGGCTGACTTCCGGCTTGAACAAAACTATCCTAACCCTTTCAATCCAAATACAACGATTCCCTATACATTGAAGACATCAGGTTTTGTTGAGCTCGGGATTAGCGGTATTGACGGCCGGAAACTTTTTACTTTGGAAAACAGAAGTGTCACAGCAGGCAGTCATGAGGTTGTATTTGACGGCGGCGGACTCCCATCCGGCATCTATTTCTGCACATTGAAAGTGAACGGAGTGGTCATTGGAAGCAGAAAAATGACTTTGCTCAAATGACCAGTACGAAAGCATGTTCATTGCGATATTGGATCACCAGTTGCAAGAGTTTCCCAGCGAACTGTCAATTCTGTTTCAAGTTTATTCATCTGTTGATATCTTATGATATGCTAATGTATCAAAAACTTACATTCGCCCTGATTCTCGTATTTATTGTCTCGGACAATTTGCACTCTCAGTGGCACTCCCAGAATACAGGTGTCACTTCACAACTCCGCTCTGTTTATTTCAAAGATCAAAATACCGGCTGGGCATGCGGCTTTGATGCGGTGCTCAAGACCACAAACGGAGGAGAGAACTGGCGGATGTCAAACATAGCAGGTGATCACAGATGTATAGCATTTGTCAATTCTTCAACAGGGTACATCTGCGGAGGGGCAGGAAAGTTTCTCAAGACCACAGATGAAGGTGAATCATGGCAGACATTGAACACAGGCTTCAACGTAAGGCACAACCAGATCGGAATCGCACCTGACGGAAAGATCATTGTGCCTTCAAACGGTTCGGTCATATTGAGATCGACAGACAGTGGGATTTCCTGGCAGAATATTCTAAACATCCCCGCCTTCGTGGAATTCTTTTCTGTGAAGATACTGAATGATTCTACATACATAATTTCAGGAAATGAAAGCGTGATACTCAGAACAACAAATGACGGCAGTTCTTGGGAGAACATTTCAATCGGAATGCCGAATCCGTTGTTCGCCGTGGAGTTTGCCGGACAGCAGACAGGATGGGTTACCGGCTGCTGCGGTATGTTTATGAGAACAACAAATGCCGGCATAAGCTGGACAACCGACCTCTACCTAACACCCGGTTACACTCTGTTTGATATGGAGTTCAGGAATCCTGCAAAGGGTTGGGTTATCGGCGAGGCGGGTTACATTCTCAGGACAACAAACGCCGGTGTAAACTGGGATTCGCTTGTCACGGGCACTCAGCTTGATCTGTATTCGATATCATTCGCAGATGAAAATACTGGATATGCATGCGGCCATAACGGCATCATCCTAAAAACCACCAACGGCGGCGGCCCGGGGATACCCATCGGTATTTCCGGCATTTCTTCTACAATAAGCGACTTCAGTCTGGATCAGAATTTCCCGAATCCATTCAATCCCTACACAACCATAACTTACACACTCAAAAAGCCTTCCGAAATTGAGCTCACAGTTTATGATGCGGCCGGAAAGCATGCAATCACTCTGCAAAGCGGTCCAAGATCTTCCGGCAGTCATTCCGCTATATTCGAAGGGTCACAATTTGCAAGCGGTATTTACTACTACACGCTAAGGGTTGACCGAAATACCGTGGTCACGAAAAAGATGGCGCTCATAAAATAGGCTTTCTCTTAAGTCAGTTCAGTCCTCAATTCAATATTTCCTGTTCAGAATACAGTTGAAGCATTTGCATGGCAATTGGCTACAGTGCAGGTTCTCGCAAAGTCGTGGATTCAACTCAATGAATTGGGTAAATTGCGTTCAAATTATTAACAAAGGCTGATGTCACAGGACAAAGAAAGATTCATACAGCAGACAAACGAAGGTTATGCATTCAAGGGCGATTCAATCCTGCTTGGAGGCGCAATGTTTGGCGGCGAAACTCTCACCGGCTCGCAAATCAAACTTCCACTGAAGACGATGAACAGGCACGGACTCATTGCAGGAGCGACGGGAACAGGTAAGACAAAGACGCTTCAGGTAATTGGCGAAGGATTGTCTTCGCAAAGCGTTCCTGTGCTGATGATGGATATCAAAGGCGATCTTAGCGGCATCGCAATGCCTGGCACATCAAATGAAAAGATCGAAGAAAGAGCGGCGAAGATCGGAATCCAGTTCACTCCGGAAGGATTTCCTGTTGAGTTCCTTACAATTTCAGATGAAAAGGGAGCAAGACTCAGGGCAACTGTATCGGAATTCGGGCCTGTGCTTTTCTCAAAAATGCTTGAGCTTAATGACACTCAGTCAGGTATTGTGTCGCTGATCTTCAAATACTGCGACGACAATCAGATACCGCTCCTTGACCTTAAGGATTTTAAGAGGTTGCTCCAGTTTATAACTGACGAAGGCAAGGATGAAGTTGAGAAGATGTACGGAAAGATCTCAGCTGTCTCGGCAGGCACAATATTAAGGAAGGTGATAGAACTCGAACAGCAGAAGGCGGATCAGTTCTTTGGTGAAGTATCGTTTGACGTAAATGACCTGATGAGAATAGATGATAAGGGAAGGGGAGTGATCTCCATGCTCAGGCTGACCGACAT
>DAIQRO010000186.1:5201-5698 GCA_036786155.1 Bacteroidota bacterium
CACGTTCCTGCTTTGCCTGCTTGTAGAGATTTACAACACATATCCTGAGGAGGGCGATCTTGACAAGCCCAAGCTTGTGATCTTCATAGATGAAGCTCATCTGCTATTCGAGGAAGCTTCGAAAGCTCTGCTTGATCAGATCGAGACCATAATCAAGCTTATACGTTCAAAGGGAGTCGGCATATTTTTCTGCACTCAGAACCCAGTTGACATTCCCGATTCAGTTCTGAGCCAGTTAGGCATGAAAGTTCAGCACGCACTAAGGGCATTTACAGCAAAGGACAGGAAGATGATTAAGCTTGTTGCTGAGAATTATCCCGTATCTGAGTTTTATGATATTGAGACCATGCTTACATCACTTGGAATCGGCGAAGCCGCAGTGACCGTACTTAACGAGAAGGGAAATCCGACACCTCTTGCGGCAGTGCTGCTGTGCCCGCCGAAATCGAGAATGGATGTACTTGAGCATAGCGAGATTAATGCCATTGTTGCATCTT
>DAIQRO010000187.1:0-339 GCA_036786155.1 Bacteroidota bacterium
GGTACAGGGCGATTTGAGAAATTCGAGAATCTTGTTTCAGTACAGCAACAGCTCAACAGGTTCATCAATGAAAGAAAAATTTCTCGGAAATACCGAGCCCGCCTCTTTTTCGGGCCTTATATCGGTAAGTAATAATGCTGTTGTTCACAGGCATAAGTCAGGTGATCAATATTATGAAACCGGCACTTTGTTTTCAGAGGATCTTGCTTTGCAGTATGGTCCTGTCCAGGAGGAGCTCAATGCAGGGAGAAACGGACTGACTGTACTTGCGCTATTCGAGGGTTATGCGACAAGGAGTGATACTGTCACTTTCAGTTTGCATGAGACAGTTAATCCGGA
>DAIQRO010000187.1:349-5298 GCA_036786155.1 Bacteroidota bacterium
ACATGTGAGTTGTCTTTCGCTGAAGAAGAGGCAGGTTACTTCATAAGAGTTTTACACAGGAATTCGATGGAGACTTGGAGCAAAGACAGTGCACTCTATTTAAGGAATGGAGAACTCTTTTACGATTTTTCCAGAGACAGCACAATGGCATACGGAAACAATCTTGCCACCATTAACGGCAGGGCATACATATTCAGCGGTGATGTCAATCAGGATGGATTGATAGACATTACGGACGGTTCGGCTGTAAGCAATGATGCTCATGAGTATATAATGGGTTATGTGCCGACAGATCTTAACGGCGACGGGATAGTTGATTCATCAGACATGATAATAGCCGACAGAAATTCAGAGAGATATGTAATTTTGAGAAAACCTGAAGGCGGGGCTGTTAGCAGAATAGGTTCATCAGGACATTGAACTTCTGCAGTTCAGTTTGTTTCAGCCGGCGATTTGGAGACAGATCGCCGGCTTTTTGTTTTGAAAGGGCTTATTGTTTTCCGAAATGTCCGGATCTCAAGTGGAATTCATTGAATTCATTGCATTCAAAAAGTATTTTAGTACAAATTAATCCATAAAAATGTCATTCAATATTGAAGATCCTGAAATGAAGGAAACCAGGCAGGGATTTGCCGATGCTTTGGTGGATGAAGGAAAAGTAAATCCTGATCTGGTAGTGCTTGGTGGAGATGTTACCGGTTCGGTCAAAACAAATCTGTTCCGGGATGCTTATCCAGAAAGGTTCATCTCAGTCGGCGTGGCGGAGCAGGACATGATCGGAACTGCTGCCGGCTTAGCGCTTGTTGGCAAGATCCCGATTGCGTCAACTTACGGCGAGTTTGCGACGGGCAGGCCGTTTGACCAGATAAGGCAATCTCTCGCATACAGCGATATGAATGTGAAGATCTGCGCATCTCACTGCGGCATTACGGTCGGTGCAGACGGCGCTACGCACCAGTCATTTGAGGATGTTGGCATAATGAGGATACTTCCCGGAATGAATGTCATTACTCCGTGTGATTACAACCAGACATACAGGGCAGTAAGAATGGCTATCAATACATACGGACCGTTCTACATAAGATTTTACAGGGAGAAGTCGCCGAATTTCACAGACATGGACGCACCGTTTGAGTTTGGAAAGGCTGACACCCTGGTTGAAGGAAGCGACGTAACTCTGATAGCAAGCGGACTGCTTGTTTGGGAAGCAATTCTCGCATCTGAAAAGCTGACATGCTTACTATCAAGCCGGTCGATACTGTTACTATTGTGAAGTGCGCCTGGGAAACCGGATTTGTGATCACATGCGAAGATCATCAGTGGACATGCGGATTGTTCGGAGCAGTTGCTGAAGTCCTTGCACTGCATCATCCGACTAAGATGGACTTTGTTGCAATCAATGATACGTTCGGCGAAAGCGGCATCATTGCATCGGAGCTGATGAGGAAATACGGAATAGATGCAGATGCCATTTGTTCCAAAGTGAAAAAAAACCTTAAGAAATAAACAAACTCGATCAAAAGAAATGTTAGCAGGTAATGCATTGGAAACAAATTTTCAAACCGGAGCTAAGTCAAATTCATCCGATGGTGCGTTGAAGATAGTTCTGTCTTTGCTTCTTGTACTTGTAATAGTAACCGGCCTCGCAGTGGCAAAGTACTTCATGCAGTGGAAGAATGACGGTACGCCGGGAAGCACAGTTCAAAACACTCAGCAGGGTTCGGGAAGCGAGGAGAACAGCAAGAGCATAAGCGATACCCGGGAGAACGCAATCACGAGGGCAGTGCAAAAGGTCTCTCCTGCAATAGTTGGGATAAACGTTGAAGAAGTGAGAGAATATCAGGATCCGTTTTCGATGTTTGAGAATGATCCTTTCTTCAGGCAGTTCTTTGGCAGCAGGCCGCCGCAGAAGCAGGTAGTAAAAGGCCTCGGGTCAGGTTTCATAATCAGCGAAGACGGATACATCCTTACTAATGACCACGTTGCAGGCAATGCCACAAAGATATCAGTGACGATGACAAACGGAGAGACTGTTGAGGCAAAGCTGATCGGCTCGGACAAAAATTCCGATGTCGCCCTTCTGAAGATCGAAAGAAGCGGGCTTAACTATGCAAGGCTCGGGAATTCAGATGATGTCATAATCGGTGAGTGGGTGATAGCGCTGGGAGATCAACGACAAACCGACTGTGACAGTGGGCGTGGTCAGTGCAACTGATATGAAAGTAAATGCTGACGGCAACAGGGTTTACAAGGATATGATTCAGACCGATGCATCAATCAATACCGGAAACTCCGGCGGGCCGCTTGTGAATGCCGACGGAGATGTTATCGGGATGAATACGATCATTTATACCGGAGGCCAGTTCAGTTCCGGAAGCATCGGAGTGGGTTTTGCGATATCCATCAACAGGGTCAAGAAGATCATGCAGGAGATCAAGGAGAAGGGGAAGATAGAGAGGACTTTCAATGTTGGATTCAGGATACAAGCCGTTGACGAGAGGATTGCAAAGTACCTTGGTATGGACAAGCCGCGGGGTGTGGTTGTTACGGATATTCAGAAAGGCGGACTTGCCTATGATGCCGGCCTGAGGGCTGAGGACGTGATAATAGAGGCGAACGGAGAGACAATCGGCAATGAGCAGGACCTGGTGTTTGTTATCAATGATCTTGAGAACGGTGACATACTGAAGATGAAGTATTTGCGGGGAGGAAGCGAGAAGGAATTGTCATTTGAACTGAAACCGGCGAAACAGTAAAATGAAAGGGGCACAGAATATATATTCTGCGCCCCTTTGCAATGTTCGGAAACAAAAGATCAGTGGAACTTCAGTACCGGCTTGTCCTTTGGCTTGTTCTCAGAATGTATCTCAATTTCCGCTTCCTTCATGTCAATGATATTGCTCTTTGAACTCAGGTCGCCCATCTTTGAATTGCCGTTGAACTTGGCTCCGGCTTCGGTCACAAGTTCTTCAACATTGATATCACCTTCCAAAGAACAGGACCTCTTCAGCTCAAGCCTGTGAGCCTTGATGTTGCCTTTTACTGTTCCTGAGATGGTAATCTCCACAGCATTGATGTTACCCTCAACCGTACCCTTCTCTCCAATGATGATGCCGCTCTCACCTCTGAGATTGCCGACTATGTGGCCGTCAATCCTGGTGGTGGATGGGGAAGAAAGATTCCCCTCAAACTTACAGCCATCGCTTATGAGCGTGAGGACCTTCTCCTGCTGAGGTGCCGGCGTTGGCCTTGCGGGTGTTCTGACTTCTTCCGTGTAAGCAGGCTCTTTTGTCTTGTTTCCGAACATAGTGTTAAGGTTTAGTTTCATGTTGGGATAAATGTTAATGAGCAAAATTACGAATATTAGATTTTAATAACAACATTAGGAGGGATATTTTTATGATGCTTGTGCCTTTATTCATGAGGTTTATCATTAAGCTAAAATTGACAGCCACTGTGCGGTATATGAAATTGAAAATTCGCAGGTCAATGGGTATTTTCAAAGATGCATAACATAATGATAACTGAACTGGAGGCCGAACTTGCTTCCATTGTCGGCAGGGAATATGTACATACAGATAAGGAAACAAGGCAGGTTTGTTCAAAGGACTATACTGAAAACCTCTCATTTGAACCGGACATTGTTGTTAGGCCCGTCACGGCAGAAGAAATTTCATCCATTGTCAAATTAGCCAACATTCATTCTGTACCGGTGATCCCGAGAGGCGGAGGGACCGGATTGTCGGGCGGCGCCTTGCCAGTTTACGGGGGAATTTGCGTCTCAATGGATAGATTCGGAAAGATCATCGAGATAGATACTGAAAATCTTCAGGCTGTTGTAGAGCCGGGTGTTATCACTCAGGTTCTTCAGGAAGAGTGCGAAAAGCACGGCCTTTATTATCCCCCGGATCCGGCTTCAAAAGGAAGTTCTTTCATTGGCGGCAATCTTGCCGAGTGTTCGGGAGGTCCGAGGGCGGTGAAGTACGGCGTTACAAAAGATTATGTCCTTGGAATAGAATTTGTTACACCGGAAGGCGAAATAGTGAATGCCGGAGGAAGAGTCCTGAAGAACGTCTCGGGATACAATCTCACTCAGCTAATTGTTGGAAGCGAAGGCACTCTCGGTATTATCACTAAAATCTACCTTAGGCTTATTCCGTTGCCAAAACACAGAAAGGTCATGCTTGCAGCATACAGGAGTATTGATGACTGTGCTAAGACGGTATCAAAGATCTTTCAGTCGGGAATTACTCCTTCGGCTCTTGAACTTATGGAAAACTCAGCAATGCAGGCCGCCGAAAGACAATTGTCCAAAAAGTTTCCGAACAACGACGCAGCGGCACAGCTTCTCATAGAGGTTGACGGAAACTATGAAGATGCACTTGATAAGGATATTCAGTCTATTGCAGAGACTGTAATGGATAACGGAGCTTATGATGTGATACTTGCAGAGGACAGGAATAAGATGGACGAGCTGTGGTCGTTGCGGAGATGCATCGGCGAAGCTGTGAAGTCCATCTCTGAGTACAAGGAAGAAGATACGGTTGTTCCCAGGGCGAGAATTCCTGAACTGATTCGCGGAGTGAAGGAAATATCCGGAAAATACGGCATAACAACTATCTGTTACGGTCACGCCGGTGACGGCAATGTGCATGTGAACATTCTTAAAGACAATATGAATGATGAAGCGTGGGGGAAGAATCTTGATACCGCTATAAGAGAAATTTTCGAGCATACTGTGTCACTTGGGGGTACGATCTCCGGTGAACACGGTATCGGATATTCGCAGAAGGCATATTTGCCTATTGCTCTCGGCAAAGCAGAGCTCGCGCTTATGAAAAAGATCAAACATGCAATGGACCCGAATGACATTATGAATCCCGGCAAAATCTTCAACGACGAAAATTGATATCTTCAGAGACTGTTTGCAGAGTGCTTTATGCTCATAC
>DAIQRO010000187.1:5308-5660 GCA_036786155.1 Bacteroidota bacterium
CATACTGACAAGATGGGTGTTGTAAACAATGCACGTTATCTGGAGTACTTCGAGGCGGGAAGAAATGATCTTCTCAGGAAGGTCGGCTCGCCTTACACGGAGTTGGAGAAAATGAATGTCGGACTGCCGGTGATTGAAGCCTACGCTAAGTTCATCCTGCCGGCAAGATATGATGAACTGCTTACCGTAAGAACTGAGGTGAGGAACATTCCGACAGTCCGGTTCAGAATTGATTACCTGGTATCCGGAAGAGATGGATTGGTGGTTACAGGCTACACGGTTCATGCATTCATTGATCTTCAGAAGCTTGCTCCGGTGAGGCCGCCTGTTTCATTCATCGAATTGCTGAGAA
>DAIQRO010000188.1:0-1560 GCA_036786155.1 Bacteroidota bacterium
TCCGACAAAGCAAGAAGCGCCTCCATTTGTAGACTACAGAATCTTGAGCGATGATACCGTGTTTCCGTTCAGCTCTGTGTCATCATATCTGAATGAGCACGTCGCATTGAGACCGTTGTTGTTATCAGGCCTTATTACATAATATCTCCTTACCGAAGTATCTCCAGAGACAAGATAGAATCCGTGTCCCCGCCTGATCTCCGTAAGTCCGAAATTCTCTGTCGAAGTCAGGACCGCTCCGAATCCGGCAACATTGAGCGCGTTCGGGGCATTAATGTTCCGGGTTGTTGTAATGTATCCTGTTGTTCCGGATATTGTGTTTCCCGGAGTTTCAGAATGCGATGCATTGGCCTCTAAGTTGATCTCCCTGCCGTTCAGTCCTTTGTTGGTGAAGTTCCGTCCGTCAGTCTCGCCCGCATGATTGTTTATGTTGAGATTGATGTAGTTGATGTTCGTGTGCACCATTGACTGCGCCGCAGTCCCTCCGTATTCGATCGTTCCGGATGTGTTAATGAACCCACCGCTCACGGATATCGGACTTCCGGCACCGGTGAGCTTCAGAGTGTATGAACCGATATCAAGCGTTGCTCCCTGGTTGATCGTCATTATCCTGAAACTGTGATTGGAAGTCATAAGGAGATAAGTACCGTCGTAAATTGTGCAAACGTTTGACGTGAATGCTCCTGTTCCGCTGACGTTTCTTACCTGCCCTGCGGCGCTGACCTGATCGGATTCAAACCTGAATTCATCAGCCGATATGGTACCGTTGTTGATGATGTAGTTCCCAAAGTACCTGACCAATCCGGAAGCATTGCCGGTGGCGAATGTCCCGTTGTTTACAATGGAATCTCTCAGTGTCAGTGTGTATCCGCCTGCCAGCACTCTGAATGTTGCACCGGCATCTATGAAAAGTGAATTCTCCATAGTGGTTGTGAACGGACTGCCGGAATTGTAGATCTGAGTGATGCCCGTCTTAGTATAAACTGAAGCCCTGAATATTCCGCCCGTATTGATGTTGAAGTTCACTGTTCCGAAACACTCGATCTTCCCTGTCTCCTTTGTGACTGAACCGGTTTCCTGCGTATATGTGACCGACCCGACCCCTCCGTTCAATGTCAGTTTTCTGCCGTTCAGATCAAAGCTGGAGTTTGTCTTGAGAAGAATGCCCTGGGCAGATGTACCGCCGAAATTCATATCAGTGAACAATATGGCGTTGATTCCTGAATTGACCTGAAATGCTGATGTTGTCCAGCTTCCTGAACTTGTAATGTTACAGTCCGAGTTTATCTCGAAGTTTGATGCGCTGATAGTGCCGGTGTTTGTGATCGCTGGGCCGTTCATCCTGAATGTTCCGGAAGAGTTTCCTGTTGAAATGGTTCCGTTGTTTGTGACCGCCGCGTTACCGGTTATGAAATATCCGCCGGAAAGAACACGAAGATTTGCGCCTGCATCCACAGTGATGTCATTGTTGAAAACTGCATTGAACGGACTGCTGCTGCTGCTGGCCGTTGTGATGCCCGAAACAACCTTGAGCTTTGCTCCGAACAGTGCGCCTGTTAC
>DAIQRO010000188.1:1570-5647 GCA_036786155.1 Bacteroidota bacterium
GGCCCTTTATTTCCTTGATGTTTTCTCCTTAATGGGTTGCTGTTTCTTTTTTTTGCTGAGGTTTCATACTGTATTCAGAGTTCAGAGTGAAGCGATCACCCCTGTACCGTTCACTGTCAGTGCCTTTGAAGATGTTGCCGCGCCAAGAGTCAGCGTGTTCCCGTTAAGATCCAGAAAGCCTCCGTTGTTTACCTGCAGTGCCGTGACAACTGAAGTGCTGTTAACTGCAATGTTGTTCATAAGTTTCACTGAACTGTTGGCAAGAAAGTTGATTTCGTTTCCGGTCCAGCTTCCTGCACCGCTCAGATTAGTCGTATCGCTGAAGTTTACGATACTGCCGTTAATGTTTCCGTTGTTAGTTACCGTATTCCCGGCAAAGTTGTATGCCGCTGAAGCGTTGCCTGTTGACATGGTACCGTTATTTATGACATTACCGTATATCTTCGTTGTGTATCCTCCTGCTGCGGTGTTCAATATAGCTCCCGCATCAACAGTTGCATTTCCAAACAATTCTGCTACAAAGGGCGAAGTCCTGTTCTCAATAGTAACATTTGCCTTTGCAGTAAAGGGAGCTGAAACAGATGACCCGGTGTTGAGTGAGATAACTGCCCCCGAAGCATTTGCCCAGAGATTTCCGGTTCCGTCAATTTGCCCGGTGTTTTCAACCGAAAGATCATCACCCGTTCCGTTCACTATGCTTAGGGTGCCTCCTGAGCTGATCGTTATCCTGCCGCCGAATAAGACACTAAGCTGGTCAATTCTGATCAGCGGAGATGCGGGAACCGTTACCGTATGCCCGGAGCGCACAGAGACAACTCCTGCCGAATCGGCAGTGGGATAGGTTGTCAGTGAAGTACTCCATGTGCTTCCGCTGTTTGTGGAGATCTCCCAGGTTCCGGGAACATTCCAGTTGCCTGTAACTCTTGACCTGTACTGGTTCTGTGCATTTGAGTCACTCTGGAAAATGACGAGTGCAATGAATATGCAGACCGTTATAGTTCGTTTCATTTTTGTTTGAATTTAGGGTTAATGAATTATGTCAGTAGTTCGTTTTATTTCTGTTTGAGTTGCCAGATTTATTGTGCGTTCAATCATACCTTCCGGGCACTGATAAGTCACACGCACATATCAGAACAAATGATCCAGGCCCGCCAAAGAAACTCATGGTCTTCCTTGAATTGAGCGGGCTGCGCGAAACAATGATTAAGAAGATATAAGGACTGAGCTGAAACTCCAAAGAAAATTATTCACTTCTTTAGAAGCACATCTGGAACAAGTTCGGTTAGGATTCATCAATTCAGCTCATCCTTGGCAATTTTGTGCCAAGTTGCAATGATCCCCTTTAGGATCTGCGTCGCAGAAGTTCTGAAGGATCTTTGACAAACACTCTGCAATGCACATTGAAGCACTAATATTGCAGATTACTTGATAGCCAAGTTAAGATCAGCCCGCTCTCCTGTCAGAATCGGACTCATGACAGTGACGGTTCGTGATCTGCTATTCTTCATCTTCCGCTCTCAGCTTTTCGAGAACGGAGAAATCTTCAAGCGTCGTTACATCA
Organism: Bacteroidota bacterium; assembly: GCA_036786155.1. Taxonomy (GTDB): domain Bacteria; phylum Bacteroidota; class Ignavibacteria; order Tepidaquicellales; family Tepidaquicellaceae; genus JADJAH01. Next base: position 3,132 of record DAIQRO010000188.1, read on the forward strand.
CCGCGCACTTCACCGTTGTGAGCAAGTTCCCGCAACAGCCTTCGCATGATCTTCCCGCTCCTTGTTTTCGGCAGAGCGTCGGTGAAGCGAATGTCATCCGGCCTTGCAAGAGCGCCGATCTCCTTTACCACCCAGTCTTTGAGCTCGTTCTTTAGTTCGTCGCTCGGCGTCTGGCTTCCTTCAAGCGTCACGAACGCGCACACTGCGCTTCCTTTGATCTCGTCAGGCTTTCCGACAACTGCGGCCTCAGCAACCTTAGAGTGTGCAACAAGCGCAGATTCGATCTCAGCCGTACCAAGCCTGTGGCCGCTCACATTAAGCACGTCATCCACCCTTCCCATAACCCAGAAGTAACCGTCCTTGTCTTTCCTTGCACCGTCGCCTGTGAAATAGATCCCCGGAAACTCGCTCCAGTACTGCTTCTTGTATCTTGCATCATCTTTGTAGATCGTCCTCAGCATCGCCGGCCAGGGTTTCTTTATCACAAGAAGGCCTCCGCTTCCTTTCTTCACGGGATTTCCTTTCTTGTCAACAACCTCCGGCTCAATCCCGAAGAACGGCAATGTGCCTGATCCGGGCTTGGTTGGTGTCGCGCCCGGAAGAGGTGTTATCATTATCGCGCCGGTTTCGGTCTGCCACCACGTGTCAACTATCGGGCACTTTCCTTTGCCTATTTTCCTGTGATACCACATCCATGCTTCAGGATTGATCGGCTCGCCTACCGTACCGAGGAGTCTGAGAGAATCAAGTTTGTACTTCTCCAGCCAGTGGTCTCCCCATTTTATGAATGCACGGATGGCAGTAGGGGCGGTGTAGAATATTGTGACTTTGTACCTGTCTATCATCTGCCAGAACCTGTCGGGGTGAGGGAAGTTTGGCGCGCCTTCGTACAGCATCACAGTTGCGCCGTTTTGCAGAGGTCCGTAAACCACATAGCTGTGTCCGGTTACCCATCCGATGTCGGCAGTGCACCAGTAAATGTCTTCATCGTTAAGGTCGAAAACATATTTGGAGGTAAGGTATGTTTGAACTGAATAGCCGCCTGTGGTGTGGTAGATCCCTTTCGGCTTTCCCGTGGTACCGCTTGTGTAAAGTATGAACAGCGGATGCTCCGAATCGAGCTTCTCGGCCGCGCATATCTCCGAAACATCTTCCATCTCTTCATGATACCACTTGTCAAACATGTCGTTCCATTTCACATCACAGCCGCACCTCTTCACCACTATTACATTCTTGACGCTCGGGCAGTGAGGAAGCGCTTCGTCAACATTGTTCTTCAGATGAACGATCTGCCCTCTCCTGAATGCTCCGTCTGCGGTGATCACCATCGAAGCTTCTGCGTCCGTGATCCTGTCAACAAGAGCGTTTGATGAAAATCCTCCGAAGATCACGGAATGCACGGCGCCGATACGCGCGCATGCAAGCATTGCCGTCACCGCCTCGGGTATCATCGGCATGTAAATGCAGATCCTGTCGCCCTTCTTTACGCCGAGCCTCTTGAGGACGTTTGCAAACTTGCAGACCTCCACAAAAAGCTGATTGTATGTGAGTGATCTCGTATCGCCGGGCTCGCCTTCAAAGAAAAGTGCAACTTTGTTCTTCCTGCTTCCCGCAACATGCCTGTCGAGACAATTGTAGGAGAGATTTAGCTTGCCTCCGGTAAACCACTTTGAGTGCGGCGCCTTCCACTGAAGCACCTTGTTCCACTTCTTGAACCAATCAAGCTCTTCCGCGGCCTGCGCCCAGAACTTCTCGGGATTCTTTACGGACCTGTCATAGAGCTTCCTGTATTCCTGAAAGGACTTTATCCTCGCCTTTGAAGAAAAGTTTTTGGGAGGTTTGAACAATCTGTTCTCGCGGGACAATGAAGTTATGTGCTTCTCTTCAGATTGGTTCTTCCGGGGCATATATGTGATTTTTAATTTGTCAAAATCTACGTATCTCAATGTAGAGTTGAAATGCAAAGAACAGGTACCCGGTTGTTTTGAATTCCTGAACCGGAACGATCACGCACGCGCTATGCGGTTCTTATGAATCAGTTGACACCCGCTCAGGCAGAAATACGAATCTCCTTCAGCAGAATCATTTGCCGCAGCTTAACAGTGCAGTACAAATTTGCGGGCATCCGGTTTCACTCCACCGGCCTGCGGGATCGAACTTGTCCCCTGTCCTGCCCGGATCAACGAACTGTTTGATCTGAACTTATCGCTTCATGCTGAATGAACTCCTTATGTAATTTACTTACAGAACTAAAATGAGTAATTTTGAAAAACTTTCTTATGACCAAGACCGCATTCGTATTCCCCGGACAAGGTTCTCAGGCAGTAGGCATGGGCAAAGATCTGTACGATTCCTTTGACCTTGCAAAAGATATCTACTCAAAGGCAGATGAGATAATGGGTCTGCCGCTAAGTGCAATTTCTTTTGAGGGACCTGCCGAACTGCTTACACAGACTCACATCACACAGCCGGCTTTGTTTGTACATTCATACATACTCACGAGGCTGATCAACGAC
>DAIQRO010000189.1:0-5629 GCA_036786155.1 Bacteroidota bacterium
GTCTTAGAGTTTGATCCCGGTAAGGGAAGGATCTTTAATATTGTTTGATCTTGTCTTTCAGAAACTTGTTGAGCATCTCTCTGCCGCGGAAGATGTGTGCTTTGACTGTGCCAAGCGGGATACCGAGTTCCTGCGCTATCTCTTCATACTCTTTTTCCTGCTTATGCCTCATAACAATCACCTGCTTGTATTTTGGAGGAAGGGATTCTATAGCTTCATCGAGAACTGCCCTCATTTGGTCATCCATAAGTATCCTGTCCGGCTTGTACTCGTCGTCAGGAATCTCAAACTTCATGTCGCTGTCTTCGTTGTCAAAATCCTTATCAATGGAGAATGTTGACAGCTTCTTCTTCCTCAGGTAATCAATTGCATTGTTCGTTGCGATCTTGAACAGCCACGTTGAAAATGCAAACTGCCTGTCAAAATTCTGAAGCGAGTGGAAAGCCTTAATGAATGCTTCCTGAGTCAAATCCTCCACATCCTCCTTCCTTGAGATCATCCTGTAAACAAGGTTATATATTAGAGGGTAATACTTCTTCATCAGCCTTTCATAAGATGCCTGCTTTCCGCCAAGGGCTTCTTCGATCAGGATAAGATCCTCCGCTTTCGATTTGCCTGGAACGGGCTGAATATTGTCCTGATTCATTTGTGAGTGCGGAAATGAAAAGGGGAGAGATGATATTTCATGGCGGAAAAGTTAAATCAATGGATTCTGAATTTCAATTGACAAAGCGAAGTAAGTGCCCCACACTTAACTTCAACCGTCTGCCAAAATCTGATTAAAATGACCCTATCCACTCCTTGCAGGAATTGCTTTGTGGAACTCATCCGCCAACAACTAATCTGCGTCAATCCGTGCAATCTGCGGGAGTATCCCTCAGGCAAAAACGCCGATGAAAGCTGTCAATCCCATTTCCGATCTGCGCTAATCCGCGCAATCTGCGGGAGTATCCTTTTGCTTCATTCCAGAATAATATCATTTCAAAAACCCGTAACAAGCATCAGGAAAACCAAAGGCCGTTTATATTTTCAGCTAATATTGATACTTTGCTGAACATGAAAAGCGAAAAGGGATTCTATGCAGGAATAGATTCGGGAGGTACAAAGTGTGAAGTTCTGCTGGCAGACAGTCAGCTGAATATCATCTCGTCCGGGAAGTACAAGAGCACGCACTATTCAGTTTCTGGAGCCGGAGAATTCTCAGATGATGTTGCTCACTGCATCCTGCAGGAGATCAAAAAAGCCCGAAGAAATTTGTCGGATTGCATACGGATATGTATTGGCGCCGCCGGTGCGAGAGAAGGCAGTGACAGGAATGCAATAACAAGTGCTCTTGCTTCATTAACCGGAGCCAGGACAAGAGTAACAACTGACGCAATGACTGCGCTTGCCGGTTCATTCGGAGGCGGTGAAGGAGCAATTCTTATCAGCGGGACAGGTTCGGTCTTGTATGGTCTTGCCAATGACAAGCTCTACAGAGTGGGTGGATGGGGAAGAGTGATCGGTGATGAGGGCAGCGGTTACTGGATAGGCAGAAGAGCTCTCAATCTGATTTCAAGAGAATATGACGAAAAGAAAAACGGCAGAGGGATCAGCGTTTTGTCACGCTATATTTCAAAGGAGTTTTCAATCAACAGATCAAATATCAATTCTCATATTTTCAAAAGGGACTTCGCCCTCCAGTCAGTTGCCCCGGTTGTTCTGCAATCTGCTGCAAAAGGCTGTTCACTCAGCAAGAAAATAATTGACGAGGCAGTTGACGGGCTAATGTGGCACATAGAAGCATTCATCAGAATTTCCGGTGTAAAGTCTTCATTTGCAATAGCTTTCACGGGAAGCATTATTGAAAATGATAACCTGCTTTCGAGGAAATTGAAATGCAGGATCAGGAAAACCGGAATGATTAAGGTTGTTGAACGCATGTATTCTCCTGCATACGGTGCCGTGCTGATTGCCGCGGGGAAGTTCAGGGAAAGGAAGATTCTTTAAGAATGAAAAAACTCGACTCAATAATAATACTTGATTTCGGTTCGCAGTACACTCAACTTATTGCCAGAAGGCTCAGAGAGCAAAAAGTATATTGCGAAATACATCCTTACAACGTTTCTCCGGATAGATTCCTCGAAAGCAACTCAAATCATACATTGAAAGGCGTCATACTTTCCGGAGGCCCTTCAACCGTACTGTCAAAAGATGCTCCGGAGATATCCCGTGAGACTCTCGCAAAACTTGCCGGTCTTAAGATCCCTGTGCTCGGGATCTGTTACGGACTTCAGCTCCTTTGCCGCATGTTCGGAGGAAAACTTCACAGGTCAAAGGAAAGACAGTACGGTAATACAAAGATCAGGGTCAGCCGGAAAGGAATGTTGTTGAAGGATGTTCCCGCTACTCTGACAGTCTGGATGAGCCACGGAGACTCAATCGACCGCCTTCCGCAGGGTTTTGCAGAAACATCAAGAAGTAACAACGGTGTGCTTTGCAGTTTTGAAAATTCGGACAGATCGGTTTTCGGTCTTCAGTTTCATCCTGAAGTTGAACACACACAGCACGGCAGGACAATTCTCAGCAACTTCGCTTTCGGCATCTGCGGTGTCAGAAATCTTTTCAAACCTGCATCGTTTATCGAAAGCAAGATTGACGAGATCAGGAATACTGCCGCGGGAAGCAAGGTCATATGCGCTTTGAGCGGGGGAGTTGATTCGTCAGTGGCGGCCGTGCTTGCATCTTCTGCGATCGGAAATGATCTTGCCTGCATACATATTGACAACGGCCTCATGAGAAAGGACGAAAGCAGAAAAGTCGTCGACCTGTTCAGAAAGAATTTCAGGATAGATCTTGAACTCGTGGATGCATCTGATCTCTTTCTGAAAAATCTTAAAGGAGTGACTGATCCCGAGGAGAAACGAAAGATAATCGGCCGGACCTTTATCAAGGTATTCGAGAAAGAGGCCCGGAAGATCAAAGGAGCACGGTACCTTCTTCAGGGCACCCTTTATCCGGATGTGATAGAATCTGTATCATTCAAAGGCCCGTCAGCAACTATCAAGACTCACCACAATGTCGGCGGCCTTCCCGAAAAAATGAAACTTAAACTTATCGAGCCTTTCAGAGAGCTGTTCAAGGATGAGGTCAGAGAGGTTGGTTTGAAACTCGGAATTCCCGCGGACCTTATCTTCAGGCATCCGTTTCCCGGTCCCGGACTCGCTATCAGAGTCCTCGGAGATGTGACTCCGACAAGGCTGGAACTCCTTCGCAATGCTGATGAAATATACATCGGCCTGCTCAAAAAGCACGGGCTTTATAAAAAGATATGGCAGGCGTTTGCTGTTCTTCTGCCTGTTCAGACTGTCGGGGTCATGGGAGATGAGAGAAGCTATGAGAATGTAATAGCGCTCAGGGCCGTAACTTCCGTTGACGGTATGACTGCGGATTTCTACAACTTCACCGGTGAATTTCTTTCAGAAGCATCAAACATGATAATAAACAATGTAAAAGGAGTGAACAGGGTGGTGTATGATGTAAGCTCTAAACCTCCGGCAACAATTGAATGGGAATGATCAGGAGCCTTGCCATATCGCTTGCATTGTCAGCTACTCTCTTTTTCAGTGCCGAAGCAACTTCACAGATTAAGATCGGACTCGCTCTTCCTCTTTCTTATGATGAGCAGGGCAAACCCAAAAATCCGGTGGGTGAGCAGATGCTGAAAGGAATTACCGATGCACTCAGGGAACATGAAAGCGCAGATACAACTGCGCTCATTAGTCTTGTTGTTGAAGATACAAAAAGAGATCCTGAAACTGCCCTTGAGGTCATAAACAGGTTCGGAAGCGATAAGAAAATGATCGGAGTGATCGGCCCTGTTTTCAGCAGCGAGCTTTCTGTAACAGCGGGTGCAGGAAATTTCCATAAGATGCCTGTAGTTTCTCCGACTGCAACGGTGAACTTCGCGGCAAAAGAAAATCCTTATTTGTTCCAGCTTAATCCGACTTATGATGTGAGAGGAAGACTTATGTCAAAATATGCACATCGCGAACTTGGTATGCGCAGGTTTATCATGCTTACGGAAGATGCTTACGGGAAAGAATATGCCGATGCATTTCAATCCGAGGCAAAAACAAACGAGGACAGTGTGCTTTTGGTCGTAACTTACAAAAGAGATGACTGGGATTTGGCCGACGAGATAGGAACGATCCGGAAATTTCTGGAAGACAATGACAGGTTTGTTGATTTCACAGGACTGCAGGAGAATGAGCAGGCGGAAATGCTTATGAAAGCAGGACTCGGCAAGACGGCAATTGATACACTGTCCCGGGGTAAGTATCTCGTGAGTATTTACTGGCTGTTTGAAGACGGGCTTGCAAAGTCACTCATGGCCGGAGGCCTCAGGACCGTTGGATATGATCCGAAAGTATTCAATGTGGTTTTCGGGCTGGCGGATGCGATCTACATACCTGTATCTCAGCCTTCTGAAATTGAAAAGATCTCATTCGAACTGTACAAAAGCAGGATCGGGCTTCCCGTACTTGGCACAAGCGACTGGAACTCGGACGCACTGAAACAGGCATCCGCATATATTGAAAAACTTTGGATTGAATCTGATTTTGTGCTTCGCGAAGATTTCAAAGACAAGTCAGCGCCCATCAGGCCCGAAGACAGAAGGAATTATTTTTTCGGATATGGCACTGCAAAGCTCCTTTTTGATCTGATCTCCTCCGGAAACAACACACGCGAAACATTGAACAATGCACTTGAGAAGATCAGCGGCAGGCAACTCCCATACAACGGCCTGACCATTAAGGACAGGACAAACTCGAGCTTGAATGTGCTGAAGTTTGAGAAAGGCAAAACCACTGTCGCCCCCTATTCATACTGAAACAGACAGTGTACAGGTTCTGGCCGAGGCATCGGAGGAAGAGAATTACATTGATTATTTGTGAATCAATAATATTTTAAACCAAATTATAAGTACTTTAAAGCCCATGAATAATGGTTGGAGCTATTCGGAACTAGTCTTTCCTTTGCTTTCTTTTTTGGTTGTGATCTTGTCTATTATTTTATTCCCGTTTTCAAAAGTGCCAATCGATTTTTTCCCTGATGCACTGATCGTTTTCTTTTCATACATTTTTCCTCTGGTAGTGTTTGGCGTATTTATCTGGATGGCTATCAAGGCTAATAATGAACTGAGGAATGATAAAGAACTTACGGAGGCCAAGATAACGCTGAAAGTTGATAAGTATTCGGGAATAGTTGACGGGATCGGAACTGCATTGCCGCTCATAGGAGCTGCTTTGCTTCTCTATTATGCAGTAAAGCCGAACAGCAGTGAGATCTTCTACGGGTTTGCTGCGCCGCTTGAGATCAAATCAATTTTCCTTCTTGCATCAGCAAAGCTATTTGAATCAATGTTTGACAGTCTTGCCGAAAGATATCTTACAATCGTGAGGAACGAAAATGATAATGCTCAGATCCTTGAGGCTCTCAAAAAGAAGATCATCGAGTTTTCTCACGAAGATATTGTCAAACTGGACAGCATATCGAAGATGGCCAGCCAAAATTCGGAAGAGCTCAACGGATTCGTCAATAAACTGAAGGATCTTTCAATCATACTCGGCAAGGATTCAGGTCTATG
>DAIQRO010000015.1:0-5970 GCA_036786155.1 Bacteroidota bacterium
GCATTATCTTTTCTAACAACTCATCCGTTACAATCTTTTACAAATGCCCGCCTTCAATTCCGAATGCCTCATAGAAGCCGTCGTCAATTCCGGACTTCCACTCAACGGCCTTCATGAACATAGGCCTCACAATCTTCTCAAGCATACCCTTTGCATAAGTGATCTCATCTCTCAAAAGCCCTTTGGCCACATAAGTGCTTACCCACCAGAATTCGTTGCAGGTATCAAGAAACTCTTTCTCATCCGGCCGTTTGATGATGTGATCTCTGCTGTCTGAAGATGATTGCGCATTAAAGAGGCCATCCTTGTCGAGCCATACTACGCATAATTTTTCCTGCTTATAGCAATCACGAAAATACTTGCTGTCAATAAGTGTCAGGTCGATCCTGTTCATATCTTCAAACAGCATCAGATATGCGAATGAGTTAGGAGAGTCGGTCTGCGGAAGCACACTGCAAAACATTTCATCGGGCAATTGCTGAATTATCTTTTCACCGAGGAAATCCGTCCAACTGTGATCTGCAGTGAAACTCTGCAAATCATCCACCACAAATAGAATATCGAAGTCCTGAAGATCATCACGGACGGCATCGGGATCTGCCCTTGAACCGGTTAGCGCCACTGCCCGCACCCGGGGATCATTAGCGGCAAAGTCGAGTATCAGTTTCTTTATGCCGGCTTCGCTTCTCATTTTTGATGCAATCAGATCAGTGACAGCAGATATCCCGTAACAGATCCTCCGGCCACTATCCAAGCGCTGTTGACTTTCCTGAAGCTGAATGTGATTGCAACGCATGCAACAGCAATCAGCGCCGTGCGCCAGTCGTATATGCTGTCTCTTCCCATTGCAAAGCAAACCGCAACGATGATCGCAACCGAAGCGGCATTGACAGCATCAAGAAATGTCCCAAACAATGCAGAGCTTCTCATGCGCTTGACAAGAGGATTGAGAAATGCTACAAAGACAAATGACGGAAGAAATATCCCAACGGTTGAAACAACCGCGCCGCTCAGGCCGCTTATCTGATATCCGATGAAAGTGACGGAAGAGAACACGGGTCCCGGCGTGAATTGTCCTACGGCTATTGCATCTATCAACTGCTGTCTGCTAAGCATTCCGGTTGCAACAAGCTCGGCATCAAGAAATGCAAAGAGCACATAGCCGCTTCCGTAGAGTATTGAACCGATCTTGAGAAAGATGAGAAACAGATTCATGTTTCCGGCGGATAAGAATCCCGCATCCGGCATTTGTATAAGCGCAAGCGGAAGAAATCTGCTCACAGCCGTCCGGTTTCTGATAAGATGGTAGATGATTGCAAGGAAGCCCGCGCCGAACATCAGCATTATCTCGTTGAAACCGAGCAGTGAAAGCGCAAGCACGGCCGCTCCAAGTATCCAAAGCTCAATTGATTTGAATGAAGTTTTTGCAAGCGGAAATATCGCGGCTAGTATCACGGCAATTATCGCAGGCTTGATGCCGTAAATGAACGGCTGAACCTGAGGAAGCAGTCCGTACTCTTTGTAAAGCCATGCAAAGAAACCCGTGATCATGACAGCCGGAAGAATGAAGCACAGCCCTGCGGCAACAAGCCCCTTTGCTCCCGCTCTTTCCTGCCCGATGTGCATTGCCATCTCGGTGCTGTTAGGTCCGGGGATAAGATTGGTCGCACCTATGAGATCAAGGAAATGCTGTTCGCTCATCCACTTTCTCTTTTGCACGATCTCTTGCCTCATCATGGCAATGTGAGCCGCCGGTCCGCCGAAAGCGGTAAAGCCAAGGCGAAGAAATAGCTTTGCAACTTCTTTGAGATTGTCAGCGCTGTTCATGAAAAAGCTTTGAAAGTAAGATGTTCATTACTTGCACAGCTTAAATCTCTGAGCATTACCTGTGCTGATCTATCAGGATCGAGTTGCCGTCGGGATCGCTGAGTGTGATGTGTGCCGGGCCGGATGTACTTTCATCGCATTCGGCAGTAAGCTTTACGCCAGCTCCTTTCAGACTCTTCTGAATGGATCTGACATCATCAAATTCCTCCGTGTTCTGAGCGTTTTGATCCCAGCCGGGATTGAATGTTATGATGTTCCTGTCAAACATCCCTTCGAAAAGTCCGATGACAGTATCACCGTTCTTCAGGATCAGCCATTTCTGATCTTCATTTCCTGCAAACTTGGTGAAGCCGAGCTTTTCGTAGAATTCCTTTGAAATGTTGATGTTCTTTACCGCAAGACTGATTGAAAAGGCGCCGAGTTTCATTTTGTTCTTTTTATGTTAAGGACAATTGCAGTTTATGTTCCGCAATATTCCCGGATCGTGAAGAGCGAATATACTTATCATGCCCGAGAGATTTTGTATAAAAAGCGGAGGAATGCGGAGATCCAGTGCCGCGCTTCCTTGGTATGACATGTTCACAGATCATTAATTTAGGTAATGAAGAAATGGCCCTGCTTCTATAAGTAAAGAAATCGCGTCATCATACAATGCTGATTGATTCCTTTTAAAAGGTGTCAAAGTTAGCCCTAACTGCCGGAATACTTTACGCGAAGGAATTTTTTGTAATTCTTCTTATGGTCATAATCATCCGGAAGGTCTAATACTCCTGAAATGCTTTTGACCAAAGGCGACATCTTGGTATTGCTGTCTTTTTGATCCGTCAGATCCCTTAGGTAATTCTCTACAAGTTTGGAAAGGCTTGTTTTCCTGTTACTCGCATATATCTTTGCCTGTTCTATTACTGTCTCATTAATCCTAAGTGTCAATTTTCTATTCATGGTTGATATACTTTTCATTTTACAGTTTTACAATAGTAACTTTTCTTGTTTATTTCAAGCACTCTGCAAAGGGCAATTGAAAGCCCTGAATGATCCTTATCAACACCTCAAAGCTTTTAGCAACCAAGTTCCGTAATATTGCGTATGCATTTATATCAAACTATTAACGGAATCACACAAAAAATATGAAAAGAATATTACTCCTGCTGATTGTTCTCGCAACCGGAATTATTGCTCCTGCACAGGAGGCAGGTGAGTTCTCAAGACTCATGCAGTTAAGCAGGGAGGATCAGTTCTTCAGGCTTGAAAGAGAGTTGAAGCATTCAGCATCATTAAGCGATGCGCATAAGCTGTACTTTGAAGCAATCACGGCAAGCGTGTTCAACCGTCCCGGGGAATCGAATACCGCAATAAGGAGGCTCCTTGAAATGCACACGGCATCACTAACAGACTCAATGGCTCTTACAGTTTACGAATGCCTTATCACAAACAACGTAAGGATCTTTGATTACAGATCAGCGCAGGCCGCAACCGATTCTGCGGTCGGGATCGGAAGGAAAGTGTATGACAGCAATTCCGTTGACGATATCCTGAACTCAGGACTGATATGGAAAGCCGCCCGTGATTTGCCGGCGCAGACGTTCTCATCTTCAGGTGAAACAGAGATTCCTGTAACAAAAGACATGGCAGGGCTTTCCAACATTGCAGTGAAGATCAACGGAAACAAAGAAGATGTGATCTTTGATACAGGAGCGAACTTTTCTACTGTCAGGGAATCCGTTGCAAAGGAACAAGGGCTGAAGTTTCTTGACGGCACGGTGAAAGTAGGAAACGCAACGGGAGGCAAGGTGAATTCACGCCTTGCATACGCAACCTCATTGGAGATCGGCAATATGAAGTTCGGGAATGTCCTGTTTCTCGTCCTGCCCGATGAAGCCCTCTCGTTCGGCGGCGTCGTTTACGTCATTGATGCCATAATCGGACTGCCGGTGATAATGCAAATGGGAGAAATTCATCTTTCAGCTGATGAATTGTTTGTCCCTTCAAAACCGGGAAGCTCATTCAGCAGTAATCTTGCATTGGATGGCTATACGCCGGTTGTTGAGGTAATTGTAAATTCTGACACTCTCGTATTTTCTTTTGATACGGGAGCAGACAAGACAATGCTCTATCACAGGTACTTCGACCTCCACAGGAAGAGCATAGAGTCTGAATATGAAACCGAAGAGATTCGTTTTGGCGGCGCCGGCAGTGAAAAGAGAGTGCAGGGATACAAGCTGGACGATCTGAAATTCTCGGTCGCCGGTTCATCAACCGTTTTGAATGACGTCTCACTGCTTACAGAGAATGTGAAGGACGATGAGGAATTATCCTACGGAAACCTCGGCAATGATTATTTCAATAATTTCCGGACAATGATCATTGATTTCAGAAACATGTCGCTGAGATTTGAGAAGTAGCTCGAGGCATCAGAAACATCACATGTATATAAATGTCTTCAGGGCAGTTGTGTTTGTAAAGAATTGTTTTGCACTCTGAAACACACATTTATATGCGGCATGGTGAGCGTGCTATTCTTGTCGGTTTAGGGGGATCTTTACTCCCTGAGATTCTGATATGAGAGTTATGTGAGGAGGTATTATTCAGATATTTGTGAATGAAAGCTATTCTGTAATGGTTTGGATTTTTGCAACTCGGCGAAACCCGGGACACTTTACAGATAAACGGGCGCTTATGTTGATCCGAAATGATGAACCTGAATCCAATGATTTCTCGTCATTCAGGTATTTTCATAATTGCTCTAAGTAATTTTCTGTTGTTAGCCAGCCTTCACTTTCCGGTTCAGCAATTCCACATTGAAGTGTATTTTGGCGTTTAGTGCATTAAACACCTTGATAATGGTTTCAAATCTTGCGTCAGTCAAACTATTTTCAAGTTTTGAAATTTGTGCCTTTTGAACTCCAACCAGTTTTCCAAGTTCTTCTTGCGTCAGGTTTCTTTCAATTCTTGCTTGTCTTATTGCATCTCCAAGCAAGTCAAGACGTAACTCGTTCTCAAAAGCTTCGCGCTTTGGTGTCCCTCGTTTACCAATATGCTTATCGGTAATCTCGTCCAAACTGTATGTCTTTACTTCGCTTTTCTTCATTCCTTAATTTTTTTGAGTTCAAAATATCTTTTTCTCAATCGTTCAGCTTTGTCCAGGTCACCTTTTGGGGTTTTATCTGTTTTCTTAATCAGTCCATGAGTTGACACAACAACTGTTTCGATTTTCTCTGATTTGTCCCAGAACGCGAAAAGCCTGTAATAGGTCTTGTTAAATAGCGTTCTAACTCCCAAATTTCATCAGTAAGTTTTTTGAAGAGTTCCTTATTGTTAGAATACCTTGCCTTTGTAATGTTGTAAATGATCTTATCTCTTGCACTATCCTCAAGTCTTTCAAGAAACTCCGCGGCTTCCTCTAAAAACTCAACTCTGAATTTCGGTGTTTGCACCCGTGGTAACGTTTCGTGAAAATTAAGAGTTTCCTTATTGGGAAACAACATTCTTTTGTTAAATCGTTTCCTTATCTGGCTTATCGGTTTGCCGCAGGTTTCTATTCTGGATCACTGCAATGCTCTGTCATCGGAAATCATGAGGCAAAAGCGAAGATCATCCCTTCACATACGAAAGCTTCTCCGCCACCTTGCCGTCTCTTACTCTGAATACATCTACACCTCTCAGATGCCAGGGCTTTCCTTCTTTTGTCTTGCGGTAGATCCACCTTATTGTACACCTGTCTCCCGCGGCAAAAATGTCTTCCGCCTCAAAGAAGGCATCGGGATTCGCTGCAAAGAATTTCTCCCAAAAGGCCCTCACTGTTTCAGCGCCCTCCAAACGCAGTCCGTCCGGCGAAGGGTTTGTGTTCTCAAAGATGCAGTCATCCGTCATCGCGTTCATTACTTCGTCAACATCATGCCGGTTGAATGCTTCATTGAATCTTTCTATTGCGGCAAGTGTCTGGCTTGTGGAGTTGCTTGCGGCATGATCATTCATAATCGTTCTTATCCTTTTATTAAAATTACTTTTGCATTCGGCCAATGTCAATGAATCCGGGGGAGTTTTGCATTGACCTGTCAGAATTCCGTCTTTCCGGAATGCTCTTGCCCACTAATCTGAGATGGAAACTGAAATCCCCTTACACGCATATCTAACTCCTGAGCG
>DAIQRO010000015.1:5982-10934 GCA_036786155.1 Bacteroidota bacterium
CCGTTGTGATACACAAACACCGTCCCGTATCTGTAGTCGCCGAAGATTGCTCCGCCGAGCTTTCGGATCTCCGCAGGTGTCTTAAGCCAGCTCGATGTTTTCATGTCGAAAGGACCGAGCTTCTGCAGACTCCGGTATTCTTCCTCCGTAAGGATTTCTACGCCCATCTCATCGGCCATATCTACAGCGGTGTTCTCCGGCCTGAACTCCTTTCTCGATTCGAGCCCCTCACGGTCATAGCAGATGCTTCTGCGACCTTTCGGACTCTCCGACGAACAGTCGCAGAAAAGAAACTCACCTGTGTTCTTGTCAAATGCGGTCACATCGGGTTCGCCGCCTGTGCGTTCCATTTCACTCAAAGACCAGAGTTTACTGCCGGTGGACTTTTCCAGCCTTGACCGAACTTTCTCCCACTCAATGCCCTTGTGCCGCTTCATGTTCTTTTCAAAGCGTTGCTTTAGCCCACTGATGAGTTCACTTGCCTGTTTGCCGGTTAGTGCGTTCTTCCTTTCCATTTTGAGACAACTTTAGTTAACGGTGAATATGTTCTGATTTCCGGAGCAATTTATAGCGGATGAAAGAGTCATGAAAGTCCAAATCACCTGCTTGAGGAAGCAGAACAGGAGTGTCTCATTGGTGAAGATGATTCACAGTCAAAGCAAAAGGGCTGTCTCTGAAAAGAAACAGCATTCTGCATTTCATTATGTTACTTACTTAATCTATCACTTCAGATCAAAGCGACAAAGGTTGATTATCCTTTCTTGACAAGGTGCTGTTATGTCCTGGTTAATTTCTCAATGCATTTTCTATTCTTTTATCAGGGACTAACCAGATAATGGCAACAAGACTAATAATACCGCAGGAAATTAAAGGGTGTATGTAAGCCAAAGGAATGGCAATGACATAAGCCAATGTCGATAACTTTCCTTTTCTATCATTTCTGATAGCTTCTTTTAAAACCGAGTCGTTGCCATGTAATTCTATTAAAGTGAATGTCAAAATGGTATATGCAATTGCTGAAAGCAACAATACGACCGTCATCAAGATTACAGGATTTCTGGCAAAATGATTTTCACCCATCCATGCTGTAACAAAAGGTAGCAGTGATAAACAGAATAGTAAAAACCCATTGGCTAATAACACCTTTCCATTAACTTTTTGCACCGATTGAAATAAATGATGATGATTGTTCCAATAAATCCAAACCATTATGAAGCTGAACAAATAAGATAAGAACTTGGGGGCCAGTTCCAATAAATTGTTCCATTCTGCACCATGCGGAACTTCTAATTCCAACACCATGATGGTAACTATGATGGCTAAAACCCCATCACTAAATGCCTCGAGTCTGTTCTTATTCATTTGTTCAAATATAGTTAATCATACTGTCGTTAAACCTGCAAATAACGGTTTGAGCCTGGCGATGGTTGACTTTTGAAACCGTAAACTGTCTGCAAACACCAACGGTTATTAACTGCTCAAATGTTTCTGTCCGCATAGTCCGCCCACTAATGCAAACCCGTCTCAGCCAGGGTTTTTGTACCATTCATTTTGGCCATTGGATTCATATTCATATTGTTTAGAAATTAACTTAACTACAGAATGTCGAACCAGTTCAAAAAGTTTGTCATACTTCTCTTATGAAGGTCCTCTTGTAATTATCCCCAAAACTCTTGCAGTTTAAATCCGGATCCGGACAGATAAGCAAAAGGGCTGTCTCAAATCTGAAACAGCCCTTCGCTTACTGCATTGCTATCACAGAAAACTACTTCAGATCAAATCTGTCAAGATTCATCACCTTTGTCCATGCGGAGACGAAGTCCTTTGCAAACTTGCCGGCCGCATCGCCTGAAGCATACACTTCAGCCAATGCGCGCAGTTCGGAGTTGGAACCGAAGATCAGGTCAAAGCGGGTTCCTTTCCATTTCACCGCGCCTGACTTTCTGTCGCGTGCTTCAAAGTAATGCTTCTTCTCGTCCGTTGCATGCCACTCGCAACCCATGCCAAGCAGATTGACGAAGAAGTCATTTGTCAGGGTATCTTTCTTATCGGTGAATACGCCATAGTCCGAGTTGTCATAATTTGTCCTCAGCATTCTCAGTCCGCCAAGCAGTACGGTCATTTCGGGTGGCGTAAGAGAAAGAAGCTGTGCCCTGTCAACAAGGAAATGTTCAGCAGGAAATGACGTGATCTCCTTTATATAGTTTCTGAATCCGTCTGCAAAAGGTTCCATCACTTCAAACGATTCAACATCGGTCTGCTCCTGAGTTGCGTCAACCCTGCCGGGAGTGAAAGGAACGGTGATGCTGTGACCTGCGTTCTTCAGCGCCTGTTCAACTCCGGCACAACCGCCCAGCACAATAAGATCAGCAAGCGACACTTTCTTTCCGTCCTTCTGCGATGCATTGAAATCGTTCCGGATCTTTTCAATAGTGCCGAGAACTTTTGACAACTGTCCGGGATTGTTTACTGCCCAGTCCTTTTGCGGAACAAGCCTGATGCGCGCTCCGTTTGCGCCGCCTCTCTTGTCGGAATCGCGATATGACGAAGCCGCCGCCCACGCAGTAGTGACCAGCTCTGAAATGCTCAGTCCCGATGAAAGCAATTTTGCTTTCAGGTCCGCAATGTCCTTGTTGTCAATCAGCTTGTGGTCAACCGGAGGAAGAGGGTCCTGCCACAGAAGTTCTTCTGCAGGAACTTCGGGTCCGATGTATCGCGATTTCGGGCCCATGTCTCTGTGAGTGAGTTTGTACCATGCGCGTGCAAACGCATCTTCAAACTCCTGAGGGTTTTCATAGAATCTTCTTGAGATCTTTTCATACTCGGGATCGAAGCGGAGAGACAGGTCGGTCGTAAGCATTGTCGGCTTGTGCTTCTTTCCGGCATCAAATGCATCGGGAATTATTTCCGGCGCATCCTTTGCTATCCATTGGTTAGCGCCTGCCGGACTCTTGGTAAGTTCATACTCATATTCAAAAAGGTGCCTGAAGAAATCATGTCCCCACTTTGCGGGAGTTGTTGTCCATGTAACTTCCGGTCCGCCGGTCAGCGTGTCCGGACCGTGTCCCGACTTGTAACTGCTCTTCCATCCGAGGCCCTGCAGTTCTATTCCCGCAGCCTCGGGATCAGGTCCGAGATACTCTGCATTTCCTTCGCCGTGTGCCTTTCCGAATGTATGTCCGCCTGCTATGAGCGCAACGGTCTCTTCATCGTTCATTGCCATGCGGCCGAATGTTTCGCGGATGTCCTTTGCGGCAAGAAGCGGGTCGGGATTGCCGTTCGGGCCTTCGGGGTTTACATAGATCAAACCCATCTGAACCGCCGCAAGCGGATTTTCAAGATCTCTTTCGCCGGAGTACCTGTTCTTATCGTCGAGCCATTTCTTCTCCGAGCCCCAGTAAATGCTTACGTCCGGCTCCCACACATCTTCCCTTCCCCCTGAAAAACCGAAGGGCTTGAATCCCATTGACTCAAGAGCAACATTGCCGGTGAGTATGAGCAGGTCTGCCCACGAGATCTTGTTTCCGTATTTCTGTTTGATCGGCCAAAGCAGTCTTCTCGCTTTGTCGAGGTTTGCATTGTCGGGCCAGCTGTCAAGCGGAGCAAATCTCTGAAGCCCCTTGGCGCCACCGGCTCTGCCGTCTGCTACGCGGTATGTGCCTGCAGCATGCCACGACATTCTTATGAAGAACGGGCCGTAATGTCCAAAATCTGCCGGCCACCATTCCTGCGAATCAGTCATGAGATCATGCAGGTCCTTCTTCAACGCATTGTAGTCGAGAGTTGAAAACGCTTCACGATAGTTGAAATCCTTATCCAGAGGATTAGATAGTTCAGAATTCTGTCTGAGCATAGCCAGATTCAAGCGGTTCGGCCACCAGTCAGAAATTCCGGTTCCGTTAAGGGAAGCTCCGTTATGTCCCAAAGCTCCCGTAAACGGGCATTTACCTGATTGGTTTGACTTAGTTTCCATAGTGATGTGAGTTTTGATTGTAGGTGATTAACAAAATTAGCTTTAATAGTGTAATAAATCAAAATGATAATCTCTATATTCATATAAACATCATCTATATTATGAATCTTCAACAGCTTGAGTACATAATTGCGGTTGACCGTTACCGACACTTTGTAACGGCCGCTGAAAAATGCTTTGTGACGCAGGCAACTTTGAGCATGATGATAAAGAAGCTTGAAGAGGAGCTCGGCGTAAGGATCTTTGACAGGTCAAAGCAACCTGTGGTTCCCACTCTCACGGGAGCAAAAATAATTGCACAGGCGAAGATCGTAATAAAGGAAGCATCAAGGATTCGGGAGCTGGTCACGGAAGAGTCGGTGCTTCTCAGCGGCGAACTGAAGATAGGCATAATCCCGACTCTTGCTCCGTACATCCTTCCGCTTTTTCTCAGGAAATTTCTTTCAAAGTATCCGGAAATAAAGCTTCAGATCAGCGAGCTTACCACCGACGAGATCATACACAGAATAAAGCTGAGCCAGCTGGATGCGGGAATCCTCGCAGTGCCGTTGGCTGAGCCGGATATTGTGGAGATACCATTGTTCAACGAGGAGTTTGTGATCTACTCGTCACAAAAGGCATGCGGACTTAAGAAGAAGCATCTGCTTCCTGCCGAGCTTGATATTAACACGCTGTGGCTGATAGAGGAAGGCCACTGTTTGCGTAATCAGGTGATCAATCTCTGCGTCCTGAAGCTGAGCGAAAGAAGGATCCATAAGTTCGATCTTTCGGCATCAAGCATAGAAACCCTGAAGAAGGTGGTTGACCTTAATGAAGGCGTGACGGTTCTGCCCTACCTTGCGCTGAACGACCTTACAAAGGAGCAGTTGAAGAATGTCAGATATTTCAAGCCGCCCGTGCCGGTGCGAAAGATCGGACTCGTCAGTTTCAGATACATTGTAAAGGAGAAACTGCTTGATGCGCTCACGGAAGAGATACT
>DAIQRO010000015.1:10944-20444 GCA_036786155.1 Bacteroidota bacterium
TTCAGTCCCTGAAGACATGCTGTCTGAAAGAAATAAGACGGTGGTCAGGATAGAGTCGTAGAGAAATTTTCATTACAATTTGTTGCTCTATCACAGGACGGAATCTTTCGTATATATTCAGTGCTCTTGCCCTGGTAAAGCATGTTAATTGCATGGGCGATGTGAAGCATGTAGCAATCTTTTATTTGTTATCGCACGGACTCCTCTTCTTTACATTCAATCTCAAGTCTCAAGAAACACGATGCCTGAAAACGTTCATGTGTTTGCGCGGTGTTAAGCTTGTCTTCGAATTCAATGATAGCCGTATCTGATCTTGTGCAAAGATGATCTGTAAATTCAGAATCCGCGCTGAATGCCCCCCTGTAAGAGCAGAGCATTCATTGCAAACCGTCAAACATCTGCTTTGCGCCTATGAGTTCAGCACAATGATCCTCTATTTTATAAGAGTGATCTTCCTGGTCTGCCGCGTACCACCGTGAGTCAGTACGGCAAAGTATGTTCCACTTCCCATTTCTGTGGCATTGAAGCTGATCCTGTAAGATCCGGCTGATAGATTGCTATTGACAATTGACCGGACCTCCCTGCCCATTGAATCGAATATATTGAGAGTAACCATACCGCGTGAAGGAACTGAGAACTCAAGGTTCGTTGAAGGATTGAAAGGGTTCGGAAAATTTTGATTCAGCAGGAGTGATTGCGGAACAGAGGTTTCCGTTTGCTGAATGCCTACACTGACATTTGTTATCATCCGCAGGCTGCGGCTGTTGAAGTCGGAAACGTAGATCGTGTCGCCGGTTGAAGTAAGAGCAATTCCGTTTGGAGCGTTAAAAGTCGCACTAAGTGCGGGTCCGTTTATTTGTCCTGCTCCGCCGCTTCCCGCCAGCACGGTTGTTTCACCATTCATTGAAATCCTGTAGATCTTGTTTGCAGAGAATCCGGTTGCATAAATATGATGGTTGCCTACTGCAATGAAGCCTACTATGCCGGGAATATCAGTAATAAGCGAGAATGATCCTGCGCTGTTAACACGAAAGATCTTGCCGTCGGTATAATTCGCAATAAGCAGCTGTCCGTTGTCATCATAATCCATGCCCACGGGACCGTTCATTCCGTTACCTGAGTAGAGGATACTGAAGCTTCCGTTGAGATACGCTTTGTAGATCCTGTTCGACTGATAACTTGATACCAGCATGGTTGTATCATTTTCAAAGAGGACCGCGGTTGGATAACTTATGCCGGCTACAATTGTATCAACAACGCCCAGAGGAGAAACCTTTGCTATCCAGCCGGCTGAAATATTACTTGGCACATAGAGGTTCCCCTGCGCATCGAATGCAGTTCCGTTCGGCTGAAAAAATCCCGAAGCAAATATGTTTGTATTTCCTGACGGCGTTATTTTTGTTATCGTTGATCCGACATATCTTGAAGCGTAGATGTTTCCCTCCCGGTCAAGCGTAAGGCAATCGTCAAATGTTGACGGTCCCGGCACAAGTGTTGATACAGTCTGCGAATCTGATTTTCCGGCAAGCAGGAATGCCAGCGCAACTAGGATTGACAATTTCAGTTTGTGCATGATCATTTGGTTTGGTTTTTAGTATTCTGTTAATCTTGGAAAAAGCTGTTTCACAGTTTCTCTGTGATTCGCTGTTGCAGAGGCGCCTTTAGCAGTTGAAATCAGTGAGAAATAATCATTCATAATATCTTCGAGGTGGTCAAGTTTGCTGAAAAATGCCGGATCCACGTCATATCTGATGTATGTTCCGGTAATGATCAGACTTACGGTAAGTGAAGTAACATGAGGGTCAACGTTTTTCTTCACTTCGCCTGATTCCATTGCCTGACGGAACAGCTCTTCGAGTTTGTTGATGAAGACCATCGCAAACGGCTGCCGGTTTCTCATTCTGTAGTGGTTTGAGATCTCCGACTTGAGCCTGAACAGGTTGGCGAGCCGCTTTTTGTCTCTGAACTCCGGTACATATGCATAGACGAGAAACTTGATCTTCATCAGCGGTGACAATTCTGCCGCAACCACATTCGGTAGATAATCGATGGCTTCCCTGTCATACAGTTCAATGATCTCGTCCAGGATCGCGCTCTTATCCCTGAAGTGCCAGAATATTGCGCCCTTTGTCAAGCCGGACTTTCCCGCTATATAGGTAAGCGATGTCTTTTCGAAGCCCTTTTCGATGAATGCCTGCACAGCACACTTCAGTATTCTTTCCTTGGTCTTTCCCGCTTCTTCTTTGGTTCTTTTCATCTGAAAATTGATTTAACATACCGTTGGTATGTAAAATGCAGTTAACGGATCAAAGAAACAACACATATTTTCGGGCGTGCTCAGTTTACTGATATTAACCGGACGTCAGACCGATATAGCGCCGGAGATAGGCAATTATCAGAGTATGAGTATTTCTTAATATGCGGAAGGAAGTATGCAGTTCTCGAAACATTGCGGAAAGAAAGCTGCAAGTCCTGTACCTTGTTCGGTGATTGCCGCGAGAGTGTGAGAGAATAATGCAGAATCCGAAGGACTTCTTGATAAAGGCCTTCCGTTTCATAAACCTCAAAGACAGCTATGCTTGGTGCGTCAATCTGAATTTTATGAATTAGGATTCGATCCAAGATGAAGCTGAACTTTATTCATTTCACAATGACATGCTGTCTGAAAGGAACAAGACGGTGGTGATGATAGATGCGGAGTGAGTTGAACCGCTTTGGAGAAGTGGTTTCCGATTGAATGATTCGTGAATCAAACCAAACATGATGGTCATGTCACAGTCACAGTTCGTTCTGAAGCCGCGTAAGCCTGTTGCACATTACCAGAAGGAAGATCTAAACGAAGATACGGCAAAGATGCAGATGATAATGAGAAACGATTGCCGATTGTCACTCGGGCTTGTCGTAGGTAAATAGTTTGCGTCAA
The DNA here is from genome assembly GCA_036786155.1 of Bacteroidota bacterium. Classification (GTDB taxonomy): domain Bacteria; phylum Bacteroidota; class Ignavibacteria; order Tepidaquicellales; family Tepidaquicellaceae; genus JADJAH01. The sequence goes on from DAIQRO010000015.1 coordinate 13,868, forward strand.
GCAAACATTCTATTCGCCGCAAATCTGAGGCAAATAAACCTATTATTCACCGCAAGGAATCCGGGCGCATGTATCGGGAGGAAAGTTGAGACCTGTAAGCAGAATCGGTTTTACGTAATAGTCATTATTTTCTTTACTTCGCCCGCATCTTGTTTCCTCTTGCATCATGAGTTACCTCTGCCAGCCCGAGTTTTTCCATCAAAGGCGGAATATACATTCCGAATCTGCCGCGAAGGCCTTTCTTTAGTCCGTACCAACCGCCGACCGGGTTGCTTTCCGAACGCCCCCAGGCTTCAACTGTCCCTTCTTTGGCAGGCTTCTGCTCATCTGCACTGCCGAGCTCCACCCAGTCTCCGTGTTGCTTGAGCATTGAATGCAGATCGTTTATGCATCTTGCGTCATACATCAAAGTCGTTTTTCCAACTATGCACATAATTACGTCTATGCCGTCTTTGACATCTTTGTACATTTCATAGTCAGATGTAAGGGGTGGTGTCTTGAGTTTCCACGGATTCTCTTTTGTTCCTTCGTTTGCCATTTGAATATGATTTGATTTAAGTTGTATTGCTGATGTGATTTCCGGTACGAGGAATAAGGTTAGGGCTCTTTCATCTTTCAGCATGCATCATTTCTTATTGCGGGAAGGCAATCTCTTACTTTGTCTTAGCAACAAGATAATAATTCCCGAGCGGAATATCTTGCTTATGCCACAATGTAATGATTTCTTATAGCCGGATCATGATACACTTTACTACAGATTCAATCAAGCATACAGACGGGTGTCATTCCTGATCCGAGGCGCCCGTATCCTGCACGGGCTATCGGTTTGTGCTTATCAGATAAAGTTTTTCCGACAACCCATAGAGATCCACGGCGTTTGTATTGCTCAGTATAATTATGCTCTTGCCGGTTTTCATCGTATGTATCCAGTTTGAAGTTGAACCCAGTATGCCGCCTGTTCTGTAGTAGAACTTCTCATCGAATGATCCCCATCCGTCAGAGCCCCAGAATCCGTATGCTGTGTAGCCGAGAACTTTGTTTATGGCAAGAAGTTTTGCGGTTGATCCGCTGTTCAGGATCACGTTCTCAAAAATTGCCTTGTCAAAGTTCAGCATATCCTCTGCCGTCGAATACATGAATCCTGAACCGAAATACATCTCCGGTAAAAAAGGCTCGTCTTCATTCAGGGCATTCAGGCTGTCGTTATAAGTGTAGGATATTGTCAGATCATTCATAATAATGTCTGAATTACACATTCCCGTGTTCTTAAGTCCGAGCGGCCTGAGGATCATTGCCTCAAGGTTCTCTTCGTAAGATCTTCCTGTCACCGACTCTATGATCTTATGTAGTATGATGTATTCGGTGTTTGAGTAATTGCTTTCACTGCCCGGTTCTTTTATGAGTTTGCCTGAGCAGTACTTGTCAATGAAATCATCTATGGAATGCTTTGTCTGATAAGGCCGCATTCCTAATGCATCTGCCTGATTCTCAATTCCTGAAGAGTACGTAAGCAAGTGATGCAAGGTAACTTTGTCTCTGCCTTCACCTTTATAATCGGGAAAGTATGTGCCGACCGGTGAGTCAAGGTTCAGACGGCCATCTTCAACGAGCTTCATCACAATTACGGCTGTGAACACTTTTGTCATGGATGCGATCTTAAACTTCGTATCTTTGCTGAAGGGTATCTTGTTTCGGATGTCTGACATTCCTGCATAACCAAGATAATCTGTAATGCCATTGGTTGCAACCAATACTACTCCGCTGAAATTCTTCTCGCTGTTGTAATACCTGATGAGTTCTTCAAACTCCGTCTGTGCTGAACAAAGCTTGCCGAAGATCAGGAAGACCAAGAATATGAACGTGAAGAATGTCTGCATATAAAATTATTTCCTTATTTGACAACTAATATCAGCTGACAACTTTCGGTCTAAGATATGCCGGATTCCTGCATCCCGGGAAACACCGGGATTCAAAAGAGAAACTGCATTTTGGTTAAGTTGAAAAGTCTCAAAGAGGCACTGCATACCGGCTAACTATTCTGAGCAAAGTGAACATGCACCGGTAATTTATTCGAAGATCCGGTATCAGACATTCACTCCAAATATGTAACCGACGAGTGCAGACAAGCCCATAGCAATGGTTCCCCATATCAGAATTCGTATGACAGCTTTGGCAATGCCTGAGCCGCCTGTCTTTGCCGATACTGCTCCGAGTATTATGAGAAACAGAATAGTGAATCCATAAAGAAAATACTCCATGCCTGATACAGGCGCAAAGATCGTAACCAGCAAAGGCAGAACTCCGCCTGCCGTAAATGCGGCGCCCGATGCAAATGCGGCCTGAATCGGCTTTGCCTGACTTACTTCATTGATACCCAGCTCATCACGAATGTGAGTGCCGAGTGCATCAGCCTCCGTCAACTCTCTTGCAACCTGTAACGCCGTCTCTTCTTTGAGCCCCCTTCTTTTGTAGATCTCAGCCAGAATTTTCATCTCAGCTTCCGGCATCTTCTCAAGCTCCTGTCGTTCTCTCTCAATGTCTGCTCTTTCAATGTCGGTTTGGGAACTTACCGAAACATACTCGCCGGCGGCCATTGATAATGCTCCTGCAACAAGTCCGGCAATGGTTGCCAATAAAATGGGATCTCTTGTCGCGCTGGCTGCAGCCACACCTATCGCAAGACTTGAGATAGAGATTATTCCGTCATTTGCACCAAGTACTGCTGCTCTCAGCCAATTACTTCGGTGTATGTAATGGCTGTCCAAATAGTTGTCAATGGTAATCATTTTGCTTTAGATAAGATTTTCCAAAATTCCATCCGGCAGTTCAGGCCATGGTTAATCCGGAGGCTTTCGAAATGCAAAGTGTAAATTCAATTGGTGAAGTTGGATTGAAACACATTGTTCCGGATCTGCACAACCATACCGGGATTTCGAAAAGGCGGCACAACATGTTTGCTTAAGCAGTCGAATTGACCGATCTGCCCGATCACTCCTATTGTCCGTTCACAATGTAACTCAGCTCCGCCACCCCGCAGTCAAACTGCTTCGTAGTCAGCAGTTTCAGTTTAATCTTTTCACTGATGTCCGCAAACAGGGGAATGCCGTGTCCGAGAATGATCGGGTTAACAAAAAGCCAGTAGCCGTCGATCAGGTTCAGCTTAATGAGCGAATGTGTTGCCGACGGACTTCCAAAGAGCAAAATTTCCCGGCCGTCATCATTCCTTATATCATTGATCCTCTCAGTAAGATCACCGCTGATGATCGTTGTGTTGGTAAAGTCTGCTTCCTTTAACGTCCCTGACAAGACAATCTTGTGAGCTTTCTCATACCACTTTGAATGTTCAATGTCGTGCTTTGTTGCATTTGGCTTGTCTGCGGCAGTTGGCCAGTAACTTTCCATCATCTCATAAGTTACACGCCCGTACATTGCCGTGTCACCCTCGCTTATCCGCTTTCCCACATGATCAAAGATCTCTTCGTTAATTTTGATCCAGTCCATTTCCCCTTTCGGCCCTGCCACAAAACCGTCAAGTGATATGTGCATGAATGAAATGATTCTTCGCATAGAGCTCTTATGTTAATTTGTGATAGGATTGTTCATTAGCGTCATCCGGTTTCAAGTTCAAACTCAACCGGCCTGTTTGTTTGTGGCATAGTTCCGTGCATCCTGAAGCACAGAGCAGAGTTTGATTGAATGTGCTTAGTATTGATTACGAACTGATATCGTGCTGTCTCCATACTCAAGTTTTAAGTCAAGTATTGCTGTCAGTTAGTTAAAGTTCGTTCTCAAGTTGTTTAGCCTGTTTAAGCAGATAGCCTCTTATCTCATGGTCGCGCTCATGAAATAATCGTTTGTAAATGTCAATGTACTTGTTTTGTAATCGCGCGAAAGTTTCTCTCCGTGTGAGATCATCCAGCCATTCAGCAAAGTCAGATAGATTTTCCTGATTCGAAGCATAGTAAAAGTTGTTGAGTGCAAAGTCGGCAGTTTCAAGATTTGAAGTCTCCCACTTCTCGATGGGCGATACAGGCCTGCCGAAGAACTTGTCAAACAAATAAGTATTACTGCAAAAAGTCTCAAACGCCTTTTTCTCCGCTTCTTTGATCTTACCGGTTTTGAATAGCATGATAGTCCACTCAAACAGAAAATCGGGATAGCCTATATCGTCCGGAAAGTTTTTATGAAACCATCTGAGATACCTTAATCCGCCTCCGAAGTCGGCAAGTTTGAAGTAATACTGCAACGGCTTGTAGCGCAGTCCGTGACTGTCGTCATAGTAGCCGCCGCATCGTCTTTTGTCAGCCGCCAAGGCCTCTTTGATCTTTTTGATCTTAAGCCGGAGCTTCCCGGCTTCTTTATCGGTCATTGCCATGAGTCAGTTTTTTGTTCGGTTATTCGTCAGTTCTGCTAAACGTGTCGCGGCCTTGCGAAGACAGAAATTTTCAGTTCCAAAGTCAATCAAACAAACTAAGTTCAGATTCATCATTTCACGGTCATTGAAATACGTAATCTCCGTCTCTGCGGAAGACTGTTTTCAGCCGGTCGATTACTATATTACTTAAGTCATTGCTATTACGAAATGCCATGTTGTATCACATTGTCGTGTAACTCACATTGCGTCCGCTTCCTGTTTTTTCAATCAATCCTTTTTTGATCAACTGCGAAAGAATGCGTTTTACGGTCGGTGCAGGTATGGCCAACTTTTCGGCAATTTCTCCGGATTGAATGTTTGGACGGTTCTGAATAATCGTAAAAACTGATTTTTCCTTCGGCGTAAGCTGTGATTCCAAACCACTCTTCTGCAATTTCTTCATAAGTTGCGATTGAATATTTGACAGGCAGCTCAAAAAAAACTTTATCCAGAGGGTTACATCTTCGTTGGGACGATGTGCCTGACAACTTCTGAGAACCTGATAATATTCGTTTTTTCGGTTTTCAATTTCGTGTTCAAAACTCACGTATTGTATCCATCTATATCCGTTCTTGAGTAACAGAAGTGTTGAGATTAACCTGCTTAACCTGCCGTTTCCGTCCTGGAAAGGATGAACACTCAAAAATTCATAGACTAATGATGCCACTCTAATTAACGGGTGCACTTCCGTTTCGGAATTATACCAATTGAGCAACTGCTTCATGGCATCTTCAGTGGCATATCCCGCTTCGGTGGTTTGAAAAATGATCTGTCGTGTATTATCAGGAAATGTAGCTTCAACTGCATTGCTGTGTTGTTTATGATTACCTTTGTGCCATTGGTCTTTGGCACTGTGTTTCATCAGACTGTTGTGCAGACTTTTAATATGATTTTCCGAAAGACTTATGTTCCCGTAAGATTCCGAAATCAGATCCATTACTTCAAAATAACCGACCACTTCCTGCGAATCTCTGTCGGCAAGTTTTGTAATGTCAATTCTTTGAAGCAGTACATCAACCTCTTCATCACTCATTTTATTACCTTCAATGCGGTTTGAAGCTCCTACGCTTCGCACGGTAGCAACACTTTTCAACTCTTTGAGGCTTTGTCCTTCTTTTCGTTCAATACCTGCCCAATTTGCATCAAAACGATCAATTTCACTTATCAATTTGATTAGCTTCCAATCAATATTCAGTTTGAAATTATAAACTTTGTTATCCATTATGATACGATTTGATATGTAAAGATACGATTATGATATGAAACTGCAAGTCCAAAATGATACGATTTGATACGTTTATATCTGATTGTGATACGAAAATGTCAGGGTATTCGGTTGTTGGGTTGTCTTGCCGCGAGTTTTTCATGCAGGCTTCGGGCTTTGCGTTCAGATCAGTTTCGAAGCAACTCCAAAGCATTCGTAACACTAAGCTCCGGGTTTGCAAAGTTTGTCCAGTAGTAGAAAAAAACGGGATCACTCCTCATGACGCAAAATCCGTGTTGAGGTTAGTGGTTTTTTCCCGTTAAATTGTTGATTCGCTTTTGCAATTCAGTAATTCTGCTCAAAAGGTCTCCAAAATTCAAGGGTTCTCCGAAAATCATATTCTCAGTCATTTCTGTATAATCATTTTCGTAGTCTTTCATTACCGCATCTGGTGGTATGATTTTGATTTTATCGGGCGTATGGTTGCTATAGTCAAGCCTTCTGAGCGGGTTGAATCTTTCTCTATGGGCGACTATGTTAGCATAAAGTTCCTTGTCCTGCAATGCAGCAATTGCGTATTCAGTGTCCATTAGCTTAACTAAGTCATAAAGGTGTCTTGAAAGTCGGTCTATACGGATCTTTTCAGCTCCTTGGGAAAATTCTTCGTGTAACAGAAATATCTTTTCCAAAAATGTTCGTTGCGGCAGAACAGTAGGAACCATATATGCATCAGTTGCAAAACTTAGCTTTGGAAAATTGATACTCAAAATAGAATTGATTTCACGCTTCTCTGTCGGTTCCATCAAGGAACGGGAGCTAACTTCAATCAAAACTCTCTGAGGCAGATATTCCGAAGTATCTACTACCGAATCATAATGAATTTCAATTGATTGTGGATCTTTGTCTGAATCTGTTACGGGCTGTGCAAATAGCTCACACTCGGCTTTAGCTCCCCAATC
>DAIQRO010000015.1:20454-21169 GCA_036786155.1 Bacteroidota bacterium
TAAGGTCTGAGTTAAGCCGAACAGAAATGCGGATGAAATGAATGCGCAAGATTGCTTCCTAAGTTTTCCGATTTGTGTTTTGCTTAAGTCTCCTTCAAATCCGAAGAACTTGCGGTCAATTGCCAAATCAATATCTTCTGAAAATCGCTCTATTAAATCCCACCCCTTGCTCAATGAAGTTCCGCCTTTAAACACAATATAGTCACTGAAGGGCAATGAGAAAGAAGCATTCAGGCACAATGTTACCCACCAATCTTTTTCAATGGCTATGGCCGGCAAACCGGTTAATTCTGTTGCCTGATTGATGATTTCGGTCCTTCTTTCTTTTGACAGTGTGAGCCAAGTAGTATTCATTCAATTGCCTGTATTAATATTTTTCTTATCCAGGCAGGGGAGAGTTTTGTATCGTTGATGATGTTCTCTCTTTTCTCCTTTTTTAAAGGGGCTTGAATTTTTTCTATTGTGTCTTCATCTACTTTGTTTTGTCCAATGGTTTTGAGTGCCTGAATAGCTAAACTGCTGATTTCACCTTTAGTCAAGAGATTTTTGGGGCTGGTCTTTTTGAATGTAATGGTTCGCTTCCCAACTTTAACGGTTCTTGCTGCTCCATCTGTCAGGTAAACCACTTTCATAGGAACTTGTGTTGATAGCCCCAGTTTGTTTAGTGCCTGAACTCCTGTCGGAACAATTCTCGCCTTATCCCTTCTTGCAATGG
>DAIQRO010000015.1:21179-24757 GCA_036786155.1 Bacteroidota bacterium
TTTTGCTATTTCTTCTGTGGATGGAAAGAGAAGCCCAAGCTCCTTATCTGTTTTTGGATAGAGGTAAATGCCGTGAGCCAGTCGGACAAGAATTTCCTTTTCTTTCAGGCGCAATAAGGCTTTCTTAACGCTTTCGGCGTTGCCATAGTCTAAAAAGTCATCTACAAAGAGAACGCTTCCCTTCGGGTAGGTTTTTAGTGCTTCCGCAATCCTGTTTTCTACTTGAGGCCTTTTCATTGAAATATTTTCGTCCCAAATTTAGTAAATATTTGGGACAAATGTAGTGTCAAACTATATTTAGCAGTCTTTGATTCAGCTGAGTCTGGTTGCCACTACCCCCAAGATTTGTCACTTTGCGTTCAGGCCAGTTTTGGAGCATCCCCAAAGCATTCGTAACACTAAGCTCCGGGTTTGCAAAGCCTGTCCACCGAGGAAGAGAATGGTGTCACTCCGCATGACACAAAACCGTGTTAGCGGTTCGTTGATTTTTCTGATCCCGGTTCATAGTAAAATACAGTTGCGCCCGAGCTCAGGGACTTTGTCTTAATGAGTTTGAAAACAGTCTTGCCCTTTATCCGGTCAAACAAAGGCAGGCCCTTTCCTTCAACGACAGGATGAATGCACAATTGAAATTCGTCAATAAGATCACTGTTCAAAAGCTGAATGATCAGACTCCGGCTTCCTACCAGAATGTCCTTTCCTGATTGTTGCCTGAGTTCCAAAACAGTTTCTTCAGGATGCTTGTTTGTAAGTACTGCACTGTCCCAGTTTGTGTCTTTAAGCGTGTTGGAGAAGACGACTTTCGGAATCTTGTCTATGGAAACTGCAAACTCGTCCATTGATCTTTCACCGGATGGATTTTTCAGTAATGTTTGCCAGAATTGCATGAGCTGAAAGGTCTTCCGGCCATACAAGATCACTCCTGCATTATCTATGAGTTCAGAATAATGCTTATGCAGATCCTCATCCGCAATTCCGGCCGTATGGTCGCATATCCCGTCGAGCGTCATATTGATTGCTGCAATTACTTTTCTCATGTTAAGATTTTGATCGACTGTTTGTTTTACCGGGTTGTCAGTTACAATGACTGCTAACGGTTGCAGCTTTGCATTCGGGCGGGTTTCGGAGCATCCCGAAAGCATTCAGGATTTTGCAAAGCCTGTTCCTTCAAATCATCCTGCCTTCAACAGTGTATAATACATGCAGTAATGAGTAGTTTCAATTCCAAGTCAATTGTACCGCATCAACTTTTTCAGATTGATGGCGACAGCCCTGATGCCGGAAAGACAACAAACATCCATAAATGATTCAACCAACATTTCAATGTCCCGTCAGGAGCGGAATGTAAATGTAATGTTGACTGATCGGGCAAGTTGCAAGTGACCCTTAATTTATCTTCTTCCGCCTGAACTTTCATGCCGGCAAATTAATTTGCTGAATCCATGTTCGACTCAATAATCATCATATCGCAGATATCAGCTCTTGTATTTTACGAAACAGAAGAATTATTACGCGGGAGAAAGTTCAATGCTCAATTGCTAAATTATAACTGACTATGATGAACAGCCGCGAAAATAATATACCATCAGGAACTGTAACTTTTCTCTTTACAGACATCGCCGGAAGCACAAAGCTTTCTCAGATGTTCCCGGATAAGCTTCCTTCTGCACTGGAGAAACATAATTCAATTCTGATAAAGCAAATCATATCCAACAACGGATTCATTTTTCAAAATGTCGGAGATGCTTTTTGTTGTGCTTTTGGGAGTTCTGCAGATGCTGTGAAAGCGGCCGCTGATATACAGATAAATCTTGCAAATGAGAAATGGGATGAAGTTGTAATAAATGTCAGGATCGGCATTCATTCAGGGAACGCTGAATGGAACGGTACGAACTATACGGAATATATTACACTTGCACGGGTATCAAGAGTTATGTCAGCAGCCTGCGGCGGCCAGATACTCATTTCGAACGATGCATTCGAACTCTATTCAAAAGACTCATGTGTCCAAAGTAAAGAAGAGGATGAAAAGGTATCTTCCGTTCTTCAAGACTATAAAGTCGAATTCAGGGATTTAGGTGTAAGAAGATTAAAGGATATAATTCTGCCAATTCGACTTTATCAAGTAGTTGGCGCCGGACTTCGCGAAGACTTCCCGCCGTTAGCAACACTTGATGCACGCCCGAACAATATCCCTGTACAGCTCACGAGTTTTATCGGGCGTGAAAGCGAGATGAAGCATGTAAAGGAAACTCTGAAACTGAGCCGGCTCGTAACTCTGACATCAGCGGGCGGATCCGGGAAAACAAGACTCGCGCTTCAGACTGCAGCCGACGTCATAGATGAATATGAATGCGGAGTATGGTTTGTTGACCTGGCAGCACTGAATGACCCCGCCTTGTTGACATCAACAATAATTGATGTTCTCGGCGTTAAGGAAGAAACAAAGAAATCAACGGAAAGAACACTAATTGACTTTCTCAGGGAAAAGGAAATATTGATCCTGCTGGATAACTGCGAGCAGTTAATTGATGCCTGCGCCGGTCTGACCGAAAAATTGCTTTCTTCATGTCCTAAGCTTAAGATAATTGCAACAAGCCGTGAAGCATTGAACTGCAATGGAGAAGTAACATACAGGATTCCGCCGCTCACAATTCCTGATATCAAATCAAATCATACCCCCGAACAGCTTAACGAGTATGAATCGGTAAGGCTATTCATTGAAAGGGCTCTGCTGGTAAATCCTGGTTTTATTGTAAGCAATGAAAACGCTTCTGCGCTGGCAGAAATTTGTTCACGTCTTGACGGGATACCGCTTGCTATAGAACTTGCAGCTGCGAGAACAAAGATCTTATCCATAGAAAAGATAAACGGGAGACTGGATGACAGATTCAGTCTTCTGACCGAAGGCAAGCGAACAGCGCTGCCGAGACAGCAGACGTTACGGGCTCTGATTGACTGGAGCTATGATCTGCTTTCTGAAGAGGAGAAGACATTGTGGAGCAGGCTTTCAATATTTTCAGGAGGGTGGACGCTTGAAGCGGCGGAAAAAATCTGTTCAGATAGTACGATAGATGAAAGTTTGATATTTGACCTTCTGACTCAGCTGACAGAAAAGTCTGTAATAATTTTTGATGAATCAAAGGATAGATACAGAATACTTGAGTCAATAAGGCAATACGGCATCGAAAGACTTTCGGACGGGTATGAAATATTCTTACGGCATCTGAATTATTTTTTGGAGTTGTCTGAAAGAGCGGAACCCGAACTGAGAGGGGATAAAGCAAAATTGTGGCTCGAGAGAATTGAAGCGGATCACAGTAACTTCATATCTGCAATTGACTGGTCGGTTAACAATGGAAATGCAGAAAGAGGCGGAATCGTAGCAGCGGCAATCGGAGAATTCTGGAGCACAATGGGGCATTATTCAACCGGAATAAGGCTTGTTGAAACTATTCTGCAAAGTTCAGGCGTGTTGGACATGACCGTAAAATCAAAAATGCTTTCATTGATCAGTGCCCTCAAGAAAGAACAGGGATATTATGAACAGGCTAAGAAATACCTGGAAGAGAGCCTGG
>DAIQRO010000015.1:24767-27967 GCA_036786155.1 Bacteroidota bacterium
AAAGAAATTGGTGACAATCATGGAATTGTTATTTCTCTTGTCAATTTGGGCAGTATATCGTTCCATCAGGGAGATTATGAGCTGGCTAAGAAATATTTTGAAGAAAGTCTTGCTATGAATAAAGGAATTGGTGATAAGAAAGTAATTGCCGCTTCCATGACGAACCTGGGCAATATATCTTACTATCAGGGTGATTATGAACAAGCAAGGGAGTATTACAAAGAATGCCTGGCTATCAGTAAAGAAATTGGTTACAAAAAATTGATTGCAATTTCCCTAAACAGTCTGGGAAGTATAACATATGTGCTGGAAAACTCTGAACAGGCCAGGGAATATTACACGGAATGCCTGGCTGTCAGCAAAGAAATTGGTTTCATAAATATGGTTGCTTCTTCCATAAATAACCTTGGATTTCTTGCAAACAGTCAGGGAGATTATGAGTTGGCCAGGAAATATTATTATGAAAGTATGGCTATGAGTAAGGAAGTTGGAGACAAAAGAGGAATAGCAACTTCAATGGGCTATCTGGGAAACACTTTATCTTCTTTGGGAGATCATGAACAAGCTGAGAACTATTATAAAGAATGCCTGTCCATTTACAGTGCAATTGGTGACAGAAAAGGAATTGCTGATACCATGCACAGTCTTGGAGGTCTAATGTACACTAATGGGGATATTGAGCAGGCTAAGACTTATTTTGAAGAAAGCCTTGATGTAAGAAAAGAATTAGGTGACAGAAAAGGAATTGCTGATACCATGCACAGTCTTGGAGATGTAATGTACACTCAGGGAGATTTTGAACAGGCAATGAAATATTTTAAAGAAAGTCTTGCTTTCAGAAAAGAGATTGGTGATAAACCGGGGGTTGCAAGCACTCTTATTCATCTGGCGCGATTACTTGAATTGAATAACAAACTCTTCGATGCAGCGAGGTTGTTGTATGCGGCAGAACACACGGTTAAGTCAATGGGAACAGGATTTGATTCTAATGCTGAGAAGGAAAAAGATGAATTGACTGCAAGACTGAATGAGCTGTTAAGTGATGCAGAAATTTCAATATGCAGGGAAGAGGGTGAAAACATGACCTTTGAAGAAGCTTGCGAGCTGGCGATGAGATGCTGATTTTTGTTCTCTGTGAAAAGAGTTCTCATGAGCAAATTTCCTTGAAGCAAACTCATATTTGCTGTACGGTTCCGGCTCGCCTTCTTGGTACCAGGATCTAAAGGTCAGGCACCGGAAACGGCACAAGGCTGTGTATTAGCGGTCTCTATAATAAATGCGAAACGATTTGTAATTTACAGACTAGAGTCGTATCCAATAATACCAAGGACATAGCTTCATGGTTGTGTAAATATCCCCAAAACTCCTGCAGCTTAACAGTAGACAAAAATGTCTAACTCTTAAAAATCAAATGAAGAGGTCAATGTTCACTGAGAGCTAAATATTGCAAGCTCCTAAGGAGCATGAAGCCGGCAAGAATGTTGATTTCATCTGCCGGCAGCTGGGGATCAACCGTAATACGCTTCACAACTGGAAGAAGAAGTATTCAGGCATGGATTCGGAGTTATTGAGAAAGTACAAAGAACTTAAGCGTGAGAACTCCCAGCTAAAGAGGATGTATGCTGATCTGAGTCTTGATCACTCAATACTGAAGGAAGTAATCGAAAAAAAGTTGTAAGGCTCTGTCAAAAGCGTGAGTTGGCTATGGAGATAAATGAAGAGGCACAGATATCAGTTGTCAGAGCTTGCAAGATAATGAAACTGGAGAGAAGCATCTATTACTACCGTTCAATAAAAGATGACAAATAAGTTGAGGAAAAGCTTCGGTGGTATGCCGGAGAGTATCCGACACGGGGATTTCCTGCTTTCAAAGGAGGGACTGGGGGAGGTTGAGAAGATAAAAATACTTTGTAACTGTTGTGCAATACTTGGTCATTGTGTCCATTAAATTTGATTCACAACCTCCCCCAGATACCCCTCCTAAAGTCAGAAGGGGGACTTTATGGTGACTGTGCAATGAAACTCCTCACATTGCAAAGAAGTTTTGAAACAACCTCAGGGAGAGGGGCAGGGTGAGGGGACAGAAGAAAGGGCAGGCAGCAACGATCAGGTCTTTTCCTCCGAAATCACCTTTCAAATTCATTCAGTCTTTCCAATATCCACTGAACATTCGAAAATCTTGCAGAACTCATTCTGGATTTGAATTTTGCAAAAGCATATTCATCAAATCTATTCCTGAGTTTTATTAACTCGTTCACAGAGTTTACAAATGACAAATAATTACTTCTCATCTCTTCTTTCATAAGTTTCGAATTCCTCAGAAAGTGCTTGTACGTATCAATATAGGATATAGCGTTCTCTAATGCATTCAGCTCGTAAAGGCTCTTAAGTGTTAGTGTCTTAATATCATTCTTGAAATAAAGATTATCATTTGTAGAGTAAAGCAGATCATTCAGGTTTATTTGGTTGCAAAGATCTAGAGCTTTTTGAAAATTACCCTGCAGAAAATGCAGCTGTGAATTGGAATATGCAAGTACCGATTCACGGCTTTGCTCATTTACGAATCGGATATATTTTGATATGAAATGTTTCAGAATGTTTGTTTCTTTTTCCATAATGCAAAGTATCAGAATGTTTCTGTAAAGATTCAGATTAATAAAGTCCCTTTTCTTATGAGACAGAACATTGGACTTCAGCATCTCAAGCATGAATCTCAAAAATTCCTTATTGCGCGAATAATCTCCTTTGGCAATCTTGTTTATATAATACACTTGCATAATTGAATAGATATTTTTCTTGTCAATCTTTGAAAGTGCAGAAAAATATTTTCGAAAATACTTCTCCGCAATTTTAAGATGCTCATCATTATGTTCTGATTTCTCGGACAGAAACAAATTACTTAAGTGAAAATAGATCATCAGCAAAGGGGAGTCTTCAAACTCAGACTGATGAGTCTGCAAATACTTCAATGTGTGTTTCACAAAGTCATATCTGTGCTTCACATTGACCCTCTGCTCCTCAATTATCATATAAAATACATTCTCAAGAACTGAAATAAGGAATAATTTTATCGTATTCTTCAACTGCATATCCCTGAAATTATCAGTCAATGATCTGTCAACTATCAGAAAGCTTCTGATCTCATAAATGAAATTTACATCTTCGTAATAACTGTGCTCTTTTACTTTGACCGATTTTAC
>DAIQRO010000015.1:27977-30605 GCA_036786155.1 Bacteroidota bacterium
AGGGTTACGTTCGGTAAGAGTTACTCTTATGAATGTTTCCGCAAGCACATTCAGATCAGAAAAAAGATTTCGTATGTAAGACTCTTTATAGACTGCATTCCCCATCATAGACCTGAAAAGAGCTTCCTTTGAGAAATGTTCAGACGAGAAGTCAGGATGATATTTTTTGACTAATTTAAAAAGCTCAACGACTTTTGAATTATTGTTATGAAAAGGATTCTGAATGAATTCATCAAACAATTTCAGTTCCTTAGCGGAAAATGATCTGAGGATCTGCAATACGCTGTATCTTAGCATGATTGCAATTTGTAACAACTGGTCATGTGTGAAAGTCAGGATGCTATTTGAAAAAAAATTCTTTGGAGAAATTATGCTCTCGAGTTAGTTTTGATGAAGATTTTAGCAACAGGAGAGTGATGTCAAAAATAATTGACATAATCATCATAACCAACACCCATTAACATGAAATGTCAAACAGAACATTTTGTGATCATTGGGAATTGTGACTCACGAACTCTTTAACTTCACAGACTTTCAACCAAAATGAAAACTAAACTTAACATTCTAATTCTGCTTTTCTGCAATCTGGCAATTATCAATCTCATAAATCTGCAATCGGGTGAAGCGCAATATGTTGATAACTTTGCAGCAAGCTTCAATGGAACTAACAGTTATGTTTCGGTTCCATGGCACAATGAATTGAATCCGTCAACAGCAATAACAGTTGAAGCCTGGGTGTATCCGACAGCATTGCCATCAAGTTCTGCATGTATTATCGGGAAAAATTATCTGACGAGTTATTACTTCGGAATCGAATATTCAGGCAGAATTGTCTTTTTTCCGAAGGGAGGTTCGGGAAACTACCTGCGAAGCAGAGTGTCCGGTGTTGTGAAAGCAAATCAATGGACACATATAGCCGGCACTTACAATGGAACAACAACAGCTATTTATATAAACGGAGTGCTCGATACTTCAAGAACAGGAATTACCGGAAACGTCGGGAGTAATTTTGAAAATTTGTTCATTGGCTGTGACAGACAAAGCGGCTCGCATGCATATTTTTTCAACGGCAGACTGGATAATGTAAGAATCTGGAGCAGTGCACGGACATCTGCTGAATTGCTTGGTAACATGTTCATACCATTGAACATGTATCAGCTGAGCGGCGCTTATAGTTTTCTTGCTGCAAGTTATCAGTTTGATAATTCGGCAGTTGATAACAGCGGACCAACCCAGAACAATGGAACCGGAACAAACATCACTTACATAAATTATTCTAATAAGGCTGTTAATCACTTGGGTCAAGTCATTTTTTTCCTGTAAAAACGAAAAATGGTTATGCTGCATATTTCTTTGAAATGAACTCATTGTCATTGCTGTCTTTTGATTTATTCCATCCCAACAGAGCTCTTATGTTTCTAAGTAATGTCAGATCATAGTCGCTCATTTTCAAGTCTCGCCATTTATCACTTATCCGGATCATTGTTCCGAAGACCAGTTTCATGCAACTCTTCTCGCTGAAGAACCGCGGTATTACTTTTGTCCTTCGCTTCTGTTCTGCAAATGTTCTTTCCAGAAGATTTGTGGTTCTTATATAGCGGTGATGACCACTTGGAAACTTCATGTGGTTCAGGCAACTTTCCAGATCTTCCTGAAAACATTTTACGGCTGAGGGATAAACAGGCAAGTACTTTTCTATCAGTTTTCCCGCTATCAGTTTTGCCGTATCGTAATCTGTCTGATAATAGACATCTTTTATTAACGGCATCAACTCTCTTCTTCCTTCTTCATTTAGTTTGTTGGAGATGTTCTTCAGCTTGTGCGCAATGCATCTCTGGCGAAGGCTTTCACTGAAGCAATTATCAATCGCTTTCTTCAGTCCCGGCCCTCCGTCTGATATGATCAGCATCGGCACCCTCAGACCTCTTGAGAGCATTTCACGGAAGAACTCCTGCCAGGTATCATAACTTTCCTTGTTGCCCAATGACAGATGAAGCATCACCTTCTCGCCGCTTGAGACTATGCCCCATGCACACAATATAGCTTCCTTTCGGCTGCTATGCCTGCGAAGCGATTCATATACTCCGTCCACAAACATATATATCAGATCATATTTGCTGAGGTCTCTGTTGATGAACTTTTCATATTCCTCATTCAGCGATTCCGTTATTTCGCTTACCGAGCTCCTGTTGAGTAGCAACTCGCCATTCTCTGTTCTTAGCAGTTCCTCCACATCCCGTGTCGAAAGTCCCCGAACATACATCTCCGTAACCAACCGCTCCAGCTCTGTGCTCCGCTTGCCCATTTGTTCCATTATCTCTGAGCGGTAAGGCTCCTTTGTGTTGCGCAACTGCGGAAGCTCTATATCCACTTTGCCTTCGGCCGTCTTAAGCTTCCTCGGCTCATAACCGTTCCGGTATATCTTCTCACTTGAATCATCGCTCCGGCGCTCATAGTATCCTCTGCCCAGTTTCTTCTCTACCTCCTGCTCAAGCATCTCCTGAATAGTCTTCTTAAGCGACTTCTTCAAGATCAAACCAAGAAGATCCTCAGATGTATTTATGCCATCAGAACTTAGTACACGACAAAACATTTCGCTAAAAAAAAGAAATCTGGCCCAGAATCGTT
>DAIQRO010000190.1:0-476 GCA_036786155.1 Bacteroidota bacterium
GTCTTCTGTAAGCACATAGTTTACGTAGTAACTTCCGGTCAGATCAGTGTTTGCCGTTACCCTGACTGTAGCGGTCAGAGTCCTTGTTCCTTCATCATAACTCTTGTTCGTAACCTCTATATTCACTCCGGGCTGAATTGTGTTTGTTTGTATAACCACTTCATTGTTCCAAGCACTCCTTGAGATGATTCCGGACTTCCTGCCGACACTGCCGGTAGGATATGCGCTGAATCCGAACAATCCCCTGATTCCCGCAGAGTATGTCTGCCATGGATCGCTACCCGCTCCGTGATATCCGAGAACTACTGTGTTCGGGTAGTTGACAAGAATTCCGTTGATAATGTCATGTCCGCAAGGACACCACTGACACCAAGTTCCGGTGCAGTATTCAAGCAGCACATTGTTCGACTGCGAATAATTTGTTTTTTGGGGAAAAGACGATGACGCCGATGAGCGCCATAATTGTAAGCAATCTT
>DAIQRO010000190.1:486-5515 GCA_036786155.1 Bacteroidota bacterium
GTTGTTTTGGTTAAAGATTGAATAAAGTAAGAACTTATGCTTAAAAATAACAAGGGATATTTGTGTGACACTCGCATTCGCAAAAAAATTTACACGGCGTTACTGCTTGAATATCTCATTGAACCTCTTTTCCCTGAAATCAAAGATCTCCCGGACCTTCCTTTCCACAAAAAGCTTATGAGGTATGATCTCAAACGGACCGCCCGGGGACAAATATCTTACTATGTCGGTCATCAGGGTTGTATCGCCCTTATCTTCGAATATGTGCTCATGAACCCACATTCTGTAAGGCCCTTTGAGCTGGGTGTCAGTGAAACTGTTGGGAGGATCCCATTTTGTTATCTCCGTTTTCCACTTGAATGGGATCCCATTAAGCCGGATCACGTACTCAATCAGAGCGCCCTCTTTCATTTCTAAGGGAAGCGTCGTTATGATGCGGAAACCGAGTTCGGGAGGCGTTATGAGATTTAAGTTCCCGGCATTGCTGAAGAAATCGAACAACTCTGAACGGCTTCTTCTAATTACTGTCTTCTTTTCCAGAATATGTGGATTCATGCAGGTTCGGTCGCAGTGTGTTTAGTGAAGTCTTTCTTTTGTCTTGTGATCTTGTTCCAGAGCCTCTCGTGGAGATAGAAGAGAAACATCTTTGTAAATACTTCAGTAAATCCTATTTCAAACGCCTGTGTAATATGGCCCGTTACAAGGTATGCTATGATTATAGTGTCAAGAGTCCCGATCACTCTCCAGCTTACACCCTTTGTTACGCTTCTCCAGTGCTTGTCTTCATAGATAATTACTCCTTCCGTTTCAGTTTTCTGTCTTCCTATCCTGAGCTTGCCCCATATCCGCTCATGGACATAGTAAAGGAAGATCTTGGTAAACAATTCGATACCACCTATCTTAACAGCAAGATGCAGTTTGCCCGTGAAGATAAATGATAACAGGATTGTGTCAAGTGTGCCTATTATCCTCCATGATATTCCCTTCAGCAGGCTTATGCGCCTGGAGTAATGATCCGCTGTTATCATGATTGTGTAGGGCAAAATGCAAATTCACCTCAAATATTTAAAGCACTAAGTTTTGGTTCTTGCCGCTCTTAAAGGAAATTGTCTTGATCATTTTTTTTCTCCTTCATTAGGACTAGCTTTTACAAAAAACTGATTTATAATGTCTGTTCAGAAAATAGCCTCGGCTATCGGCAAGCTAAATGACATCAGCCGAAAATTTGAAGAAAATTTCGGAAGCCTCAGCAAAGAAGAATTGAATATGAAGATCTCACCCCAGGACTGGAGCATTGGACAGTGTATTGATCATCTTACTGTTTCAAACATGTCATACTTCCCTCAGCTAAGGGCAGCCGCATCAGGAAATCTGCAGTCAGGCTTCTGGGCCAAGATGCCGCTTCTTCCAGGTATGTTTGGGAAAATGCTGAAGAGATCTGTCAGCCCCGTAGAGAAAAAGAAGTTTAAGACCATGAAACCATTTGAACCTTCCTACAGCGACATTAACGCAGGCGTGGTCAAGAGGTTTGTTGAAATCCAAAATGAGCTTTGCGAAATGATTTCAAAACTTGATCGAACTGACCTCCAAAAGACCATCATAACTTCTCCTGCTTCCTCTTTTATAACCTATTCGCTTGAAGACCTGCTCGACATACTTGCCCTGCACGAGGAGAGGCACTTCAAACAGGCGATGAGGACGGCGGAACATTTTGGGATTCTGAGTTCACCGCATTAAGTCACTTCAGCACGACAAGTTTTCTTGTTTCGATGAATGAGCCGGCCCGGAGTCTGTAAAAATATACTCCGCCGCTAAGCTCTGCAGCGTCAAAGCTGGCTACATATGAACCGGCATTCATCATGCCGCTTGACAATGTGGAAACCGTTCTCCCGAGAATGTCATGCACAGTAAGGCTTACAAAGCTTCCTGATGAAACATCAAATCTGATTTTTGTAATCGGATTGAACGGATTCGGATAATTCTGATACAGCCTGTAATCACCCGGCATCGCAGACGAGTATTGGGATATTCCCGACGGAGGACTGTAATTCGCCGTGTAGATTTCCATATTAACGCCACCGGATCTTTCATCGGTCCAGACCGGAACAACCCTGCCCGAAAAAAAGTCAACGCAAATGTAATCTCCGAACCTGACTGCCGTGTTCGGTTGGTTTGTAGGTGAAGGGCTCGTACTGAGCAGAGAGTTCACAAATGTTGTTCCCTGATCTTTTGACCATCCCAGGTATGCTTCTATCACATTATTGGCTGATGTGTTTTCCGAGCTGTAATACAGCACAGCTATGTTTCCGTTTTCATCCACTTCTAACCAAGGCCAGCACTGAAGCTTGCCGTTTCCGACTGGATCACCGTTGATCCGGATCGGCTGTGACCAGTTTGATCCCCTGTTCGTTGACCTGGTGAGAAATACTTCCGGAGCTCCGTTCCGGGCATCGCACCATACAGCATATATGTTGCCCCTTCCCGGGCCGTTGCTTACATCTGCCGCAATGGAAGGCATCGAAATGTTGCTTGAAGATATTGTAATGTTCGGACTCGGCCCGCTTGCAATGTCCTTATCTGTTCCGAACGTAACACCGCCGTTTGTTGACTTGTCAAACTTCAGAACATCAAGCGGCGTGTTGAAGTCAAGCCATGTGACATATAGTTCTCCGTCAAGTCCGATTGCTATGTCAGATCCCTGCACGCCGCTGATCTCATCACTGACTGAAACGCCGTCAGTCCAGTTGATTCCCGAATTCGATGAATAGGAAACCTTGATGCCTGTATTTCCGCTGAAACGGGTCCACGACATGTAAAGGCGGTCGAAATAAGGGCTCCCCGGCACTCTGTCGCTGTCCATCCACTCTTTATCCTCAGAGCCCGTGTTTGCAACAAGATATGCTGCAGGAAAAGTAACACCGCCGTCAGTTGATTTGTAAACTCCAAGCCCGACGGAATTGCCAATGCAGACAACTGCAATATAGAAATTGCCTGCAGAGTCGACTGCAACCACCGGATCGCTGTTTCTCGGAAATCCCGGAAGCAGGGTTGAATCCAGAAGTCTGCTGACAGACCATGTTATGCCGCCGTCAGTAGAATAGCTGTAGCCAATCTGCCTGTTTGTAGGATTTGAAACACCTCTTCTGAAATCGCGCCATGCAGCAACAACCCTTGAGGGATCCTTCCGGCTGATCTTGACTGAAGGTTCATTCTGCGGAAAGCTGTCGTTTGAAATGTCTGTATTAATAAAGACCGTTGAAGAGTACTTCTGCCTGTAGTCTTTGAATTCAGTGGACCCTTTTGAGAACAGCTCTGCTTCGGCATCCAGAGGCATGACAGCTCTTCGCGGTTTCTGCTGTGAAAATGCACCGGACACAAACAGCAAACAGATCAGTATTGCGCAATGCGATATGAGAACTTTCATAATTATTGATTATCCCTGACGATCTTCCTCAATGACAATGCGATAATTCCTACGATGATGCCGTAGATGATTCCGATGAAGGGGCCGGCAAAGAGTATTACATACTGCGGCTGCATTGCCACAGGCAATTCCTTGAATCCGTCAAGAGACTGCGGATTATTCAGAAGATAAGTGTTGAACATTGCGGATTGTATTACGGCGTTTACCAGACCGCTCAAGATTCCCACCACTGTCCCCTCAACGAAGGGCATTCTTCCTCCGATCTTTGCTATGAGATATGCGGAGATCAAACCGAAAAGGATCCAGATCACAAGTTCAAATCCGGACTGAAGTATCCCGTAAACAGAAAGCACAGCCATTACTGCGCCCACTGCAACAAGAATAATTACAAGTTTCCAGTTCATAGTGCTATTGTCCTTTCAATTTGAGTTCAGTTACTCTCACCTGGAGCTCCGGAGTGAATCGAGCTTCTTTTTTGCAATCTCATTGTCAGGGCTGATCTCAAGAATCCTTCTGAAGAACTCCTCTGCCTTCTTCGCATTCCCCTGCCTCAGATAAAAAGCGGCAACACCGTTCATCGCATTTATGCTATTCGGATCATAATCCAGAGACATCAGGAAGTGCTTTTCTTCATTCTCCTTGTCACCTTTTTTCTCATAGCACATTGCAATATTGTTCAATATGCCGGCTTTGTTTGTGCTGTCTTCTGTGATTGCAAGGAGTTCATTAAGGTCCTTTATCGCATCGTCAATTTTTCCCTCGGAGAAGTTTGCGTATGATCTTCTCTGAAGAATTGACTTCTTGTAATCCACGGATTCTTTGTCGTCAAATCCCCTCGGCACCATGCTTAGTTTGTCTCCCTTGCCTGACTTCAGTTCAGCAAGTATCTGTGCGGAATTTTTGTAATCGGGAAACACTGTCTGCAATTTCTCGAGATAATAGATCGCATCATCCTTCTTGTTTCTCATGTTGGATATTGTCGCCATCTGAAAATATCCATCAGGCGCGTAGGGATCTATCTGTATCCCCCTTTTGAATCTGATCTCGGCAGAATCGAGGTTGCCTTTGAGAATGTAAACCAAACCCAGGTTGTGATGTGCAAGAAGACTGTTCTCACGAAGTTCGATCGCTCTCTTGTAGAGCTTAGCCGCATCATCATACTTCTGCATATTGGCAAAGATGTTGCCTCTGTTGACAAGCAGAACATTACCCTCAATTCCCTCTGCGGAAGAATACAAAGTGTTGTTGTCTTTCCAGTCTCTGTTCCTCTCATAAGTAAGAAACGACATCGAGCCGATTATCACCACCATCCCCGCAAGAAGTATTCCTTTGTCCCTTTTGGAGCTTCCAAGCATGCAAAGATGAGCAATGACAATGACCAGCGAAAATGAAACAAGATAGAGGAATCTCTCCGCCATCAGGTTCATCGTTGGAACAATGTTCATCACCGGCAATAATGTGACAAGGAAGAAAAGTATCGCAAAGGAAACTATGCTGTCTCTTTTGTAGAAGAAATATGATGCATAGATCAGAAGCAGAATGAACAGCACGGACAATACGACCGGCAGATCAAGAAAACTATCCGAGTCCCTGATGACACCATTG
>DAIQRO010000191.1:0-1150 GCA_036786155.1 Bacteroidota bacterium
TTGACCAAAGCCTGGTCACTCATTTTTATGTCAGCCGCAATAATGTGTGGGTGCATTATGTGAGCGGTCTGTATGACATCATAGAATATTCATCTGTTAAATTCGCCATGTATGCGGCACGTGAAATGTTTGCTCAAGCATACAAAAATACAGTCACAATCGGCGACTTATCCGGACGCAGTTACTATGTCAATGTTACGAATGTTATAAGTAAGTCGCAGTCAGGAAGCGGCATTACCATCAATTTTGAAAACGCATCCGTTATAATTACCCGGCCCGATGAAGCCTCGGCGTTTCATGAATATGAGTACTTGACCGATGTGTATGAAGCACGCCGGTTCCTCGCAACATTTGCAGGAACCACCATAACTGTTGACGATAGCGGCGGAGCGGACTACACAACAATAGTCGCCGCCAATGCAGTTGTAAGTACGGGTCAATGTTTCCGCGTCTAATCCGGTACTTATTCTGAGAATTTGAGTGTCTTAGACGGTGTCACTTTCTATTTTGAGCCTAATGCAATCCATGACGGAGAGATAACCCCTGCAAACAACTCTGCTTTCACTGCCCGAATCTTGGGCTATGGCAAATTTGAAAGGAGCGGAGCAAGCTCACCTGACACACACGTGTGGAAAGATATTGCTGTGGATGGAACTACTCAGTCCAGAATCTTCTGGGAGTGTGAGAGTATTAAGAGTGACCATACAAGAACTTTCTTCAGCACAAAAGGAAGAACAGCGCTACGGATCAAGGGCTATAACGCAGGTAAGTATTCGGCGGGAGGCGGGCATATTTTCGATACTGATACGATGTGTACGTTTGACCTAGATCTGGTGACTGCAAGCGATTGGTTACAGTTAACATATATTACAAAAATAGGTAGTTCCGCAGGAGCCAATGATGGCGGACGATGTTCCATAAGAAACCTAAGCAATACAGCCAGTGTACAGGCTTCAGCTATTGATGCGAGTTACCGCGACGATGTTGTCGTATTCGGTTACGGTTATGAGCTGACGAATGTTGAACTTGTGAACACTAACGTCAATGCTGAAACATCCAAAGGTCTGAATTACTCAGACTATGACGGCGTAATCGATTACGCCAACACTTATCCGTATGTCAGATTCTGGAACAGTATTTTTAAATGTGC
>DAIQRO010000191.1:1171-5496 GCA_036786155.1 Bacteroidota bacterium
ATTCTCTTCAGTTGACAATCAGGTGTTCAGTTTATACGGGTCCAACTACTTTAGCCGTGGTGCAAACAGCAACGTTACTTTTAATCCCTCAACGGCAGTCATAGAAACAGGCTTGGTATTGCTCGAATCCGATTCCCCACTCACTAATATAAATCTTGAAGTCATGCCACTATCCAGTAAGCCGGTAAAGACAAAATTTCAAGTCGGCTCGACAGTCTGGCTGCAGAAAGCCGGACAAATCATTTCGGGAGTTGTGACGAAGACAAGAACAGAAGTCTCAAATCCGAACAATGATGCAAACGGCGTGCAGGTCAATTACTACACGCTCTCCACAACAGGTGATTCTGAATTCCCGGAATCACAGTTGTACAGGACACGCAACTTTTTGTTATTCCGCTTGGGCGGTGCCAGACTCAACACGTTCACCTTGGAGAACTTGGGCTCGGTGCAACTTAATTCTGATATGTCAGGCCAAGATTTCTCCACATGCGATTTCACGGTTGGATCGGCACCAGTGTGGGCTAATGTTATAGCTGACGGAGCAGATTTAAGCACTGCAACGTTACCCGCAGCGGTAGATACCAAAGCAGAATTCAAGGCGGCGGTAAAATCTTATGATCCGGTATATACGATCTGGACAGACGGCAACCCAATCGGGGAATAATTTTTGAAATCATAATTATCAACAACCATGGCAATCACAAAAGACAAAAGCCAGATCAAGCTGGTATCGGGCAACAACTTCAAAGCCAAGTATAACGGCAGCTGGATCACGCTCGGCAACATCATTGAAGGCGAGCTGATGAACGATGAAAGCTCTGAAGAAGTGGTGCTGGCAGACAAGACAGTGATCGAAGTGCCTACAACACAAAAGGTCACTCTCAAGATCAAGCTGGCTCAGATGTCGAAGGAAATCCTTGACACGATTGACAATATCTGCGCATCCACTCTTGCCGGGTATTACTACAACGGCTATACCGGAGGCAAGCACATGGAGATCTACTGCCCCGAGATGAAGGCAAGGCGAAACTACAGCCTGAAAATGTCAGGCAAGGACCATCAGATCCTCGACATTACATTCTCGGTCTGGGCGCAGAACGCAAACGCGTCGGTTACTCCGAACACGGACCTGCCCAACGACAAGTATGCAACAGGAGCAAGCCCCGTGAGCGGAACCAATCCGTTCTATGTGGTACTCGAGACTGCCGGCGCATAAGCCAGCGAGTATCATGTAATATGCACTGACCCTGTTCATCAATATCCTCCATGCTGATGCCCGGCCGTAGATAAAGATACTGCCGGGCATTTTAAAATCAAATTACTGACATGCTCAAAAACCTCTTTACAAAGTTTGCCGCAAATACGGAAGAGCCGAAACCCTCGCAGGAGCCGGTTGACGGCAAGATCAGATACTCATTCTCCAACGGCCTCGCCTGCAGGCAGGAAGAGCTCACTCTCGGGCAGGATGAGAAGCTCGTAGAGATCATGATGGGTCTCGAGCTTTCAGGCGTTGACCTGGAGAACACGAAGCTCAGGGATATTATCTCTCAGCTGTTGAATGAGAACCTGCTGTACAAGATGCTTCAGGTAGTGCTGATCACTGAACCGGCAGAGTCGGAAATCAACATTGATCAACTCAGGGCTTTGAAGAACTCAGAGCTGGAGGCAGTGATACGAGATTTTTTTTCTTTAAATCCTACAGCTCGCGACTGGTTCAGGACTATCGGGAGCGGTCTGACTTCAGGGAAGACGACTACAGGTACATCGAATTCATGAATGCAATGGAAGAAGAAGCTGTAGGAATGCCGAAGGCGGCAAGGGAAGATCTGATAATTTCATTGTGCGAAAACAACTACTCATCCGCGCAATTTGAGAATGTGAAAAAATTAAAGCTGTCTCAGGCGGGAATGATTATGGTGCATAAGGAGAAAGAGACTTATAAGATTTGGAAGCAGAGGATAGACAATGAAAACTTTTAGCCATGCCTTTTGTGTTTTTGCTTCTTCTCTTGATAATCTCTGTAGTCATAAGTATCCAAAAAGCCTTCAAACCTTTTCAGTTGCCAAAGAATCCAAGTGAACAGAATGAGTCCTCCGATTCCAAGCAGCATTTCAAAAAATGTCATAATGTTTAATTAAGATTATGTCTCAAACTATTGGTGAGCTAAAGCTAAGTGTACTGCTTGAAATCCTCAATGCACAAGGGAATGCCAAGAAATTTGGGACTTCTCTTGATGAAGTTGCAGGGAAGAGCAAGCAACTTAATGTAACACTCAGCAACACTAAAGAGACCGTAACAAAACTAGCCGGTGCTTTTACAAATGCAGGTCTAAGGGTAGAGGGATTTTTTTCGATTGTAAGAGTGATGCAATCAACGTTTGGTTCCTTTGTACAAGAGTATAAGTATTTTACTTCAGCGCAAACAGGACTTTCATCAATTGCATCATTCAAGATGGTTGACCCGGAAACTGCAAATCAACAGATTCAATCTCTTAAGGCTGTAAAAGCAGGACTATTGGATATTGGATCTGCCTCTACAGCAATGAAGAACTTGCTGGCTTCAAATTTCACATTGGAACAAAGTGTTGAACTTATAAACAGGCTCTCAGAAAGTGCTGCATTCGGTCGGCAGTCCGCTCTGTCTTTTGGCGAGGCAGTGCGTTCGGCGACAGAGGGAATTAAGAACGGAAATTCAATACTTGTTGACAATGCCGGCGTAACGAAGAATCTATCGGTTATGCTTGAGGAAGCAGGATTCAAAGCGCAGGATCTTATGAGAGCAGGGCAGGATGCAGGTGTTAGAATGGCACTCTTTAGTTCTATACTTAGGGAAACGGCAGGAAACGTTGGTGATGTTGACAAACTCTCCTCGTCAGCTGCCGGTCAGTTCGCCAAATTTGAATTTGCAATAACAAAGCTGAAAGTCTCATTTGGAGAGTTAATTACAAAAGCAATCGGTCCGGGTATTGATGTCTTGTCTTCGATTATTAATTGGCTTGCTAAGGCAGACCCTTTTTTAGCAAAACTTTCCATTACGGTAATAGCCTTAGCCTCTGCTTTTGTAGTTCTCAATAAATCAATGGGGCTAATTCCATATGTTTTGATAACTGCGGCGGGAATATTAGCCTCGCTCCCTTCCGGCTTGCGAGCAGTGGCAGCAGCAATTATGCTTGTGGTCGGTGGAGTATGGGCCTATAATGCAGCTATTGCAATAGCCAATGTTGCAAGCGGAGGTCTGATCACTGCCATAGGGCTAATAGTCACTGCACTTGCCGCCTTAGGTTCATACTTCTTTGGAGCGAGCGACCAGGCTTCCAATTTCACTGAGCAAGTAAACGAGATGACTCAGAAGTTAGGCGAAACAAACAGCGCTTTACAAAAACTCAGTGCCTTAGAAGATTCTTTCTCTATTACTATCCCAACAGATGATGACCTTAGTCAAAGGCAAGATCTACTTAAAGAACTTTCAGAAACGTACCCACAACTCATAATAGGTGTTAATCAGTACAATGGAGAGCTTCAATCTAATTCCGTGCGGGTAAAGGAAGTTATTCAAGCAGAAAGGGATCTTCAGGAGATCCGAAATACTGCTCTGGTGTACAAAATCGCAAGTGGTATAAAAGATATTACTGATGAGTATTCGGATCAGATCAGTACCTTTGAAAAAGTAAAAAGGGAAACTGAAGACTACAGAAAGCAAGCGGATGCATTAGTTGTTGCAAACGCAAAGTTGACTAAACAAATAGATAACCACAAAGGGTCAACATTTGAATCAAGGCGTGAGTTAATAAATCTGAGAGCTGAATTACGGTCCAATCAGGTAGAGCTGGAGGGTCTATACGAAAAAACTAGAGAAAGCAGCTCAGAGATGTTTGAAGGTGCGAATGCTGCAGCTCAGCTTAAACAGCAATTAATAGACCTAATATCTGCAGGACTCAGGACAGGTAATCTTACGGATGTATTCAATACCCTGACAATGAGTTTGGGAAACTCATCTCAAGCGGCTTACTCGCTCCAAGGCGTATTTGCCAGTCTCTCAACAAATGCAATTGCAAACCTGCTCGGGATAAGCGGTTCAGCTCAGAACATGGCCCAGGTACTTTGGGCAATATCGAAAGGACAAGCCTTTCTCTCAAAAGGGGATTTCGCATCAGCCGAAGCAATGTTTAACATTGCAAAAGGAATACAAGGCCCGGCTCCAGGTCCAGGGCCAACAGGCACTAAAACATCAGGAACCGGAAAGCAAAAATCATCACGCGCTCCAACAGGCGACAAAGAAGAAGAACTTAATGAAGAAAAAAGGCTTCTTACAGAGATTGCCGAGAT
>DAIQRO010000016.1:0-29168 GCA_036786155.1 Bacteroidota bacterium
ATCCTGTATCGGGAAACTTAATTTGCATTGAGAGCGATACAGCAGGCATGTTAACGAATGAAGGATCTGTATTTACCGGGACGCTTCCTGCAAATGTGAACATAGCAAACACATCCATTGAACTTTGGGGAAAGATGTGGGCAATGGTGATGATGCCTCTGCCAAAGAACAGGCATGACAGACTGAACCTGCTTTCGCATGAGCTCTTTCACAGTGCGCAGAAAAGACTTGGATTTTCGCCGCATAATCCGGACAACTCTCATCTTGACAGGCAGGAAGGCAGAATCTATCTCCGGCTTGAACTTGAAGCTCTGAAGAAAGCAGCAACAGCAAATTCACCGCAAGAATCGGACAAACACATATCTAACGCCCTGATGTTCGGAATGTACAGGTCCGAAGTTTTTCCCAGCGCTGATTCATCGGAAAATCTTCTTGACCTCAATGAAGGCCTCGCGGAGTTTACAGGTGCAATACACAGCGGCAGAGATCGCCGAGAGATGGCCTCACATTTCACAGAGAGCATTGACCGGTTTGTGAAGGAACAGACTTTCGTACGTTCGTTTTCATATCAAACCATTCCCGTTTACGGCTACTTCCTCAGTGCCCGTAAGAGCGGCTGGAACCTGCAGATCAATTCTGACACATATCTCAGAAGTTTTTTTCTGAAAGAATTTGGCGTTGAGATCCCCGAAGATCCGGCAGTCCATGTTGAGAATGCAATGGACGAATACAACGGAAGAATCATTGTTGATGAGGAATCCGCGCGTGAGCTTGAGAGAACCAAAAAGATTGCCGGATACAGGAAGGTCCTTGTTGATGATCCTCATCTCCAATTGCCTCTTGTCAACATGAACATGTCATTCGATTACAGAATGATCATGCCGATTGATGAACTTGGCACGGTCTATCCCGTGATCCGTGTGACAGACAACTGGGGAATACTCACTGTTGAAAAAGGTGCACTCATAAGCAAAGACTGGAGCAAGGTCAGCGTCAGCATGCCGCTTACTGTCTCGGGGAGTTCCGCTGCGGGAGATGGTTGGACGCTTGAACTCAATGACGGCTACGAATTGGTTCACAACGAAGGCACGGGCATGTATGGCCTGGAGAAGAAATAGGGTAGATCAGGAAAATTTCCGCAATGCTTTTGCATCTCTTGCCGACAAGAATTGTTTAAGTGCAACGGCATTCATAAATTGCAAAGAATTTAATCTCACCTAAAACCATATCACATGAAACCCACTGAAGCATACGGGCTTTGGGCGGAAATATATGACTCAAACGAAAACAGGACGCGCGACCTTGAAGCCGTCTCCTTAAAGAACACACTGAATCAATTCCGGTTTGAGAACTGCCTCGAGATAGGATGCGGCACGGGAAAGAACACGGCATTCCTTGCTGAAATTGCAAAGAGTGTTGTAGCGGCGGATATTACGGAACAGATGCTACAGAAGGCAAGAGAGAAGAATCTTTCCGGCAATGTGGAGTTTATGCTGTTTGATGCTAAGGGCAAATGGATTTTCAGCGGGCAGACGTTCGACCTGATAACATTCAGTCTTGTGCTTGAGCATATAGAAGACCTTGATGCTGTATTTGCAAAAGCGGCGACAGTCATAGCTCCGGGAGGATATGTTTATGTCGGCGAGCTACATCCTTTCAAGCAATACACCGGAACAAAAGCAAGATTCGAAAGCGGAGAGGGAACAAGAATTGTGGAATGCTTTGATCACAACATCTCCGACTTTACTTCAGCGGCATCGTCCAACAACTTTGACATAGTGATGCTCAACGAATATTTTGATGAAGCAAACCGAAGCGGCATTCCAAGAATACTCACTATCCTGTTCAAGAACAGTTCAGGTATATAAAGACCAATGGAGATGAACAGCCGCACGGACAGTCGGCTTGAGAATTTCAGAAACGGATTCCTGAATGCAAACAGCTGGGAGCAGAGAAAGGACGGACCTCCGCTTTACCTGCTCGACGAACTTACCGAAGACGAAAGGAAGATCGCGGCGAAGGAGCTGTGTAATGCCGCAGGGCCCGGTGATTCATGGCCGGTTGCAGGTCTTGGGCATTTGCGGTCAACGGAATCTCTCCCGAAACTTTACAGATTGCTTTCCCAGGGCGGGCCGGGCTTCAAGATCGCAGTTGCACATTCCATCTTCCTCATCTCTGGAGATCGCACTGTTATAAAGGTTGTTCTCGATGAGGCCGCGAAGATCCATTACCTTAGTGAACTAATAGACACCTTATACTTACTCCCGGATTTCAGGGACGAAAAGATCAATGAGTTGCTCGCGAGACTGCGCAACCATCCTGAATATCTAATTGCTTACAATGCAACTCGCGCGCTTGGGCTTCCCACAGATACAGTTGTTCAGAAGTTCAGAGGCAAAGCGGCGGAAAGAAATAACAATTCAGAAAAACGGCAAACATCTTCAGCTCCGTGGTGGAAGAAGCTACTCGGTTTGGAATGATCAATGAATAACTAACTGAAGTTGAAGAAGGACAATTTCTTCGTGATCACAGGCGGACCGGGTGGCGGCAAGACCACACTGCTTGAGTTAATGCAGGCAAATGGAATTCCGTACGTTCCCGAGGTGGCCCGTGCTCTGATCTCCGAAAGGATCAGTCTTAACCTTCCTCCGAGGCCGGAGCCGTTTGAATTTGCACTGCAGATATTTGAAAAGGATCTCGGCAACTTTCTTCGGCATTCTGACGACAGCTCCGTAAGATTCTTCGACCGTTCATTAGTTGACAGCGCAGGAATGCTTAAGAGCCATTTCAGATCGCAGAAGGATCTCGATCATGTTCTCAATGAATACCGGTACAATTCAAGAGTTTTCATCACACCTCCGTGGAAAGAGATATACTGCAATGACAATGAAAGGGATCAGACATTTGAAGATGCTGTGAGAGTTTACAACGAACTGTTTCATTGGTATTCTGTGAATGGATACGAGCTTGTTGTACTGCCGAAGGATACGGCGGAAGCAAGGGCTGAATTTATAATGAACATGATCTTATCATGATGCTTGACTCGGCATCCCGCATTACCGAAACATCAAACATAAACAGAAGCGAAAAGCTGAGCGCCCGATGAAGAAGGATTACATAGCAGACAAGACCTTTAAAAATATTGACGGGAAGAAGACAACATTGCACAAGGCCGGTTATGAGAACTGCCGCTTTGTACACTGCGACCTGTCAAACTTCAACCTGACTGAATACCGGTTCATAAACTGCACATTTGAAACGTGCGATCTGAGTCTTGCCAATCTGAGTCTGACAACTTTCCGCGATGCGGAGTTCCGGGACTGCAAGATGCTCGGAATGCAGTTTGACAACTGCAATGACTTCGGGCTTGCATTCAGTTTTGACAATTGTATTCTTGATCATTCTTCTTTTTATAAGACAAAGATATGCAAGACAATATTCAGAAGGTCACAGCTGCATGAGACCGACTTCACCGAGTGCGACTTAACCGGCTCGGTGTTTGACGACTGCAGTCTTGCAAGAGCGATATTCCACAAGACAAATCTCGAAAAGTGTGACTTCCGCAACAGCCGCAACTACACTATTGACCCGGAGAATAACAGGATCCGCAAGGCAAAGTTCGCCTTTCCGGGAGTGGCAGGACTTCTTGACAAGTATGATATTTTGCTTGACGGCAAAGACTGAGCCGACGATGCGGATTGGTTTTGAGAAGTAATTGCAGTTGTGTTAATTTTCCGCTTTCCGCAACCAAGCCGGTATGAGGTTGAAATTTTCCGGCAGTGCGCGCGGACAATTCACATCAAATTAAAAGAAGGTCGAACATGAGACTGCTGTTAACCGCAATGCTAATTGCAATTGCAACAGGCGCATTCAATTCCGGCCACACCTCCGTATTTTCAGGAGAACTCAACGGCGACTGGGTTCCCGTTAAGCAGGTTCTCGGAGGAAAGGAACTTCCCGGATCAGTTTTCGAAAATCAGTTGCTCACAATCAGCGACAGCAATTACACATTGGTTGCTGAGAGCGCGGACAAAGGCACGGCAATTTACGCTGACGGCAGGATGGACATTTTCGGCAAGGAAGGTGTGAACATGGGAAGAAGCATTAAGGCGATTTACAAACTTGAGAATGAAGTGCTTACGATCTGTTACGATCTCACCGGCACTGATTATCCCGAGTCATTTGAAACGGAAGGCAATCCGATGTTCTTCCTTTCCGAATTCAAGCTAAAACTGTGAATCTTCCTCAAGATGCGCACGGCATTGACAAACAAGGTGGTGCAGATAAATACTGTCAATACACGGAGTGAAATTGACTGACAGTTATAAGTTGCAGGTAAATGCACTTCTTGCTAATGCAAAGAAGCATATACCCACCGCCTATTCCGAAGCGGCAGTCTCTAACGCGCTTGGGATCCTTGAAGCAACACCCCCGACGCTGAAGGAGATATCCTCACACATCTCCGAACAAGATTTTGCAAAGCCCATAATTCCGGGGAAGAGGTCGTTCAAAGAGACGCTTCACCATTTTCTTAACATTGAAGCGCTGAACTATGTGACGATCTATCCCGCTTTGCTGATTGACAAGCCGAAGGTTTACGGATTGCATGCAGAAAGAGATCTCGGTAGGCTCCGGCTTTATGAAGATTTCACGCGGGACGAGCTTCTGACCTCATTTGACCTGGAACGGAGAAAGACGCTGAACTTTCTTAAGGCGCTGAAGAAAACGGACTGGCAAAGGCAGATCATTGAGAGCGGCAAGTCCAGGCAGGAAACAATTTACTGGAGAGCCAGAGCCCTTGCGCTTCATGATCACACACATGTGTTAATTCTTCGTTTTCAGATGGGACTATGAATTAGTGCATTTCCTTGCCTGATCCGCGAAAGACGAAAAGCAAATGGGTGCACATCCGATATGATAAAAACTTTCTAAGCAGCTCTGAGAATCTTCTCCAACTTTCTGCCTTTGGCCAGCTCATCCACGAGCTTATCAAGATACCTGACTTGCCGTGTAAGAGGGTCTGCGATTTCTTCAATCCGGTAGCCGCAGATCAAACCTGTTATGAGATTCGCATTCGGGTTCAGCTTCGCGTCACGGAAGAACTTCTCAAAAGTGACTTTCCCTTCGATCAGTTCAGACAATCTTTTCCCGTCATATCCCGTAAGCCACTCAATAACCTGATGAAGTTCTTCTTTTGTTCTACCCTTCTTTTCCACTTTTGCCACATAGTGCGGATACACAGATGCGAATGTCATTTTTGCAATGCGTTCATCCTGATTGCCTGAATTTCCCATCTTTTGTTATCATATTTTTTTATACTTATGTTTCGATCTTACTTGTAGTCCTGCTTATTCACAGCCGCAGAATTTCTGTCCGCTTTCTTTAACCGGAATTAGAAGTTTCATTCTTTGGTAAGCCGGTCTGCCTCAAACTCCAGTACGGCTGAATTCATGCAATACCTCTTGCCTGTCGGCGGCGGGCCGTCGTCAAACACATGTCCAAGGTGCGAGTCGCATCTTCCGCATTTCACTTCGTAGAACAGGATTCCGAATTGCGGATCATCTGCATACGTTACACTTCCCTGCCGGCTTGGTTCAAAGAAGCTCGGCCAGCCGCAGGCACTCATGAATTTCGCATCGGAGGTAAACAGTTTGTTGCCGCACACTTTGCAATAGTATGTCCCAGCACCTTCAAAATCCCAGTACTCACCTGTAAATGCAACCTCCGTATTTTTGAGCCGGGCTATCCGGTAAGTTTCTTTGTCAAGCACCTTTCTCCATTCAGCATTATCAATGTTGAGTTTTGCCGTGTCCGTTCTTGAGTAATACGGATTCTTGTTGCCTGCATTCGGTTCGTCACCGAGTATATTGTGATTGACGGCAATCAGAGATAACAGAAATAGTATGAGTGCCGGAAGTGATATCATATGCTTAAGAAACAAAGTTGGATGTATGCTTGTCGTTTGTCTTCCCGCAACCGGATGCAGAGATCACAGGAGCGAAGAGTCTCGGGGTAATTGAAATTAGCTTTGCCATATCATCATATTGTTTTACGTTCTTAGCGGGAAGAATTTACCTATCGTTGAATTCAATTGATATTGAGATTGGGATCGAGTAGTACAACTCTTACCTTAATTATCAGTGTGTGCGTATTGGTCCTCATCCTATCTAAAATTTTTATGGCAAGCGAGTTCCGGTAAAGCCTTCTGCTGTCGGTCCTGCTCAGACATGCACTGCTGCATTTAAGCAACATAGCACTGACCTGAATATGACTTTGCCATTTAAGTTTGAAAATTCATTAAGTAATTTCTCAAACTGAATTCAATTGGGACGATTTATACCAAAGCGTGGGTTTGCTGGTGGAATTTGGGATACTTTTCTTTTCAGCTCATCCTGGAAGTATTTGATTTGTTAAATCAATTACTTATATGCATTACTATTTGAA
Organism: Bacteroidota bacterium; assembly: GCA_036786155.1. Taxonomy (GTDB): domain Bacteria; phylum Bacteroidota; class Ignavibacteria; order Tepidaquicellales; family Tepidaquicellaceae; genus JADJAH01. Next base: position 6,445 of record DAIQRO010000016.1, read on the forward strand.
CTGCCCAGAGTCCTGGAATCAGCATGCGAATGTTTCTCAAGAAACATTTTCTTTCAACAATTAGATTGATCTACCCATTGCTTGTTCTCAATCCATTTGGCAGATGGTAGAATCGTTTCGGGCTTTGTTCCATCACTTGAATTGAAGTGTTCATGATGATAAACGCGGGATTAATTTTTGTGTGAATCAGTCTTAGTACATTAGTACCGGCTTCATGATTCGTCTCTTAGATGAACAAGAAGTTTGGAGCAGTGGAAATAGATTTCAAAATGTTTCTCAAGAAACATTTCTTCATTTGAATAAGTGATAAAAGACACATACGACATAATTGTAATTGGCGCAGGACATGCCGGAATTGAGGCATCTTTGTCTGCGGCAAGAATGGGGTGCCGGGTCGGCCTTGTCTCTATGGACTTGAACGCGATTGGCAGGATGAGCTGCAATCCGGCTATCGGTGGGACGGCAAAAGGTCACCTTGTGCGTGAGATAGATGCGCTCGGAGGGGTGATGGGTATTCTTGCGGATAGGACTGGCATTCAGTTCAAAATGCTCAACAAATCAAAAGGTCCGGCAGTATGGTCGCCGCGGTGCCAGTCAGACAAAGAACTTTACTCGCTTGAAGCAGCCAAGCTCATCAGAGAGCAGAATGGTATTGAAATCATACAAGATATGGCAAAGGAGCTAATGGTCGATGATTTGACGCATGCTTCAGGTTACAGCTACCATATAATAGGAGTGAGAACTGAGCTTGGAAGGGAGTTGAAATGCCGGTCGGTCATAATTACATCGGGTACATTCCTTAATGCTGTGATGCATACGGGAAGATCGGCAACCGAAGGCGGAAGGATAGGGGAGAAGTCAGCAACCGGCCTTTCGGAATGTATGCTTCAGCTTGGATTTGAGACCGGGCGACTCAAGACAGGAACTCCTCCAAGGTTAGACAGGCATTCAATTGATTACGGAAAGACGGAGGTTCAGCCGGGAGATGAAAGCCCTGTGCAGTTCTCTCATAAGAAATTGTCCGGCTTTCCCGTACAGCCTCAGGTTGACTGCTTCCTTACTCATACAAACGAGGAAACTCATGAGATTTTAAGAACCGGCTTTGAGGACTCACCGATGTTCACGGGACGTATTAAAGGAGTGGGTCCGAGATATTGCCCTTCAATCGAAGACAAGATCTCCCGGTTCTCGGAAAAGCCGAGGCATCAGATATTCCTCGAGCCCGAAACACTGGACGGAGATACCATCTACATGAACGGGTTCTCTACGAGTCTGCCGGCAGAAGTACAGCAGGAAGCAATTAATACGATTCAAGGTCTTGAAAAAACAAGACTTATAAAACAAGGCTATGCAGTTGAGTATGATTTTTTCCCGACGCATCAGATCAATCTTACTTTGGAGACGAAGCTTGTTTCCGGGTTATACACTGCCGGGCAGATAAACGGGACTTCGGGATATGAGGAAGCGGCGGCACAGGGACTGATGGCGGGGATAAATGCTGCGCTGAAGCTACGGGGCGAAGCCCCGTTCATTTTGAAAAGAAGCGAAGCTTATATTGGGGTACTTATTGATGATCTTATAAACAAGTGTCCGGAAGAACCTTACCGGATGTTCACGAGCAGTGCCGAGTACCGGCTTGTTCTAAGGCAGGATAATGCGGACCTGCGGCTGATGAAATACGGCTGGGGGTTCGGACTTATTGATGACGGGAAAATGAACAGACTCAAGGAGAAGACATTGCTGATAAGTGAGGCCGTAAGTGAATTCAGCAGAAGGACCATAAGCCCCGAAGGGGCGAATGAGTATCTCGAAAGCCGTAACTCGGGAAAGATCTCACAGAATGAGTTCATCGCCAACATAATAAAGCGGAACGAAGTATCACTCCGGACTCTTCTCGAAAGCAACTTCTTTTCAAACAACCGGCTCGCCGCGAAAATACTCCGAGACAGCGAAGCACTCGAACAGATCGAAATCGATATCAAGTACAAAGGATACATCGACAGACAGGAACAGCAGATCGAGTCGTTCATGAGAAACGAGAAGATCCGCATTCCGGAGGACTTCAAATATGAAAAGATAAGATCCCTATCTGCAGAAGCGATGGAGAAGCTCAAACGTGTGAAACCAAATTCAATAGGGCAGGCGATGCGAATAGCAGGAGTGAGGCCGTCTGATATTTCCGCCATAATGATTTACATGAGAGGTTAGGCATGAAAGAAAACCTAAAGAGGCAACCCGTGCACGTTGTTTACGGAGGAGCACAGCTATTCAGATCCGGGACATTCAGGAAGATCGGTGAGCTTGCGCTATTGTCATTCAACAGTTATGCAGATGACATCCATGAGTTTGCAACAGCCTTCGGAATGAAAAAGGATGAGACATGTATCAGGGTTTACGAAAGAGTAAGGTCAAAACTAGAGTCAGAAGCTGTGGAAGATTACAGGATAGACTTCGAAGACGGGTTCGGATACAGGACTGATGAGGAAGAGGATGAAGCGGCTGTCCAATGCGCACGCGAAACCGCAGGAGCAATGAAGGACAATTTGCTTTCGCATTATTTCGGAATAAGGCCAAAACCGTACAGCGGGGAATTGCGAAGCAGGTGCCTCAGAACTATTGAATTGTATCTTCGTCAACTTCTAGAAAGCTCTTCGGGAAAACTGCCGGACAATTTTCTCATAACTCTTCCAAAGGTTGAATCTGCCATGCAGGTATCTGAATTTGTATCCGCTTTGGAAAAGACCGAGAAGCTGCTGAACATTAAGAATGGATCGCTGAGGATAGAGGTAATGGTTGAGACTGCCGCATCGCTTATTGGCGGAGACGGAACACTTTCGCTTCCCTTGATTGCAGAAGCCGGTGAAGGCAGAATTGAATCTGCACACCTTGGGGCATTTGACTATACTGCAGAGCTTGGAATAATTGCAAAGTATCAGACCCTCCGCCATCAGGCGTGCGATTTTGCAAGGAACATGATGAAGGCCTCGCTGGAAGGCAGCGGCATCCGGCTCTCTGACGGGGCAACAAACATAATGCCCATAGCCCCTCACAAAGGTGAGTCATTGACTGAACAACAGAAAGCAAACAACAGAAACGTTGTACACTCTGCATGGAAATTGCACTTTGACAACATAGCCCACTCACTCGAGAATGGTTTCTACCAGGGTTGGGATCTGCATCCGGCTCAGCTCATTCCGAGATATTCAGCCACTTATAATTTCTTTGCTGAAAATCTTGCAGACTCATCCTCACGCCTTCGGAATTTTCTCGAACAGGCGGCAAGGTCAACAACACATGCAAATGTTTTTGATGATGCCGCTTCAGGACAGGGACTTCTGAATTTCTTTATAAGAGGGTATAATTGCGGAGCCATAACCGAAGATGAAATACGGAACGCGGGGCTGACGGTTGAAGAACTTGGAATGAGATCGTTCTCTAAGATAATCTCTTCACGCAGTCAGTAGCATCTGCTTGCCGGATCACATTTCGGGAGTTTGCTTAAAATGATCCTCTGAACAATCAACCCGGTGTTCCGCAACATGCTTACCTATTGCTGTATTATTTCTTAAACTGCCTTCTTAATTTGACAGAGCAGAAGTTCCAAATCAAAAACATCTTCCGTGCATATCATCAAGAGTAATCTGTTTGAAAAGTTTCCCGAGATACTGTTCGGCTTCAGCACGAAGCAGGGAGGAGTTTCACCGGGGACATATTGCCTTAACCTCGGGCTTAACACAAATGACGAACATGAAAATGTCCTTGCAAACAGAAAACTGTTCTTTGATGCACTTGGTATAAAAGAAGGTGAAGTGTCATTTCAGAAGCAGATCCATTCCGCAACTGTCAAATATGCGCATGCACCTCAGCACCACGGTGAGTGTGATGCACTTCTTACCGACAAAACAAGAAACTTTATCGCCGTGAGCGTTGCCGACTGCGTTCCTGTATTCCTATATGAGCCGGCAAAGAAGGTCGTTGCGGGAGTTCATTCGGGATGGAAAGGATCCGTGGGGATGATCCTTACTCATGCCTTAAGGGAAATGAAAGAGAAATTTGGTGCTGACACTTCACAGATGTTGGCTTACATTGGCCCTTGCATTTCGGCAAAGAACTATGAAGTTGGAGCTGAAGTGGCAGAACTTTTTGATGATGAATTTTTGATCCGGTCAGGCGGAAAGTTCTACCTTGACCTGAAGAAACAGAACTATTCACAGCTAATTGAATGCGGAGTTCACAGCAACAATATTGAGGTCAGCGATCACTGCACATTCGACGAAAAAGACCTTCTGCATTCTTACAGGCGCGACAGGGAAAGGTCCGGAAGGATGTTCGGAGTTATTGGACTGCTTTGGTGAATTTCCACCCGAGCAGAAACAAGCGACGGTGAACTACGCGGGATTGCGGGAAACGATCTCGGCAGGGTTGACTCCTGAAAGGAAATCCGCCACTTCCGGATAGCTGGCCGTGTGGCAGTGTTTCTTCTTCATTCCGCTTCCGCACGGGCAATGGTCATTTCTCTCTGCATTCCTGAACCGGCTTTTCATTCTCTCCTCCTCCTTATCGTAAATCCCCATGATCTCATCGGCATATCTGCCGACCCTGATAAGCTCAGCCATAATCTTCACAGGATGTTCCGTCTTTCCAAAGAAATGTTTGTATCCCTCGCACAGATAGTTAAGTCCGGGTTCTCCGTCGGGAGCGGAAATGAACCTGTCTTTCGGGCACCCGCCGTTGCACACATATCTTACATCGCAATCAATACAGAATTTCGGAAGTGTTTCAAGTTTCTCCTCGCCAAACTTCTTTTGAGCCTCCGATGCAACAAGTTCCGACATGGAGCTTCTGCCGATGTTGCCAAGCAGATAATCCGGCTCAACGAAATGATCGCAGGAATACATGTCACCGTTGTGTTCCATTGCAAGCGCAGAGCCGCAAACCGGCGCATGGATACAGAGACTGTGAATATCGAAATGCGAAGCGAGCGTAACGTCAAACATCTGCACAAACACCTTCCCTACATCTCTTCTTACCCATTCCCTGAATATTTCGGTCAGAAAGTTTCCGTATTGATCGGCTTTCAGAGATCGTTCCGTAACAAGGTTTCCTTCCTGAACATAAAGCGGCCGTTCTCCTCCGGGTTTCTCGCTCCAGCCTTCATTGGCAATCTCAAGAGTACTTTGCGTAGCCCTTTCTATGATCGGTATGAACTGGATGTGCTGTGCGCGAAGATCATCCCGGAAGAACCTGTATATCTCAAGCGGGTGACCTGCATTGCCGGAATGAAGCGTGCAAAGGATATTGAATTCAACTTTATGTTTCATAAGGTGTTCCCATCCTCTTATTACCTGATCAAAGGATCCGCCGCCGCCTTTGTTGGTGCGGTACATATCGTGAATTTCCCTGGGTCCGTCAACGCTTAATCCAATGAGAAAATTATTTTCTCTGAAGAACTCTGCCCACTCATCATTGATCAGAGTTCCGTTAGTCTGCATGGTGTGGATGATGGTCTGGCCGGACTTTCTGTACCTGCCGGCCAATTCAACGGATTTTCTGAAGAACTCAACTCCCATCAAAGTCGGTTCACCTCCCTGCCAGGCAACATTCACTTCGCCGGGGCCGTGAGATTCGAACAACTGGCGAATGTAGTTCTCAAGAAGTTCATCGCTCATTCTGAACTTGCTTCCCGGGTAGAGAGCTTCTTTGGAAAGAAAGAAACAGTATTTGCAGTCGAGGTTGCAGACTGCGCCTGTTGGTTTTGCAAGGAGATGGAATGGTTGCAGGGGTTGTGTCATTTATCGGGAGATTATTTCCAAAGATATGCTAAAAATGCGGGAAGATAAACTGACAAGTGTGTTTGTGAACTTGGTCGGATTGGCCGGGCCTTAAGGCCCGGGCGGCGGAGTGCCGGGCTTAAGCCCGGCACAGCAAATCCATCAGCACACCGAACATTCTGCTTTCATCTGCATAAGTCAACTTCCGGTGCAATGCGTCCTGGTTCATTATAAACTCCCGCACCTTCTCCAAACAGTTTTCACCGACCGACAATGCCTGATACTCCCCAGCCCACTGAAACTCCGTTCCGAACAACCTGGTCTGGTTAGCCCAGTATGATGATTCGCCTTTCATGTACTGAATTGCCCTAGATAAAGAAAGCACTCGCGGTAAACTGAACAGGCAGTGAACATGCTCCGGCCGTGAATTGATCGTGTCCACAATAATGCCCTTTCTCTCCGCATTAATGCGGATGTGTTCCAGCAAGATCAACTTCTCTTCGCCGGTGATAAATTCACCTCCATGCTTCGTGCCCCAAAGGGCATGCACATATACTCTCGCCTCTGACATCGTGATCCGGTTTTGTTCATTCCTACCCCGCCCGGCCTTAAGGCCGGGCTCCGCAATCTAACTCACTTTCCACTCCAACTCAATGCCCCTCATTATACCTCCAATACACACCTTGTGTGCTCTTAATTTCTAAATTACAGATTAGAATCCTGATTGTTACTTTGCATAAAGTAAATTCCTAAAAAATGAAGCTCCTCTTTCTGCTTTTCATTGCTCCCATGTTCATCGCCGCTTGCGGACAAAACAAGAATCAGGTCGAACTCAAGCAAACAGAAAAAAAATCAAGCACAGAGCAACCGCAAACCCAGCATCCTGTAAACATTGATAAGTTCACCGGTTCATATGCAGATGAAAGCTACAGCAAAAGAGCCGAAGGATCCGACTGGGTCGGCGTAACAGTCTCCAAATGGAGCGACAGCGTTCTGTTCATCAAGGTGCGTTCCAGAACCGACAAAAAGAAAGCAACATGTTCTTTCACGGGCTTTGCAAAGCTGAAAGGTACCGATACGTTTGACGGCACGTATGGAAGCACAGGCCTGAAATTCAAATTCAGTAAGGACAGTCTGAGAATTGTGAGCAGTAATGAGGAGAGCACCTACAAGTTGTCCTACTATTGCTCAGGCGGTGGTTCTCTTGCCGGTCCTTATTCAAAGATCACAGGCAGCCTTGACAGATCTCAAATGGATTCTTTGTCCTACCTTCAGGTTCTTAACTATAACGACGAACTTTTTGAAGTGGCGGCAACGGAAAACGATGGCAGCAACATGGTGATCGTCAGGCAATTGGGTGCAAAGGGGGGTAACCGTGAATATTCAAGTCCTTATACAGGCATAATCACAAATGCCGAAATTGGTGACCTGAACAAAGATAATTTTCCCGAGATTCTTGTCTATGTTTCTTCAAATGACAATGCCAGAAATGGATCTGTCGTAGGATTCTCATCCAACAACGGAAAGTCGTTGAGCACTACAGGTGTTCCATCTATGAAGGATGATCCATCTGCTTCTGTGGGTTACCGCGGACTCGATGAATTCGCAATTGTTGAAGGTACGTTTGTTCAGAGATTTCCGGTCTATGGCGAAGGTTCTGTTCCTGTAAAGACCAGGCAGATTCAATACAAGCTGATTGATGGCGAGGCAAACAGATTGTTCAAGATTGATAAGGTAATTGAATACTGACCTGCCCGGGATCCCGGATATAACTCTTTTGCGCGGTACCGGTCTGTGCCGTGCTTAAGTTTTCTTCCTCAGTAATTTTGAGATGCCCCAGCCTGCAAGCATTCCCGCGGGCATGAACACGACCAGATTGTACAATGGAACTGCAACCAATCCCAGTGAATCAGTTGACGACTGCGGGTTGATAAACGCCTGGTAATAGGCAATGACATCCATAACAAGGCAAGGCAAAATTCCGGCGAACGGGATCAGCTTGTTGTTCATTTTGAAAAGCAGGAATCCGCAGACAAGGTAAGGCAAAATGGAAATTAACAACAACAGGAGGATTGTGCCGGATACAGGTCCGCTTGCCTTAAATAGCAAAGTATAAATGTGCAGAAATACCCCAATAACTGCCAGTATGATCCCGGCTCTTTTCATTGGTTGTGAGTTTTCTGTTTTAGAAATTTGAATCAAATTAGATAAACTGATGGAGATAAGCGATACATCAGAGCGCCCTGCAAAAAGCAGAACTCAATTCCATATTGTCACAAAAGTTTCATGAATTTGCGGCTCGTTCTGATTTCGAAATCTTGACATAGGCATATACCGTAACTGCAAGCATGATGATTCCTCCGGTAATGAACGGATATCTGTATCCGACCCACTCATACATTATTCCTCCCCAAACCGGACCGAAAAATCTTGCAAGCGAGCCAAGCGATTGGTTTACTCCCAATACCGTGCCTTGGCTGTCCCTCGGCACTTTCTGCGAAAGCATGCTCGCCGAAATTGTATTGTTAAGCCCGTTGCCTACGGCAAGCACAGCAACAACCACCATCAGCATTACTGTGGTAGTGGAAAATCCGATCAGCCCGAGCCCGAATACTGCAATGAAACATCCGAGTATCAGCGCTTTGCTCTCTCCTAGTTCGCGTGAGAAAATTCTTATGAGGAAGATCTGCACCAATGCATTGCAGATGCCCATGTATGAAAAGATCAGCCCAATCTCCGACTGATTGTAAGCAAGGCCTTCGCTCCTGCCTGCAAACAGCTGAAACGTTCCGAAGATGTTTGAAAATGAAAATACTCCGGCAATGAATATTATTATGAACTTTCCGTATTCCTCGTTTCCCAAAGTCTTCTTTATCAATGCGAAGTCAAGTATCTTCCTCTTCTTTTCCTTGCTGAGATTCGCATACCTGATCTCTCCCGCAAGGGTTTCTTTAAAAAGAAAATAGCAAAGTACCGTGGCGGTCAGCGAGAGAAATGCAGAGACATATATAGGCATGCCGAATCCGAATCTGTCAGAGAGTATTCCGCCGATCGCAGGTCCGAATACAAACCCGAGCGCAAATGCTGAACTTATGAGAGCGATCCCCTTTGACCTTTCTTCGGGTTTGGTTATGTCAGAGATCGCCGCCTGTGCAGCTGAGATGTTTGCGGCAAATGAGCCGGCAAAGGCGCGCGCAACTACAAGCAGTGTTGTTGACAAGATGAGCCCGGAGAATACCAATCCGAGAAGCAGATACGAAACTACACTTCCGGCAAGGCTTGCAAGCAGCACCGGCCTTCTTCCGTACCTGTCGGAAAGGGATCCCCAGAAACCGCTGAAGACAAACTGAGCCAGCGAATAGATGCCCGCTATAAATCCGATCATTGATTCGCTCAGGTAGAGCTTCTCAATGGAGAATGCGGGAAGCAGGGGAATCATTATCCCGAATCCCAGCAGGTCAATGAATACCGTCAGGAAAATGATGAAGAGTGTCGCCTTGTTTCTTTTCAACTTTGGTTAAGCTTCAAAAACAGGAACGGGACAGAAGGATACTATGAATATGAAGAATGTGAACCAGCCCGTCAGCATGCGGCCAGTGCCAAGCGGCTCATCGAGCTCGGTAACCGTTTCGGGATGCTTGATCTTTATTACAAAAAATATCAGCACCGCCCACACGAGCCAGTTGATGGAACCTATGTTGACCGGAACATCAAACAGCGGCAGGAGTCCGAGCACTCCGAATATGACCAGCAAGGCAAACACTGTGTAAGCGATGTACTTGTGCTTATCTCCGAACATTGCATAAGCTATGTGCCCGCCATCAAGCTGTCCGACAGGCATCATGTTGAGTGATGTTATCAGAAGCCCGAACCATCCTACGCAAAGGAAAGGGTAGTGGTAAACTTCGTTCATCGGAGGCATGAAAGACGAAGATGAATTAACAAACAATCTTTCAAAGGCAACGAAGATCAGATTGTTGCCGAATGTGAAGCCCGATGTCGGAATTCCCGATGTTGCATATTCGGGATGCAGATTGTAAAGGTAGCTTATGGGAGGCAGTGTGATGAATCCGACAGCAAGTATTATGAGGGATGTTATCCATCCGGCAATCGGACCGGCCGCGCCGATGTCAAGCAGTGCCTTGCGGCTGTAGTATGCAGCTTTCATCCTTATCACGGCACCCATGGTCCCAAACGGGTTTAGCGAGATGAAGGGAAACGGAATGTAGTATGGAAGCGTAACCGGTACCTTGTGTATTCTTGCGGCAAAATAATGTCCGAATTCATGTGCGGAGATCACAAGCATTATCAGGGCTGAGTATGTCAGTCCGTATGAAAGATTGTCAAGATTGTAGAAGTCACGGTTAGCCCAGAATACTCCCGCAACAGTTGTGGTAAAGAAGGTGCTCACAAACAGGAGCAGGTTCAGCCAAATGCCGAAACCTTTCTTGCTGTCTTCTCTTGCAGGTTCGTCTAATGTTCTTGGCTCTTCGGGCGTGATCTTGTAGGGATCGTAAGGATTCATCTGCAGCAAAATAGATTTATTAGTGAAAAATGGAAAGTTATAAGTCTGTGATGTTGCGTGAAAGAACATTTGCAAAGAATCTCTGTCCAAAAATCCTTAAGTTACCACCATTCATTTTACCCGCATTGCATTGAAAAAACCCGGAAAATATCTTTACCTGCTTTTGGTCTTTTTCCTTCTCTCTGCAGGAATATCATCATGCAACAACAAGGAACTTCTGCCCGGACAAGCTAGGATCAGAGGCAGGGTTGTTAATCCTGCAGGAAGTGTAGCAATACTCAAAGGAGCAGATGACCCGGGGGCTCCGCGCGACAGCATAAAGCTCGGCGCTAACGGTGAGTTTGAACATAGCTTTTTTCCGGACAGTGCAGGCAGTTTCACATTCATTTACGGTGGAATGTATGATAATAATGCTTCACCTTCCGGCAATGGAAAAGAACCCATGAAACTGGATCTTATTATTGACAGAGGTTATGATCTTAAAATATGGATTGATACAAAGAACCCTGGACAGAGCTTGTCGGTAAGCGGCAAGGGCGGTGACCTTAACAACTACATTGCGTCAAAGGGGATTACTGAAGATGAATTCGAAGACACTCTTAAAGCATTGATCTCAGCGCCGGCGAACGAATTTCTTTCTGCTCTTAACAAGTATAAATCGAACCTCGACGCGCTCATTGCAAAACTTCCCCCTTCTTCTCCGGATATTCCGGCAGATTTCAGGGAGGAGGAAGCAAAGAAGAATTATTATGACATCAACCGCAGGAAGATACAGTATGTGATCAGGAACATGTTCACAGAGAATGCAAAGACCTTTCCCGAAGAGTTGTTCTCATTCATGAGCGAACTGCCTCTCGACAAACCTGATGCTGTAAACGATCCCGGGAGTCTGCTCCTGATATCTGCATACTCCGAATATCTTGCATTAAAGAACTATCCGGAAATTTCCGCAGACGAAGAAAAACTTTCCGCCGCAAAGTATGAATCTCTCAAGAGCATATTCCGTGAAAGAGGCGGATATGATGCAGCTCTCTTCGGTTATCTCAAAAGCTATGTCAAAAGCCATGCGTCTGAGTGGTGGAAAAATGCATACAGCGAATTCATATCAGGTCCCGCGCCGGATTCTCTCAAAAGAGAACTTTCCCGGTTGAAGAATAATGCAGTTGCTGATTCTGAGTAGTTATTTTGTCCGGAATGCTCCCGTCCAACAAAGGGTACTTGTTTACAGGATATGAACATTGTCAGTATGTTATTAATAACTCTGCTTAACTAACACTATTTCCATATTATAGCGGCCTTCATTTTCTTTGATTGTTAAAACTGTTCATTTGAGTTATTTTTATTAACAAGTTTTCAGATGAAAACTTGGCGTAAAACCTGCACTCTGCCGGTTATTGACAAGGCTGACACATCTACTGCTGTTACTAATTTCTACTGATTAATAAATGATAGAGAGACTGCTGATAAGAAACTATCTTATCATAAAGGATGCGGAGATCGGATTCTCAAAAGGATTCAATATCCTTACCGGAGAAACGGGAGCAGGAAAGTCCATTATTCTGGATGCACTGGCGCTTATTCTCGGTGAGCGTGCCGACTTTTCGCTTATCCGAAAGGATGCGGATAAACTGGTGGTTGAAGGGCACTTTGAATTTGATGCAAAAGATACGGCGATCAGTCTGCTTAAGACTTTGCTTCCCGAAGACTGCATTAACGGCGGATCGGTAATTATAAGACGGGAGCTTCTTAAAAAAGGCAGCGGCAGAAGCTTCATCAATGATTATCCGGTGAACATCTCTGACCTGAAGAAATTCGGCGATGCGGCCATTGACATACATTCACAGAATGAGCATCAGTCACTACTCAGTAAGGAAACCCATATAAGAATACTCGACGGTTTTGCCGGGAATGATTCGTTGACGAAGGCGTATTCGGAAAGTTATGCGCGGCTTTCGGATCTTATCAGGGAATATGAAGGGCTTGTACTGAGGAAGGATGAATTTATTAGAAGAAGGTCGTTTGTTGAGTTTGAACTTAAAGAGATAAACAACCTGAATCCACAGCCCGGCGAAGATGAGGAACTTGAGAATGAACTTAAGAAGATGGAAAATTCTGAAGTGATCTCTGTGGCAGTCAATAATTCAATCTCCCTTCTTTATGAAAATGAACAAAGCATACTTGCAGGAATTGATCAGGCGGTAAAAGAACTCAGGAAGGTGATGGCATTTGATGCAGAGTTTGGAAAGATAACAGAGGAGTTGCTTAACTGTGAAGTGCTGATAAAGGAGTGTTCCGCCACCCTGATGAGTTACCGTGAAGGACTCGATTTTGACCCGGGAAGAATAAACGAAGTAAGAGAACGCCTGAGCGCCATCAGCAGGATGATAAAGAAACACGGAATGAATGTTTCCGGACTAATTGAAAAGGGAAAGGAACTGGAACGCGAGCTTAACATTGCGGATAACTATGACTATGAACTGCAGAAAGCGCTTGAAAGAGTGAGAACGGAATATGCTGAGGTAATGGATCTGGCAGGTAAATTAAGCAAGGTGAGAAAAAAGGCCGCAAAGGATCTGGAGAAAGGCATCAACTCGGTTCTCAGTGAAACGGGTCTTGAGTCCGCCGAATTCAAAGTTGAGATAGAAGCAATAAAAGAACTCATAAGTTCGGAATTTGCGGGCGGCGGCAACGTTTTGCGGCCTCGGACTGACGGGACTGATGACATAGAATTTCTTGTAAAAATAAACAAGGGAGCGGATTTTTCTCCTTTAAGGAAATCTGCCTCAGGGGGAGAGGTATCGAGAATCATGCTTGCCATCAAAACAGTGCTCTCCGGGAAGGACGACGTGGGAATACTCGTGTTTGACGAAATTGATGCAGGCATAAGCGGAAGAATCGCTCAAAAAGTGGGAAAACTGATGAAGAACCTTTCTAAGTCGCGACAGATAATCTGCATAACCCACCTGCCTCAGATTGCTGCAATGAGCGATACGCACTTCAGGGTCAGCAAAAAAGATGTTGCCGGCGGAACAATTGCAGATATTGAAATTTTGTCGGAAAGTGAAAAGATAACAGAAGTGGCCAAGCTCATAAGCGGCGAAAATATCACAGAATCTGCAAGCAGGAGCGCAAAAGAGCTGATTTCAGGCATTTGAAAGGGCAAAAAAAAATCTTCACGCAGTTCCATCACCTGGCGGTGATTTCCCTGCATGAAGATCAATTAAAGGAAGAACAAATATGAAAGAACATTCACCTAACTGGTAGGTATATGGTGAACAACCGGGCTAATTGAATTAGTTCCCGATTGTATACAAAAATTGAAAAAATTATTCAGAAAGGAAAGAGCAAAATTCATCTGAGGATATATTTCCAAAGAAATACTGCAAATCCAGCCCGAAAACAGCATTCTTTAGTTCAGAAAAGTTATATTTTTTTCCCCTGAGAGAATTTTCAACTTCTTCAATATCCCCGTGTCCGAGAAAATCTCCGTAAATTTTTGCGTCAGCTATTATACCGTCCCTTACATGGATCCTCGCATCTATCTGCCCGAAGTCAAAACGCCTGACTTTTTGGATGTTGAACTCCGGAGACCTTCCGTAATTCCATTCCCAGTTCCTGTATTTTGAGTCTGACAATTTCATCACTTCATCCCACTGCTCATTGCTGAGTTCAAAGTGGTCGGACTTGCCGGCGCCGCGGAAGATCGAACCAATGATCCTGCCTTTGAATTCATCAATCGTCATACTGTCACGGAGAAATTCTGTGATGTTGGCAACTCTGCTGCGCACTGACTTTATTCCCTTGCTCTCGATCTTATCCGCTTTCACATTGAGCGCCTTTGCAACATCGTCAAGGTGTGAATCAAAGAGAAGCGTGCCATGGCTGAACATTGATTTCGTATCGGTGAACTGTGCATTGCCGGAGATCTTTCTTCCGTCAACAGTAATGTCATTACGGCCGTTGAGTTCGGCATTCACGCCGAGCTCCGCAAGCACCTTTATGACTGGATCAGTGAACAGCTTGAAATTGTGAATGCTTTGGTGAGAGTACTTTGTCATGAAGCTGAAATTGAGATTGCCCTTGTCGTGATATACTGTTCCTCCTCCTGAGATCCGCCGCACAACACGGATGTCGTTGTCCTTCACATACTCGCTGTTGATCTCCTCGATCGTGTTCTGATGCTTGCCGATGATTATCGAAGGTTCGTTTATATAGAAGAGCAGATAATCGTCTGACATATCAAGCTTCCGGACGCAGTATTCCTCAAGAGCAAGATTGACCGTAGGATCGTTGCATCCCCTGTTGTCAATAATTTTCATCTATCGTAAGCCTTACTTAATTTTGTCTTTGTAGTTGAGTTCATTCCTGCAGTTCCTGTCCCACTCCTTGATATCATCATCAGTTACTTTGTTCATCTAGCATGCACAGGCAGAACTCAATAGCCCTCACGCGCTTAAGAGAATCCTGTCCGAATTCGCGGCTGTACTTTTTGACGCAGTTATAAACAAATGCCGAGTCAACTTCCCGCGACCATTCGTGCGGAACCGTGTTCACTTCCTTTTCATTGAGTTTGACCACGGCAAAAATGATTCCTGCCGCAATAACTCCGTAGGCCAGGTACCTTCCGTAAGATGCTTGTTTGCTCTGCTTTGCCAATTTTTTTATGGCAATATGAGGATTACCTGCGGCAAATTAAATGCAGTTTGGTGTGAAACCGTACGACAGGAAGGAATGGCCGAATAATTTTCCGTTAATTACCTTTAATTATTAGAGTGATTTTAGTTTCTTTGTGAAAAATCAAACAAAGACTTGATGATCCCTGAATTCAAAAATCTTACACAGCAAGAGATAAACACAATCATTGATGCACCTATACTTGTAACCATTCTGATAGCCGGGGCCGAAGGAAAGATAGACGAAAGGGAAATAGACTGGGGCGCCTATGTCATTCACTTCAGGGTTTCTGATTATGAGTCATCTTCTATGATGCGGGTGTACAAGGAGACGGACAGAGTCTTCAGCGATTCCCTTCTGAGCTACCTTGAGAATCTTCCAAAAGATACTGATGAACGAAGCAGGGAGATCAATGCAAGGCTTGCAACTCTAAATCCGATTCTGCGAAAGGTTGACCCGAAATTTGCAAGTGAATTTTACGACAGTCTAAGAACGCTGGCAAAGCAAGTGGCAAAATCGTCCGGAGGAATCTGGGGATATGGCTCAATAAGTCCGCAGGAGCAAAAATACCTGGACCTTGATGTGATAGAACAACCGGAGTACAATCCCGAGCCGTAAAGGCAGGCAGTTTTCTCGAACAGCCGGATAGTTATTAAGCGGGGCCTCTGTTGAAGGCCCCTTCTTTTTTTACCGAATGAGATAAGATCAGTTCTTACTTCAGAAGCGTCATTCGCTTTGTCTCCGAGAAACTTCCGGCAGTAAGCCGGTACAAATATACACCG
Organism: Bacteroidota bacterium; assembly: GCA_036786155.1. Taxonomy (GTDB): domain Bacteria; phylum Bacteroidota; class Ignavibacteria; order Tepidaquicellales; family Tepidaquicellaceae; genus JADJAH01. Next base: position 22,197 of record DAIQRO010000016.1, read on the forward strand.
CTGGGTAAGGAATTTACCGTGCCTGCATCAAAAACAGTTTCATAATCACCTGCCTCAAAAGTCCCTTTGGCTAGTGTTGCAATTTTCTTTCCGCTGATATCATAAACAGTCAGCAATACATGCGATCTCTTTCCGACAGAGAACGAAACGGTTGTTGCAGGATTGTAGGGATTGCGATAATTCTGTCCAAGCCCGAAACCCTCTGCAATTGCGTTGTTTATCCCGGAAGAAAGAATGAGCCCGGGAACATACTCGGAGACGTATTGATAATTTGCGCCGGTGACAATTGTTCTTACAAGAGCTCCGCTTGCAGAATCAATTTCGTGAACTCCCGTGGAATTGGTTGTCATGTAATGTCCGTTGCCGAGAAGGTAAACGCTTCTGTTGCCGGTAACTCCCGTCAGGGACCGGATGTAGTTTCCCGTAGAGTCAAAGATGATAAGGCCGGATGGCGTTGAGAATCCCGCAACGATCACATTACCGTTTGCGAGCTGCATCATCTGCTGAGGGAATGCAATACTGGTTCCGCTGTAGAATGCGGAAATGAAGACGCCGTCGTGAGTGAATTTGCTGATCCTTGTTGTTCCGGAGGAATTTGAAACAAGCATGTCGCCCTGCCTGTACATGATGTCAAAAGGGCTATTGAGATTCGAAGTGATAAAAGCTCCGACATGATTGCCTGCCGTATCAAACTGCTGGATTGTATTCTGGCTTGCCCCGCTTCCGACTGTGACAAGCAGGTAGCGGTTCGGCATAAACCTGATTCCGCGGATATTGTCGAGGATGGCAGTGTTCACGCCGCCTGCCGGCGCGTAGAATCCCGTGTACGTACCGTTCGTATCAAACTTCTGAACAAGGTCGCTTATCTGATCTGATACAACTACATGCCTTCCCGTATGCAACTGAAGCGCATGCTTCGGACTCTGAAGGTTCGGATTTGAATGCTGAATGAAAGCAGTGTCAAGCAGGTCGCCGTTTGTTGAATTGAACAGATACACCCTGTCAAATGTCCAGTCGGGAACCATGAGAAACTTCTCGCCGCCTCTGAAAGAAGATATGACGGGGTTGTACATTCCGCCCGTGTTGTCAACTACATGCCCGTTGCCGTAATCAATTCTTGATTCGAGAGGGTTATACATGCGTGCTACTTCATCATAGAATGCCGTGAATCCTCCATTGTAAATATCCGCTAGATTTGTAAACACAGCATAGACAACTTTTCCGTTTTCAATTCCCTTGGCGTCGAACATCACTCTTTCTTTTGTGAGAATGTTCAGCGGAAGATTCTGCCTTTCGGCTTCCGCCCTTGCCTGAATAAGTGATTGTGGGTCTGACTCGGCTTTTGCGAGAAGCCCGGAAAAGCTGACGGAAGGAGAGGAGTTTGCGGAAGAAGCCGAAAGCAGTATCAGAGCAACAAATATGTAAACTGATCTCATGTAACTGTCTCCTTAGTTTAATGATTTTAAAGCCCCGCATTCCCGGGGTTTTGCCAAAATCTACATATTGCAGTAAGAAATGTACATTGCAAAATTCAGCATTCACAATGCTTCGCGTGTGTTGACGGATCTTCGTATATTTGCTGAAAAAAATCAAACATGAAGACAACTGCATTTCTATTCCTTCTGCTGATGAGCGCTTGCTGTGTAAATGCCCAAACTGCAGACAGCGGATATGACAAAGAACTTGCAGATTCGCTTGGCGCAGATGAATACGGAATGAAACCGTATGTGCTTGCGATTCTCATAGACGGCACAAACAAGAGCACTGATGGAGATTATGTGAACAGGACATTCCGCGGACACATGGACAACATCGGCAGGCTTGCAAAGGAAGGCAAGCTCGCAGTTGCCGGGCCGTTCGGAGATAACGACAAGAACTACCGCGGCATATACATATTCAATGTAAGTACCGTTGAAGAAGCGCGAAGCCTCGTTGAAACCGATCCTGCGGTGACCGAGAAGCTGTTGGATTTTGAGATGTATCCCTGGTACGGTTCGGCAGCTCTTGGAACTTATCTTGACGTGCATGAAAAGATTGCAAAGAAGAAGCCGTGAGATCCTGAGTAACAAGATCATCTGCTTATTAAGGAAGAAATACGGAGTTGTTTTCCTCAGGTAACTACTTCCCGAACTATATGCTTTCAAATTGAAATTCGAGCACTCGTGGCTCAAAGCTTCTTTCTTAAAGTGAGTTTTCTTGAGCAAGAGTAAAGAACATTTGCCACGAATACACAAATGAATTTCACTTGCCGTGCCGTTTCCCGAACTCACTGCATTCAAATTGAAATTCGTGCATTCGTGGCATAAGTTTCTTCTCTGTGCGTCACGACGTAACAGTTATTAGTATGGACTCTCACCATATACATGCAGGAAAGACTGAGCGTTTTAATGCACGGGCAGACTCGAAAGTCCTGACGCCACTATCAAAACTGCCAGTGCTGCAAACATCAGAATTCAAAACCGGCTCTGATCACAAATGAATTGTATTTGGTGGCAAATGAAACTACCGGTTCGGCGAAGAACCTGGTGTTTCCCGAGATCTGAAAACTTACTCCACCACCCATATTGAACCCGAGATCAAAGTATGCCTCTTTTTCGTCTCCCATAACTCCTGAAACAATTGCAGACAATGGGTCAACCATCCCGAGCCCGGCTCTTATTTCTCCGAAACCGTAATAGTTGACAGGATTATTTCTGACTAACTTGCCAACCAGAGTTCCGAATTTTGCATATATCAGTGATTGATCTCCTTCCAATTCCTCAAATTGATCAAAGTCATCAGTCGCAGCAAACTGATATCCTATACCACCCCGCAATGCAACATTCTCGGAAACATTTCCTGTATAGTTCAGAAAGAAATCTGCGCCGGTTCCAAACTGCGAATTCTTTGTATAAGGATAAACATACCCGGCACCAATACTAAATCCGTTGGTGCGCTCCTTCGGACTTACTCCGTCAACCGGAATGTTGATCATCGCCGAAAGATCAATTGCTGATTCTTGCGTCAAGCAATTTCCTGCAAGCAACAGCAGGAGTAACAGAAATGATATGAATGTCTTCATAAGACTTCTTCTGTTAAAATTTTATCAAACAAGACAATTGCAAGTTGCAATTGTGTCGACCCTCATAATTTGAGCACTTGTTTTGCTATAGAATAAATCAGCAAAACGGCAGTTCACTTTGACACAAGAGACTGTTCCAACAAACTGTGAACTGCAGGCTAAATGTCATTCAGAGATTCTTTCCAATTGTCAACTGATCAAAGGTAGTCATTCAGAAACAGCCAATTGTCAAAGAATTGTCAAAAACCTTACCCTCTAACATGTTGGTGTTAATGAGTTCGGCCTTCTTGAAAACTGCATGAGCGTTAGTGATAATAATGATTGAGAAGGGTAACTTGTTGGTCACGCTCACCCCCCTGCGGCGCTTAGACAGAAACACGCTCTGCGGGAAGGCGTGGTCACCAGGGCCAACAACGGCAAGAAGGATAATCAAAGTTGCTTTTGTATATGTTACAGAGAGTCCACAACGGATCCTGTTCATTCATACATTCGTGGCTAAGGTTTTTTCCTATGAACGAGCGACTCGTGCATTCACTTCATTCATAAGAGATCAACAAACAACTCCTCACTCATTCGTGTGAAGAGCATTCAGCCACGAATACACGAACGAAAGGGATCTGTTGTGCATTCGGCTCTTATCTGTATAATGAAAGATGTTATTGGTGTATTCGAAGCTTAGCAATCACAACCGAAAAGCCCGATTACGAAATTGCGGCTGTCATATGCCCACTCTTATAACGCCTTCACCGAACTTTGCCTTGAGCCTGTCAAGCGCTTCGAAAGGCATCGGATTTGTCTTTTCAAAGAGGCTGAGGTTTACTGTGTGCGTATCAAGGTGAAGGTCAAATACGCCCATGCCAAACTGCCTGCCTTTCAGCATTACACCCGGTTTTCGCATTCTCTTGAATATCTCCATTGCGGCTCTGCATATTTCTCTGTCGTCATTTGTGTACTGACTGAGCTTGAGCGCGCCGGAAGTATAAGTGAGATCCTCAAAACGCAGTGCAAGATAAAGATAGCCGGCAACAAGCTGTTTGTGCCGCAACTTCCGGCAGATATATTCGCCGATGCGGCGTATCTCATTGTGCACGTCATCTTTTTTATATAGCGGCTCGCTCAGAGTGTGAAAGTGATTGAGCGATTTCTCTTTCCTCTCCTTCCTGAAGATTCCCGATGTATCTTCGCCGCGCGCGAGCCGTCCGAATACGATCCCGTTTATCCCGAACTCCTTCCGGAGAAGGCCGAACGGCGCCTTTGAAAGGTCGCCGATCGTCCTTATTCCGTTAACCAGCATCCTCAGCTCATTCCTCCTCCCCACGCCCCACAGCTTGGAGACAGGCATCGAATGTATCTTCTTTTCGTTCTCTTTTGTGATCACAGTCATGCCGTCAGGTTTCATGAGCTTGGTGGCGAGTTTGGCAAATGTTTTGTTATATGAGATTCCCATGGAGGCGGTGAGGTTCTCGAGTTTGCGGATCTCGGACTTTATGCTGTGCGCCACGCTGACCGCTTCGAAGAAATTCTTCACCACCGGCGAGAGATCAACAAAGCACTCGTCAATGCTGTACTGCTCGATGCAATCTCCGGGAACATACTTCTTCAGCATCTCCTGAAGGGCGGCCATTATGCTTTCATACTTCGGGCCGTAGCATGGAAGCGAGATCAGCTCGGGGCAGAGTTTCCGTGCCTCAACTACAGACATGCCAGTCCCCACCCCTCTTGCCCTTGCCTCGTACGATGCCGTCATTACAATGCCTCTGTTGCCGCCTGTGCCGCCTACGGAGACCGCCTTTCCCCGGAGCTTTGGATTGTCGCGCTGTTCCACCTGTGCAAAGAATGCGTCGAAGTCTATATGCACAAAGAACTTCCCGATGTTTGACTTGAGCCGGAGATTCATATCCTTCAGATGAGGAAATGAATAGAGCGGCATTATGCGGACACGCTTGTAGAGTTTGCTGAAGTCATCGCCTTCGCGAGGAATGAAGAATGTTGAGCTGATCGTTTCCATACCATAATAATATATGGTAAATAATGTTCAGTGGAAACGGAGAAATGAGGTTGGCTCTTACGGGCGGGCAGTGCTTGCCCGCTGAATTGCTGTAGTTGTAGTAGTGCAGGCGGAAGGGATCTTTAAGAACGGGTATAAAGTCTGTCTCCGCGATTCTGATTCTCCGGCAAAGAGAGATATCCTTCACTGCGTTCGTTCGCTGCGCGAACGCACTTGTTCAGGATGCCAAACAAAGAAGTTTAGTAGAGAGTAATGTTTCAGCCAAGCCAATTTTTGTCATCCTGAGCAAGCCCGCTCTTTGGGCGCCGCGAAGGATCTATAAGACTGGTCATGAAGTCTGTCTCCAAGATTCTGATTCACCGGCAGAGAGAGATCCTTCCCGCCTGCCTGTAGCGCTACAACAGTCGCACTCTCTGCGGGCAGGCACTGCGTTCGTCCGCTTCGCGTCCTCACTTGTTCAGGATGCCAAAATAGTAAGTTTAGTCGAGAAGGATGTTTCAACCCGACGAATTTTTGTCATATTGACGGGCAGTCGGGGCGGACTCTAATGCCCCTCCATGATGCTCACTCCTTCGCCTGCCGGTGCCGTGTTTGCCGGACTTCCCGAAAGGAGAAGCGTGAGGTATAAATTGGCGAGTTTCTCGAGAACGGAGTTCTGCTTAAGTCTCTGATGCAGGTTGTCAAAATCAACCTTGTCAAGGTCCTGATCCTGATTGAAACAGGTGAATACAAAACTCTCCTTTCCCGTTTCGGGATCGACATGCCTTTGCAGGCATTGCGCGCAGATCTCTTTCATCATGCACTGCATCGGTGAATTGATACTGCCTATGCCTGCATGCTTTCCGAACTTGTCCTTGAACAAGGTGTGCCTTGCGGCTTTCACCGCGTTCATCATCCTGTCGCTTCCGATCGTGATGATCCTGCTCACTTCGGAGAAATCAACAAGAGGACTGCACAGCAATCCGTCCGAATATGCTTTCATCGCTTCCACAATGTTTCCCTTGAACGAACAATCCTGCGGTCGCCTCGGCATTATCACTTCGCCTGTGTCATTGCTCCACACCACCTGGTCTGCGCCCGCTTCCACATCATCCATCTTGAACACATCCTTCGAATCCTTGTATCCTGCAAAGTACACTACCTTGTTGTTCCTCTTCTTCAGCGCCGCGGCGATCGAGAACAGTACGGCATTACCGAGCCCGCCGCCGGCAAGTATCACGGATTCATTTTCGGGAATTGTGGTCGGTGCGCCGGTGGGTCCCATGAGCACCACCCTCTCTCCGGGTTTAAGAATTTCCGAAAGCCTCGATGAAACTCCCATCTCAAGCACGATCACAGAAAGCAATCCCTTCTCAACATCTGTCCATGCGCCGGTCATAGCCATGCCTTCCATCGTCAGCTTGGATCCCCTCTTTGAAGGCGCGGTGAGCTCGTAGTTCTGAAGCCGGTAAAATTGCCCCGGCCTGAACTTGTTCGCCGCAAGCGGAGCATGGATCACAACCTCAACAATTGTTGGTGTGAGCTTCTCCACTCTGTGCACTGTTGCGATCAGCAGGTCGTCAAGGTTCTTCACAAGCTCGGAGAATTTTCTTTCCCTTGCAGAAACCGACCTGAGATCACCCGCAAGATCCTTTGTCTCCTCCGCAAACAATCCCGCAACTATCTCATACCCGTAGCGCGCCGAAGCCATTGCTTTCACCACATTGCCTGCAAAGTCGGGATGATTGTCGCCGTAAAAGGAAACGAACTTCCCGTCTTTTTCATAGGAAGTGAAGAGGCCCGTTTCGTTTTCCGCCGCTTCCGCAAGGCCGAACTTTCCGCTGTCGTCCTTCTCAAGTTTATGCTCCCTGAAGAAATATTTTTTGTCATCAAGTCTGAATGTGCCCGGATGCTCGCGCTCATA
>DAIQRO010000192.1:0-5404 GCA_036786155.1 Bacteroidota bacterium
AATTGCAGAGAGGGCGGGCAGGCCCGCCTGCAACGATACTTGAACATGAATTTCCAAAAGGACGGGCAGGCCCGCCTGCTGTAGTATTAAAACATGGAATTGTAGAGAAAGCGGGAAGGCCCGCCTGCTGTAGTACTAAAACATGGAATTGTAGAGAGGGCGGGCAGGCCCGCCTGCTATAGTACTAAAACATGGAATTGCAGAGAGGGCGGGCAGGCCCGCCTGCAACGATACTTGAACATGAATTTCCCAAAGGACGGGCAGGCCCGCCCGTCAATAGTGTGATAAATTGTGATAGCACAATAGCATGCAATTAAGTATTAGCAGAAGCCACTTCGATCCGCGGACAGGCCCGACAGTTCCCGTATAGGGACCGATGAATTAAGCAGACACTTTATGTTCTTGATTCAAGCGTTTACTTCTTTTCTAAGGATCCCTCCCAACTGCCGTTCATCGAAACCGCACTATTGATCATGCTCCAGAATCCGGTTAAGACCAGTTTCTTCCCCTGCTGATCAACTGCTGCATCATATACAAAGTTATTCTTCTGCGCAAAGAATTCAGAATGCAATTTCCCTTTCTCAAAAGAAAATCTCTGTGCTGATATGGGTGTTCCTCCTGCTACATGAAGAGCAATCCCGACTGATGCTTCATCTATGAGTGTGATATTGAAAGTAAGTGATTTCGGCTTTCCTATCGTAGCTTCAATTACTCCTGCAGACCTCTGCCTGATCATGTCGTTCGAAGCAGACCAGCCTGCGGGAGTGAGAGTACCAGTCCACTCGCCGACAAGGTCTTCCGTTTTGAGCTCACCGCCGAGTATTACAATTCCGCATCCGTCCGTATCAAGCCGCTTCACTTTCACGGTAACTCCTCCGGAGCCTTTACCGAGAGAAAGATCCCAGGATACCGAGCCTGCGTCGCTTAATGTCTTTGCATGGTCTCCTTTCAAAGCAAAATTGGAACCGCCAACTTCAATTTCAAGAGTTGTACCTTTATCGCTGACTGCCTTAACGGTTGCAGTTACTGTGAAATCCTCAGGCCCGCCTGTCGCAACTAATTCAATGGTTGCAAGATCAATCAAATGCTGTTTTGTCAGCGGCTTCAATCCCTTCTTCTTTCTTACATCATTAATGACTTCAAGAACTGCTTCGGAAGCATTGAGATGCCCCCCGCCTATGTTAGTGTCAATCTTCTTTCCGTTAATTTCTTTTGTGGCTGTCCTCTTAAGAATTTCCTTTATCTCGTTCGCTGATAAACCGGGATTAAGTGATTTCAACAGTGCAACGACACCTGTAACCTGAGGGGCACAAAAGCTTGTTGCAGATTCAATACCCATTTCAGTTGCAGTCGCTTCATAAGTGGATATTGTAATTTCACCGTCCGGCCCGGCATAATTGGAGAAGTTTGCCTTTGATCCATCTTCTTTAACAGCACCTACCGTAATGAGATTTGGTGATTTGGAACCCCAGAAATCATCGTCACCTGTCAATTCATGATTGTCATTGCCTCCAGCTGCTACAAAAACCACATCGGGATGTTCAACTGCCATCTTGTCAAGAAATCTCCTGAATGCTTTGGCTACATCTTTGTCTTTATAAGATGTGGTACCAAAAGAACAGTTGATCACTTTCGATTTTTGCTCTACTTGTTTTTTCAGATCTGCCAAGATAGTGCAAAAATATGATTTCCCCTTGCTGTGAAACTGAGTAATGTCGCTTGTATCAGTTGCCGCTTCTTCTACATTCCCCGACTTAATTGATCCCATATGTGTTACCTTCAGCTTGTTCCCAAGCACTGAAGCAACGCCCGACAATCCACCGTTCTTATTGTTAGCGGCAATAATGCCAATTACTCTGTTGGAATGCCCTGCTCGTCCTTCCGAAAGTCCTTCCTGCTCTGTCGTGACCGATATTTCTGATCTACTCACCATACCGGATGATTCTCTGCCCTTCACATCATCTTCAAATTCATTGTTTCCTTTCACATAAATTTCCCGGGAAGTTGAATAGATTCCATCATCAATTACCCCGACTTTCACTTCAGACAATTCAATCCCGCCGGCTTTTATGTATTTCCATGCATCCTTCAGATTCATCATATCAAAAGCCATTGAAGCTTTCACATTTTTATAAACAGGATCATCAAGCGGATCGCAGGACAAATATTCTTCTGTTCTCAGATATACATCCCCGTTTATGACTGCCTGAATGACTCCTTCCTTCCCGGAAACTTCGTTGAGGGCTTTTCTTAATTCTTCTTCCGTAGAAAATGCTGTTTCAATCTGATATAGATTGACATATTCCACTTCGCCAACAACAGAGCCTCCATACTTCTGCGCAATTTCATCTGCATCTGATTTGTCATAGTCTTCATCCATGATAATGACAAACTGATTGACCGGTATGACCCCAAAGTTCGTCTGCATGACCTTATTGGTATCCGGATCTTTCACATAAGAAAGTCCAAGGTCAGAATTATCTTTCGAGCAATTTGAGAATGTAAGACAGAAAAGAAAGCAAGAGTTGAGTAAAAGACAGTGCCTGAAATCAAAAAATCTTTTCATGACATTATGAATTTTAGGATTTTAACAATTGAGTCTTATGAATTTGACGTCTGTCAAAAGAACAGTTCATCTTCTCTGAGTAACGCCGCAAACAGCATGGCGCTATGTAAGTACGTTCCGAAGAGTTCTTTGCGGCTGAGATTGAATGCTGAATACATTGCACTTAGTCGCGTGACACTGCGAAGACTCTGCGGCTTCTGCACCCACTATTTGCGGGAGGCAAAGGAGGATTTTTATTGAAAGCGTACAGCCGGTCCGTACTGCTTTCGTTTGTAAATAAGATTGGAGTCGGGCATCGGAATTTAAATGCAAATTTGTTTGCCGCCTATTGCAATTTGCATTCCGCAAGTCAGCTATTTTGTTGTACTGAAGCAGAGGTTCGGGGGCATGTGCGTTGCCAAACAGAGTTTGGCAACGAGCGGTGAATACGGCAGGACGAAAGTCCTGCCGTAACAACAAATGTGGCAGGACGAAAGTCCTGCCACCACAGAGCGAACGAGCGGTGCGGGAACGCGGGGAGTGATCGGGAACGGTTGATTTCACACCGGAGCTGAAGCAGAGCTTCGGGAGCAAGTGCATTGCCAAACGGAGTTTGGCAACGAGCACATAATACATTCAGATGGCGAGGGTGGCCTGCATTTCTAAAGATCAATGGTCCATAAGATCTTTCCTGTGTCTGTGTCTATGCATGTAGCAGTCAGCATGAAGATGAAAATGAGCCTGCTCCTGTAATACAGCGCCCTCATTGTGTTCAGATCCGGATCGCCCTTTGAAAAGACAAATTCAAATGCAGACTTGTCAAATCCTTTGTCAGGCTCACTGTAAACATTGCTCAGCTTCGTCTGCCAGGCAAGCGCGGCTGTGGTGTCTTCCCCCAGACTGACCTTGGAGATGACCACTCTCGCAGTATCTGACACGTCAGTCCTGCTCATAACAAATACTCCGCCGTCATCAGTTATGATATCAAAAAGCCTGTCGTCGCTGTAGCGTTCTATCTCGTCTTCTGCCTGCTTCCTTCTGTCAGTAAGATTCTCAATGTTTCTCTTCATGTAAATGCTGGTGTTCCTCAGAGAAGTGCCGCTTTGCCTGTCTGCGGAGTTTGAACCGGTTCCTTCGAGAGCATTGTTAAGTGAATCGATCTGCCTGCTGTAAGATTCTATCTTTTCCCTTAACGGCGCAAGGAAACCTGAGTTGATTCCGGTTCCGTAGATTATGTTCGAACTTTTGAGAAAGTTGCCGTCGAGAAAAGATGGTTCATTCAGTTCCTTGTTGCGGAAATACAAACTGTTTCTGGGATTTCCCCGCAGACTAATGCTGGTATTTGCGTCAATGTTCATGGAAGTGGAAATGCATGTGTTGTCGAATTCAAAGTCTTTCACAGATTCCTGTGTCTTCTCCGCCTTAAGGGAAACCGGATCGATGTAATACACATATCCTGCATTGACTGACACCATCGGCATCAACTTCAGTACGTCGAAACCGTAGTATTTCTTAATGTTGTTCCATTCCGGCATGCTCAGATTGTTTGCAAGGAACGGATTTGCATTCACAATGCTTTCCTGGGTTACTGATACGCCAAGCGTTTTCGGATCTTTGGCGTGAACGCCGATTTCTTTGTTAACACTCTTGTACCACAGCATGCCGTTAGTTTCACCGAGAAATGTGCATTCGTTCTCTTCCCTTTCGCCTAAGACAATTCTCTTTACCAAAGCGCCGGTATTGATGTCGTAACTTGATATCCTGTCTTCGGTATATCCCGAAATCCTTCTGAATCCACCCTGATCAGATTTGGAAACCGCCTGAAAGACTTCTTCCTTTAAGACGAGAAAGATCCCGTCACCGTTCTCTGTTATTACGGCTTCCTTAATGTCATCTGCACGGTCCTTCATCGCATTCTTCTTCATCGGATTGCATGAACACATCAGAAGAACAAGAAGCAGGTAAGCAAACTGTTTCATTTTCATGTTGCGCAAGTTATTGATTTCAGGACATTGATAAAACTCATACTACTGTACAGGCATAGTTTGCGCGGAGATTACAGTGGCTCGAACTTTACCGGACTGAATTCATGGAGATTCGCAACCGAGAGTTCATTGGACATTTCTTCCACAAATGACTAAGTAGAATCACACGTATATTCTGATTGACGACAGTTAATGAAGCGTAGTTTACGAGAGGCATAAGTTGTCCAACATAAATAACAAACCCCCGCTTATCCACCGGGGGTTTGTGCATTGTTGCGATGCATCATATTCGTAATCACTTACAGGTACGACACTTGTCGTTATTTCAGCAAGATCATCTTCTTCGCCGAAACAAACCTGCCGCTCTCAATTCGGTAGATGTACGTTCCCGATGCAAGCGAACTGCCATTGAAGTTAACAACATAGTAGCCGGCATCTTTGTATTCATTCACGAGCGTTCTGACTTCTCGTCCCGCCATGTCGAATATTTTCAGCGTAACATTGCCTGATTGCGGAATGCCGTAGGCAATTGTTGTAATGGGATTGAACGGGTTGGGATAATTATGACTGAGCCTGTAAGCCGCCGGTGTTTCAGTTGAAATGCTCCAGACACTCACAGGTTCGCCGCCGGCGGTTGTCTTAAGAATTGTGCCCCAATCTCCCACAGCCAAGCCGATGTTGTTATCTGTAAAATGAACTGAATGCAAGTCATAACTTGTACCGCTTGTTTGCGGAGTCCAAATTGTTCCGCCGCTTGTGGTCCTGAGAATTGTACCGACATATCCCACAGCCCATCCGGTGTTGATGTAGTAGAAATGAACTGAAAACAAAACAAAACTAGTCCCGCTTGATTGAGGAGTCAAGATTGTTCAGC
>DAIQRO010000193.1:0-4919 GCA_036786155.1 Bacteroidota bacterium
AACAGGAACGGCCTTGTTCACACAAAGCGGACACTGGTTCAGGTGAAGGAAGGATCAAGCGAAGCGGGCAACGAGCCGAAAGCCGGATCACATCATCCCGAAAGAGCCGGGTGTGTAAGGTCATTCATGCCCACCGGACACAGGCACACTGCCGAAATGCTTCAGGAACTCAGTTTCGGAAAAGAAACGGAGATCAGTTTCTCCGCAACTTCCATTGACATGGTAAGAGGAGTGCTTGCTACATGTCATGTGTTCCTAAACGAAGAAATGGATGAAAAGGATATATGGAAAGTTTACAGAAAGGAATATTCGGCCGAGCCCTTCATCAGGATCGTAAAAGAGAGTGACGGAATCTACCGATATCCTGAACCCAAACTTCTTGCCGGCACAAATTACTGCGACATAGGATTTGAGAAGGACAGGAATTCCCGCAGGCTTGTGGTGATCAGCGCAATAGACAATCTTATGAAAGGCGCCGCGGGACAAGCTCTTCAGGCATTCAATATCATGAACGGCCTTGAAGAAACAACCGGCCTTGAATTCACCGGCCTTCATCCCGTCTGAAAATATATGTGCAGGATACTCCTCGTTAGGTCGCAGGAAGAATTTTCTCCTGAAATTTATCTCTCGCAGTTCGCACTCATCTGCAGGAACAGCAAAGAGTATCAGGGCCATGGCTGGGGATGCTCAGCACTCGCGGGAAATGAATGGAAGCATTACAGAAACATACTTCCCGTCTGGCAGGACGACCTTGGCGAATTTCCGAAAACTAAATTGCTGGTTGCCCACGCAAGGAGCGCATTCAGGGATGAAGGGATCGAAGTTGAGAACAATATGCCGTTTAACGACGAGAGGTTCACTTTTGTATTCAACGGTGAGCTGAGGGGCGTGAGAATAAATGCAGAAGGCCGGATAGGAGCTGAAAAGATCTTCAATTACGTCAAAAGGTTTTATAAAGGTGATATGAAAGAAGCAATCGGGAAGGCGGTGGATGTGATCCGAAAGAGGACGAAATACATCAGGGCGATGAACTTCATAATTGCAGATGCCGGCAAGGCTTATGTCTATACCCTTTTCAATGAAGATGAGAATTATTTCACACTGACTTATACTGCAGAGCAGGATCTTATAATTTGTTCGGAGAAGATCCCCTCACAATTGAATCCTTTGGCAATTCCAAACAATACTTTAATGACTTTCTGATGATGATAATCAAAATAGGCGGAGGAAAAGACATCAATCTGCCGGGAATAATCAAAGGACTGTCGGAGATGACGGAGAAGTTCCAGATTGTGCACGGAGCGAATCATCTTCGCGATGCTTTGGTTGAACGGCTCGGGATGCAGAAGAAAACGCTGACTTCAGCTTCGGGATATACCAGCGTTTATTCGGATGATGAAGCTATAGATGTGCTGATGATGGCATATTCGGGATTAAGGAACAAGAGGATTGTGGAACTTTGCCAACGCAACGGAATAAATGCGGTGGGGCTGTCGGGGCTTGACGGCAAAGTTGTTACGGGAAAAAGGAATCAGGGCATACGCGTGAGGGAAGGCGGGAAGATGAAGATCGTGAGGGACAATTCGGGGAAGCCGGCGTCTGTCAATACTGCTTTGATAAACCTCTTGCTTGACAACGGTTACACTCCGGTGCTTTGTGTTCCGATCATAGATGAGAACAATTTTGCGATCAATTCCGAAAATGACGACATAGTCAATGTTCTTCAGAAGGAACTGAAGGCCGATAAGATCATTCAGTTCATCGAAGCGGCGGGATTTCTTGACAATAAAGATGACGGTGAAAGTCTTGTAAAGGAAATACCCAAAGCCGACCTGCTGAGAAGAGAAGAACAGGTGGAAGGAAGAATGAAGAGAAAGATGCTCGCACTTAGGAAGCTATTTGAATTCGGCGCGGCGGAAGTAATCATAAGCGACGGCAGAACGGAAGATCCCGTAAAGGATGCGCTTGAAGGAAAGGGGACAATCATAAAATGACGGAAACAAAGATCATTCAGGACAGATACGAGCTCAATGTCTATCCGAAGAGAGACATAGTTGCAGTGAGTGGCAGGAATGCAGTGATCACGGATGAAAACGGCAAGGAGTATATTGACTGTGTTGCGGGCAACGGTGTGGCAAACATCGGACATGCCAATCGTGAGGTGGCTGAAGCGATTTATGAACAGGCGGGAAAGATCATTACAGTGCCGGGAATATTCTACAATGACAAGAGGGCATTGCTTATGGAGAAGCTTGTGTCTATTGCGCCGCCCAACATCAAAAAGGTATTCCTCTGCAATTCAGGCACGGAAGCAATAGAAGCAGCTCTGAAATTTGCGAGGCTTGTAACCGGAAAGACGGAAATTGTCTGCGCCATGAAGGCATTTCACGGAAGGACCTACGGAGCATTGTCAGCGACTGCGAAGCAGGAATACCGGGAGGGTTTCGGCCCGCTTCTTCCCGGATTCACGCATGTACCCTTCAACAACTTTGAGAAGCTTGTGGAGAAACTGACCGATGACACAGCGGCAGTCCTGCTGGAAGTGGTGCAGGGTGAAGGCGGGATCAACATCGGCTCAAAGGAATTTTTTGAAATGGTCAGAAGGATCTGCGATGAGAAAAATATTCTGCTGATAATTGATGAGGTGCAGTCAGGGTTTTGCAGAACCGGAAAGATGTTTGCATGCGAACATCTGGATCTGGAGCCCGACATTCTTTGCCTTGCAAAGGCAATAGCGGGCGGCATCCCTATGGGCGCGGTTCTCTGTTCGGATAAAGTCAATATTCCTGTCGGCAAGCACGGAACGACATTCGGAGGAAATGCACTTGCATGTGCGGCATCGCTTGCGGCGATTGAGTTCATGGAGAAGAACCGGCTGGCCGAACAAGCCGCGCAAAAAGGTGAATACCTGATGAAGAAACTGAAGGTAGTTGAGCTTAAGATGGTAAGGGAGATCAGGCATTTGGGACTGATGATAGGCATCGAACTTCGGAAGAAGCCGAAACCTTACATACTCAAACTCATGGAGGAAGGCATTCTTGTACTGCCCGGAGGAATGACGGTCTTGCGGCTTCTGCCACCGCTCACAATTGAGTATGAACTTCTTGACAGGATCGCGGATTCACTCATCAGAGTGCTGAATATGGAACTGGAAGATCAGTAGAGCCGGTCTGAAAGGAAACTCATAGCAGAAAACTGAAAAGCAGAAAGGAATATTCCTTTCTGCTTTTTTAGTCTCGCTTTTCCGCATGTGTTACTTGATCAACAGCATTTTTGAAAACAGAACTTCATCTCCAAAATCAACCGAGTAAAAATATACTCCGGTTGAGTATCGGGCGGCGTTCCATGTTATGCTGTAGCGACCGCTTCCGCTGAGCTTTGCTTCTATCACATCCACAAGTACACCAAGCGAATTATAAATCCTGATCACTGCCTTCGGCGAAGTTGTCTCCTTCACAATAAATGAGATCACCGTAGAAGGATTGAAAGGATTCGGATAGTTTCCGGTCAGCTTGTAATTGCCTGCAAAGGACAGCTCTTCCTGACTCAGTTCATACTCGGCTTCGCTGTTGCTTACGCTCGTTGGAGGCCCGAAGCTCGTGAATGGGCTGATCACACCGTAAGCTATGCTGAGAGCGATTATCTGCTGTTTGAGTGCAATGGCCTCGGGAGAATTCGGATTCAGGCTGTAATATAAGACCAGAAGGTTTTCAATTTTCTGCTTTGCCCAGATCTTTGTGAGAAACTGATAACGTACATCAGGCGTGTCTATCCTGTTGAATGAATAATTATATGAAACAGGATGATTGAACGCCCTTCCGGAAAGGACAACAGTCAGCGGACCCGACTCGGTGTACCTACCGCTCACAATCATCTGCTGGCCGATGTAAAGATTCGGCAGGGGATTCGGATAGACATTGCTTATTAACGGTGATGAGAATGAAACCGACGGACTCAGCAAGACAGGATTCCTTATCCTCAAATAGAAATTCGTGATCCTTGCTTCCACCTGATCGTTCAGAAGAAACTCCGCGAATCCGTTGTTTTGGGCGGACATCAGAGTCAGCAGCTGCTGGTCAACATCTGTTCCGATCCCAAACGAATAAAGATATATCATTGTCTCGGTTGACTGTATAAGAGTTCTGATATGATTCAGCAGAGCGGTCCTTTCGGTTATGCCTGTCGTGGGCAGTCCGTCTGTCAGGAATATGATGATGTTTGCCGTGCTGTCATTTGCAATATTGAAATGAGGAACGGCGGTTGAGAATGCTCCGGAAATGTTGGTCAATCCGCCAGCGCTTATGTTCTGTACATAAAGCAAGGCCGAGTCGCGAGTCTGAGCATTGTAAAGCACATGCCTATTGCGGAAAGCATACACGTTCGTTTCAAAATCAACAATGTTGAACTTATCACCCTGATTCAGATTGTTGATGATGAAAGTCGCAGAGTTCTTTGCTTGGACTATCTTTGTTCCCGACATGCTCCCCGAGCGGTCAAGTATAAGCGTGAAGACTTTCTTAATCACATCACCCGAACTTCCGGGATTTGGTTCAGCTATGAACAGAAAAAATCCGCCAAGGGAATCAGGAAGCTGATTGTCAGGTATCCTGGTTGAATAACTGTACAGTCCGAGCTGATTCAGGTTCAGCGAGTACTTGACCTTGTAATTCACAGATGGCACGGCTGTGTACTGATTGCTCACAATACTCGCCACGTTACCATTGTTGGAGATCGAGATCAGAGGATTGGAGCTGACGAGCCTGATGCTGTCTATGGTCCTTTGGGACGTAAGCGTGAATGTAAACTCCTGTGCCTCTATTGTCTGGTTTTGTATGAGCCGGTAATCATTCGGATATTCGAAATACACGCTCCCGAAGTCATACTTCAGCAACTGTACGTAAGTTAGCTGTACGATCAGC
>DAIQRO010000193.1:4929-5391 GCA_036786155.1 Bacteroidota bacterium
AGAAAAGCGGCTTTGCGCCAAGGTAATTCCTCAGGTTCTGATTCATCGTACCGCCGGGAAGTGAAGTATCCTGCGGATTCGGTGAGATCGGCGCAGTATGCCAGATGCCGTCAAGTTTCCATTTCAGCTCAGTCGCGCTTGCACCGTCGGGAAGAGGGAAAGCGTACGAGACTATCCGGTTAGAACCTAAGTTGTTCAGAAAGTACTGAGTTGCTTTTGTAACACAAACCTGCATCTCGACGGAAGTTTCAATGTTGGATGAGGTTAGTTTAAGATATATGCCGGTGGATGCGTTTACAACACCGACACCGTTTGAATATGCAGAAGATGAGGTGAGAAGGAGTACTGCAATCATCAAAGCTCTTGTAACACTGAGCATTTCTATATCCTCCTTTCGATTACGGTTGATGCATTAACTGATCAGCTCTGTAATGCATTTGCTTCTTGAGTTGGAACAAACTA
>DAIQRO010000194.1:0-4982 GCA_036786155.1 Bacteroidota bacterium
CAAACACCCGCTCATAACTTCCCGCGCGCAGGTATTCATCCGCAAGCACTGCAACTTCTCTCCCCAGCACATCAAACACTTTCAGCGAAACGTTGCCGGAGGTGCTTACATCGAACCTGATGGTTGTGGTTGGGTTGAAGGGGTTGGGGAAGTTTTGATGCAGCTGATAGCCCGTCAGTTCGTAAGTCGATTCCTCCGAAATAGATGTAAGGGGATATGTAATGGTATCTCCTCCAGTAATGGTATGAACAGAATTGTAAGCCCATCCTGCTTTCGAATTGACAAAGTCGCAAAATACAAAAAACGGCATTCTAAATGATGTATCTGGAAGCTGATACCCCCAGTTTAATCCTGCATTTGTCGTCTTTAATATCACACCTCTGTACTGATTATTTGGGAATAAAATGTTTGCATCTGAATCTACTCCCCAAATGATTTTGTCATCTACTATGGAAAAGGAAGATATACTTACATCCGGATTTCCGTATTGTGCATTAAATATGACTTTCCAACTATGACCACCATCAGCTGTACTTAGTAAATCATATTGAAAAGATTTCCAACCGGCCAATGAATCTTTGAAGTAAATCTTAGTCCAACCATTAATGCCGGAAACAGTATTCCAACTCATTCCTCCGTCTGTAGTTTTTTTCACATATGAATGAATGTCATTCCCGTCGCTGATAAAGCCAATCCTTGAATTAACCATGTGTATTCTGTCCGGATTGTTAGTCACCAGCGGCGCAAGCATCCTCTGCCAGCTCTGGCCGCCGTCAAGGCTGCGCCAAACGGCACCTGTAAAAATGCTGGTGCACACAACCCAAATCTCGTTCAACGATAAAACGCTGATACCATTATACGTAAAAAATGTCGCCGGCCGTCTTAAGCTGTCCCATGTTGTTCCTCCGTCGGTTGTTCTGAATAGGTCAGAAGCAGACGGTATTGTCCGGTTCACCACTATAAACCCGGAATCTTTGTTGAGAAACTTCATGAGTCCACTTGAACTGCTATGAGAATCAAGCCTTGCTATTGTCCAGTCGTCACCGCCTGTGGTTGTCTTAAGCAAGTAAGACACACCTGCCGAGTTTGCTCCGGTCTTGGCATAACCGTTCAGAGAATCCAGAAAATCAACTTCAAGAATAGGCGCATTGCCAATATCAGGCAGGAACTGCCTGTACCATCCCCTCGGCGGATTGTGCTGAAAGTTGAACGCATTGATGAATATGAAGATGCTGAAAAACCAGAGTATTCCCGTAATGCATCTTCCTGCTGCCGCTTTCTTTTCTGCGCTCATGACTGTTTTGAATTTAACTTTTCATCTGTGAGAATCACTTCACCAAGACCATGCGTTTTGTCCCGACAAATGCTCCTGCCTGAATCCGGCAGAAATACACTCCGCTTGACAGCGATGCTCCGTTAAAGTCGTAAGTGTAACTTCCCGCTGCTTTCAACTCATTACTTAGAATCCTTGTCACTTCTCTTCCGATTAAGTCATAAACAATCAGAGTCACCCTTGAATCACGCGGAAGATCGAAGGTAATCTTTGTTGACGGATTGAACGGATTCGGATAGTTCTGGTGTAATGCAAATTCAGTGGGAAGAATGTTTTGCTCAAACTTATCTGATACATTGCCTCCAGTGGACTTCATTATCCTGCTCAGATCATCCGTGATCATTAAAAGATGCATTTCCACTGTTTCCGGCTTTCTTGTCTTTACAACATCCTTCAGCGCTCTCATTTCCAGGTACTTCTTCTTCTCGCTGTTTGATGCTTCATTCTTAGTAACCTTCTCTTCAAGTGACTTCATCTCGCGTGTTTGTTTATTCACCTGATTTAAAGATGAATTGGTGAGATTTTCGTTGAGAGTTTTCCTGTCATCATTTGAGAACTTCCTGCTGTCGTAAAAATCATTAGGATCATCAATGTAACTGATCACTCCTTCCCCCGGCAAATCATGATCATACTTGCTTCTTTCGCCTCCGCCCGAACCGACTTGTGAGTTTAGCAGGCTTGTTGCGGCATAGTCCCAGCTTGCAAGCAAGCCCTCGTAACTGTATGGAAACTGATTGATGATCTGCTGAAAGCCCGTCATGGCCGATTCATAAAGACCGAGTGAGACTTTGCATTTTTGAATGAAGTAAAATGCCTGACGGATCATCATTTCCTTTTCAGGGTTGTTTAGGATGTACGATTCAAGAAATGATTTCAGCTCGGACATTCTGATTTGATTTATGTCTTGTTTTAATTCGGCGAGATACAACTTTGAGATAAAGCTTGCATCATTAACGCTGTCTGCATAATCGGTCAGCATCTCCCTGCACAGTGCGGATACTCTTTCATAGTTTCGCTTTCTGAGATTGATTGATAGCGAATCGCTCAAAGTTCCTAATGTCGTTGCTTCAGAAATTGAACCCGCTCCTGAAGCTTCTCCATATTTGTAATTTCTAATTTGTAATTTGAAATTGCTCTTCCCTGCTCCCGAACCTGACCCTCCCGTTGAATAATGTATCGTATCCGATACTCCGTTGCCTAGGTCAAAGACCATCATGTTCTCCGGCCTCTCTGAATTACAGCCCGAAGGTACCGTGTCAAGATTGATTGGAGATTCGTCTATCCATCTTAAGTTGTGCTTTACAAGAAGCCCGCTGCCGATCTGAAAGCAGTTGTTCTCTGCCGGATACGGATCTTCGCCGATGTCATTCGGGATCGTTCCTTCGAGTTGGTAGTTGTTTGTCTGCGAGTCTTCGAGCCGGAAGATGTTGTATCCTTCGTCAATCAAAAGATATGAATTTGAAAGCTGAATACATTTTGCAGTTTGTCCTTCAGCAGTAATTGAGTTGTATCCCCCGGTGAACATTTCACCCGATGCTGAAAGGTTTGCATTGGATGCCGAATACTGAACTATTCCTATTGAGCTTTGATCGCTTCCGATAACATAGTTGCCGTAGAAGTCAATTGATGAGCCAAGCATGAACACAGTCTTATCATATCCCGTGAAGTTGTTTTCTTTTATTGCTCCGCCTGTGACGTTGCTCAGGAGTATTGCAAGCGTGTTATTATCCGGGCATGATTCAAACTCATTCCATTCCAACAGCATCGGAACCTCGTCATAGCCCGTTGCAATGACCGATACGGCGGCCATTGAGCCGGTGTTGAGGTTGAAAGTATTGCTCGAGATGTAAACATCTTCTGGATCTCCCTGAGATGTGTAAGCGATCAGAAGTGAGCCTGTCTTTCCGGTTGACGAAGCGGAGAAAACGCAATTGGAAATATTGATGCTGCTGCAGTCGGTAAGTTCAACAGCATAGGTGCTGTCAACGGGATAGGGTGACACGCCGTCGAAGTGAGTCTGATGCAGTTCGACTTCTTCACAGTTGCCCAGATTCAAACCTCTCCACGTACTACCGGATTTTGCCTTCAGATAGATCGGATAGCTCTCCGAACTGTTTCCTGAATGGAAAGACCCCCCGTCCATTACTATTCTTGCATTTGTGTTTGAAAACAGGATTGTTGTATTCGGCACAATGTTAATGTCATACCCGTTGTTATTCACTTCACCTCTGCTCTCAATCTCAAATCCTCCGCAATCTTCATCTGCAACCAGTGCTCCGCCCTCCTGCATAACAGGTGCAAGTTTATAGAGCCTCCCTTCACCGGGGAGAAAATCGCCTAGGTACATGAAGTTTGTATCCCGTCTGTCAATGATCCTAATGCAGGAGTCGTTGTTGAGGTCAATGAGTTTCCAGTTGTTGAATCCTTCCAGCTTCGATGAATTCCATTTTATAGTAACAATTCTTCGTCCGCCAATTCTGTCCGAAGATGTATAATCAAAGAATGGCGAGCACCTCTTGTTAATGATCAAGAAAAACTTCGACCGGTCATTTGTCTGTTCTGACTTTTCAAATGTTGCCGCCTGCAGGTACAATTCCGATGACTGGTCAGGGACTGCATTTGCCAGGTCAGGAAGCGTATCATTTGCAAACTCAAATGCCCTGAAAGCGTTCAGTCCTTTAATCATGGTATTGGAAGACAGCAAATCTCTTTCTTCGCTCAGTCTGTACGCAAATGATTGCGTCTTACTATCCTCAAATTGCATAAGGTTGTCAGACCAATTACTTAATCTTTCACTGATCCCGTCAATTGCATCCCACTTAGGTTGACCGTAGGCATTGTAGTATCTCGGGTCAGCGTGTACAGGCAGTATTGCCGGTTCAGTCAATCCTCGTCCCCAGTGACCCCGTTCACTTGCTGAAAAACTGCCAAAGGAGTCATACATAAAATACATTATACCTTTTGCGCCGTAAGAGATCGCCATATTCGCCATAAGGCTCAATTCTTCATTCGTCGGTTCCTTGAGTTTGTGCGAAGAATGCCACCATGAATGTGTTTGCATCAGATGGTAGAACGGAATTCCGGCAGCGCTTGCCACCTCGTTTGAAAGCCTGAGTATGTATCTGAAACTCAGCGAGCCGGGCTGAGTCGCGTCAATGACTGTCTGAAGTGTGTCTTCATAGGCCTTCATTGATACAGCTTTATGGCCGAGTATCCCGCCGGCGGGACTGTAATCAGCATTGAGTGAAGGTGGAAGATATGAATGATAGGGTGAAGACATTGAAAATCCTCCGAAGCAATAGCTGTTCGTGAATACTCCCCGTATCTTTGCATAGTCAACCAGGTAATACTTCACATCATTGGCATCGAAAACAAAATCATCATACCTCCTTATGCTTGCTGATACCAGATCGTAATTATAGTTTGCCAGCAGTCCGATCTTTCCATCGGTCCATCGCAGTATGGAGTCACTCACTGCTGCAATGCTCGGCAGATGATTGAACTCAAACTCTTCTATGTAGAAGTTGTATGGATTGTAGATTGAATTCTCATCGTAGGATCCGAGAGCCACAGTGTTAACTTCGTACCTTAATTGATCAAGGTAATCTGTGTTGACACTAGTCAGCAAATCTCTTGCAGGATTGTTCTC